>NZ_AP027291.1:2421641-2724346 GCF_030295745.1 Mycolicibacterium sp. TUM20985
GCGGTCGTCGGACTCGACCTGCGACCCGCGGCGTCGCGGGACGACGCCTTGCGGCTGATCGGGGAGTACGCCCGCGCGAACCCCACGGGCCTGATCTGGGCGCACGGGTGGGACGAGTCGCGATGGTCGTCGCCCGTCGCGCCGACGACGTCCGACCTCGACGGGCTGCTCGGCGATCGACCGGCCTACCTGGCCCGAGTCGACGTGCACTCGGCGGCGGCGTCGACCGCGCTGCGCCGATCGGTGCCCGGTCTGGCGGCGGCGGCCGGCCACCACGACCAACAGCCATTGACGACCGAGGCGCACCACCTGGTGCGCGCGGCAGCCAGGGCGCTGCTCACGCCCGCCCAGCGCCGCGAGGCCCGGCTGGCGGCACTCGACCTGGCCGCCCGCTCGGGCATCGCCGCAGTCCACGAGTGCGCAGGCCCCGACATCGGCGGCATCGAGGACTGGACCGAGCTCCGCGCGTTGCAGCACGGCGTCGAGGTGATCGGGTACTGGGGCGAGGCGGTCGGCACCGCCGCCGAGGCGCGCCAGTTGCTCGGCGACACCGGTGCGCGTGGCCTCGGGGGAGACCTGTTCGTCGACGGCGCCCTTGGCTCGCACACGGCGTGGCTGCACGACCCCTACGTGGATGCGCCCGGCTGCGTCGGCAATGCGTACCTCGACGTCGAGGCCATCGAAGCCCACCTGACCGCATGCACCGAAGCGGGGATCACGGCCGGCTTCCACGTCATCGGCGACGCCGCCGTCACCGCGGTGGTGGACGCCCTGACCCGCGTCGTGGACCGGTTCGGCGCCCCAGCCGTTGCCCGCTGCGGCCACCGCCTCGAACACCTCGAGATGGTGTCCGAGGCGCAAGCGGGTCAGCTGGGTAGCTGGGGCGTCATCGGCAGCATGCAGCCGAACTTCGATGCGCTCTGGGGTGGGCCGGACGGCATGTATGCCCAGCGATTGGGTGCCGAGCGGGCGCGTCGGCTCAACCCGCTGGCGCTGTTAGCATCCCAAGGCGTGCCACTCGCCTTCGGTTCCGATTCGCCCGTCACCGGTATGAATCCGTGGGAGACGGTGCGGGCCGCGACCGCCCACCACACCCCGGGAAGTGCGCTCTCGGCGCGGGCGGCGTTCGCCGCGGCCACCCGTGGCGCCTGGCGGGCCGGTGGCGTCCGGGACGGCGTGGCGGGCACCCTGACCCCCGGCGCACCTGCGACGTACGCGGTGTGGGACGTGCCCGGTGGTCCGGCGGCGCTGGAAGTGGCCGCCCCCGCCGACACCGTGCAGCGGTGGTCGACTGACCCCCGGTCCCGCATTCCGGCGTTACCCCGCCTCGTCCCAGAGGCGCCCCTGCCCGTCTGCCGCCAGACGGTCCACCGGGGCGTCGCCATCCATGGTTGAGCGCACGGAGCCTCGCGAACGGACGCCGATCGTCGACCGATGGCGGCGAATCCTCGGCCCCCGGGCCCTGCGGATCGCCGCGTCGATCGCGGCCGGCCTGCTGGTCTGCGTCAGCTTCCCGCCGTTCGGCTGGTGGTTGTCGACGTTCGTCGCCTTCGGTCTCCTTGCGTGGGTGCTGACCCATCCGTCGACCACCAGGGCGGGTGGCTTCGGCTACGGATTCCTGTTCGGGCTCGCGTTCTACGTGCCGCTGCTTCCGTGGATCAGCGGTCTGGTCGGAGCCGTTCCCTGGCTCGCGCTGTCGGCGATGGAGGCGCTCTTTCCCGCCGTCTTCGGAGTCCTCGCGGTCATCGTGCGGCGCCTGCCCGGCTGGCCGGTGTGGTTCGCCTGCCTGTGGGTCCTGGCCGAATGGCTCAAGTCCACGATCCCGTTCGGCGGATTCCCTTGGGGTGTCGTCGGATTCACCCAGAGCAACAGCCCGCTCCTGGTGATCGCGCACTTCGGCGGGGTGCCGCTGGTGTCGTTCGCCGTGGCACTCGTCGGCTTCGGCCTCGGAGCCCTGGTCATCGAAGCGGCCCAGTGGTGGCGAAACGGTCACCACACGGGTCACGCCCTCCCGCCCGCAGTCGTCGCGCCCGGGGTCAGCGTGGCCCTCGTCCTGTTGGCGGTCGCGGCGGGAACCCCCTACGTCCGTCAGTCCGCCGCCGGTGCCGGCGAGGACCCGACCACGACGGTGGCCGCGATCCAGGGCAACGTGCCGCGACTCGGGTTGGAGTTCAACGCTCAGCGGCGCGCGGTGCTCGACAACCACGTCCGAGAGACCCTGCAGCTCGCCGAGGACGTCCGAACCGGCCGGGCACCCCAGCCGGCCGTCGTCATCTGGCCGGAGAACTCGTCCGACATCGATCCGATCGCCAACCGCGACGCGGCCGAGCAGATCGCGGTCGCCGCCGACGCGATCCGGGCGCCGATCCTCGTCGGCGCCGTCGTCTCCGCCCCCGGGTACACGCAGGAGGACCCGCAGGCGACGAACACCGTGATCGTCTGGGACGGGGCCAGTGGGCCCGGCGAGCGCCATGACAAGAAGATCGTGCAGCCGTTCGGCGAGTACCTGCCGTGGCGCAGTTTCTTCCGGATGCTGTCATCGTTCGCCGATCGTGCGGGGTACTTCGTACCCGGTGACGGGAACGGCGTCGTCCATGCGGCCGGGATCCCGATCGGCGTGACGACGTGCTGGGAGGTGATCTTCGACCGGGCTGGCCGTGAGTCGGTGCTGAACGGGGCCCAGTTCATCGCCGTGCCCACGAACAACGCCACCTTCGACGAGTCGATGAGCGTCCAGCAGCTGGCCTTCGCCAGGCTGCGCGCCGTCGAGCACGACCGCTACGTCGTCGTGGCGGGAACCACCGGCATCAGCGCCGTGATCGGGCCCGACGGGCGCGAACAGGCGCGTACCGCGTTCTTCGAACCGGCCTACCTCGATGCCCAGATCCAACTGAAGACCAGCCTCACCCCGGCGACGCGATGGGGCCCGTGGATCCAGGCCTTGATCGTGATCGCTGGTGCTGGCGCCGTCGTCGGAGCGATGTTGCACAATGGAGCGTTCGCAGGGAAGCTCACGCGCCGTCGCCGGAAGGTCGCCGACGGCGAGGAATCTAAGACGAAGGAGTGACATGACCGACGAGCGAGACGCGAGGCGGGATCACTCATGAGCACCGGTGGCGACCGCCCCAGTGAGCGCACGCTGGTCATCATCCCGACCTACAACGAGCGCGAGAACCTGCCGTTGATCGTCGGTCGCGTGCACGTTTCGCGCCCCGACGTCCACATCCTCGTCGTCGATGACGGCAGCCCGGACGGCACGGGGGAGTTGGCCGACGATCTGTCGCTGGCCGACCCTGATCGCATCCACGTCATGCACCGCTCCAGCAAGGCAGGTCTCGGTGCGGCCTACCTGGCGGGTTTCGCGTGGGGTCTGGGCCGGGGTTACTCGGTCCTGGTCGAGATGGACGCCGACGGATCGCACGCTCCCGAGGAGCTCTACCGGCTGCTCGACGCCGTCGACGAGGGCGCTGACCTGGCCATCGGCTCGCGATACGTGCCCGGCGGCACGGTCCGCAATTGGCCCCGCCGGCGGATGGTGCTCTCGCGCACGGCCAACGGATATTCACGCATCTCGTTGGGGGTCGACGTCAACGACATCACCGCCGGCTACCGGGCCTACCGGCGTGAGGTGCTCGAGAAGATCGACCTCGGCGCCGTCGACTCCAAGGGTTACTGCTTCCAGGTGGATCTGACCTGGCGCACGATCAGCGCGGGATTCATCGTGAAGGAAGTGCCCATCACGTTCATCGAGCGCGAGCTCGGCAAGTCGAAGATGAGTGGTTCCAACATCCGCGAAGCGATCTTCAAGATCGCCGAGTGGGGGATCCGCGGGCGCATCGACCGCGCCCGCGGCGTGGTGCGCTAGCTGCTGCTACTGCTGCCGCGACGCCGCGTCTTGATGATGTCGAGACGCTCCTTGAGCAACTCGTCGAGTTCCTCGACCGAACGGCGCTCCAGCAGCATGTCCCAGTGCGTACGCGGGGGCTTGACCTTCTTGGGCTCGGGCACGTCACCGTCGATCAGCGTGCCCTCCATGCCGTTGCGGCAGGGCCAGGTACCCGGGATCTCGGCCTCGTCGGCGAAGGGAACCTCGAACTCCTCGCCGTTGTCGGTCCGGTAGCGCGCCACCTGACGGGGCGCCAGGTCATGGTTGCGGTCGGTCTCGTAGCTCACGGCTCCGAGTCGACTACCTCGCAGGACACGATCAGCCATAGTCACTACTCCTCTGTACAGATGTTCCGCGGTATCAACGCAGCCGTGTGGCGCGAAGTTCCCGACGCGACTGTCCATGATACCGGGATCGGTGCCGTCGGCCGTTTACAGTCGGAACCCGTGGCACCCGACCGACGACGAACCCGAGTGCAGCCGTGCCGGTGGTGCGGTCGCGAGGTGCCCGACAGCGGAATGGGGCGCCGTCGGCAGTACTGCCGGCAGTCGTGCCGTCAGCGCGCCTACGAGCAGCGGGCGATGGTGAAGGGCACTGCGGTAGCACCTGATTCGGTCGTGTTGACCGCCGAGGAGGCCGCCGCGCTATCCGATCGCGTCTACCAGGTGCGGTGCGCCGCAGAGGACATGGCCACCGCCATCGAGGAAGGGGCCGCGGCCGCAGAGCTCAGAGACCTGTGCGGTGAGTTGATGCGCGCGGCGGAGGCGGCCGACGGCTGGCGCTGAACCCCGCCGAGCAGGCGCTATGCGGCTACGATCTCTATTCATGTCGCCCACGGAGTCGGCCTCGCCCGGCCGCGCGTGGGTCTTCGACGAGTTCGTCCTCGACACCGCCCGCTACGAGCTGCGCCGCAACGGCGTGGTGATCCGCATCGAGCCTCAGGTGTTCGACGTGATGGCTGAGCTGGTGGCCCATCACGAGCGTCTGGTCACCAAGGAGGAGCTGTTCGACACCGTCTGGGGCGGTCGCTTCGTCGGTGAGGCGGCGCTGACCAGTCGGATCAAGGCAGCCCGCCGGGCACTCGGCGACGACGGTGAGTCTCAGCGGTTCATCCGCACCGTCCGTGGCCGGGGCTACCAGTTCGTCGGCACCCTCGTCGTCGACGCACCCGAGCCGGCGGTCGAGCCCGAGCCGGAGCCCCCACCGCCGCGTCAGCACATCGCGTTCTGCCGTGCGGCCGACGGCATCCGGCTGGCGTATGCGGTCGCCGGCGAAGGGCCCCCACTCGTCCGCGCCGCCAACTGGATGACCCATCTGGGGTACGACATCGAAAGCCCGGTGTGGCGCCACTGGGTGCGCGATCTCGCATCGGAACACCAGTTCATTCGCTACGACGAACGCGGCTGTGGGTTGTCCGATTGGGACGCCGGTGAATTCACCTTCGAGGACTGGGTCTCCGATCTGGAGTCTGTCGTGGAAGCGCTTGGGCTGGAGAGGTTTCCGCTGCTCGGCGTGTCTCAGGGTGGGGCGGTCGCGGTGGCCTATGCCGCCCGGCATCCCGAACGGGTCACCAAGCTCGTCCTGTGCTCGGCGTATGCCAGAGGACGATCGGTACGTGCCATGAATGATGACGAAAGACGGGCTGCCGCACTGGATCTCGACCTTGCCCGGGTCGGATGGGGGCGGGACGACCCCGTGTTCCGGCAGGTGTTCGCCGCGCAGTTCCGGCCCGACGGCACGCGTACCGACTGGGAGGCGTTCGACCATTTGCAACGCCGGACCACCTCACCCGAGAACGCCGTCCGGTTCCTCGAGGTGTTCGCCCGCATCGATGTCCGCGACCTGGCCGAACGCGTGACGTGCCCGACGCTCATCCTGCATGCCTTCGACGATCATCGGGTTCCGATGCGCTACGGCGAGGAGCTGGCGGCGATCATCCCCGATTCCCGGCTGGTCGCACTGTCGAGCAACAACCATCTGTTGAGCGAAGACGAGCCGGCGTGGCAGGTCTTCCGCAACGAGGTGGCCGACTTCCTCGCCGAGTGACGACCAACCGGGCCGATCTCCATGGAATCTCCACTCAATCTTCATGTAACGACGCACGGGCGCGTAGATGCTGGTCCACATGAGAAAACTCCTTCGCACCCTGATCGTCGGTGTCATCGCGCTCATCGCCCTTGGCGCCCTGTCCGCCTGCTCGAGCGAGAAATCGCCCACTGTCGCCGCCACGTCCGCGGCGTTCCCCCCATCCGCCAGATACATGGCCGACATGGAGGCCGACGGCAAGAAGATGACCATCGGCATCTCCGTCGACGGTGATGAGATCGCCGCCTACGCCTGCAACGGCATCGACGACGAAGCGTGGTTCTTCGGCAACCAAGCCGACGGAGCGATCGACATCACGTCGAAGTTCAAGGACACGCTCTCGGCGAAGCTCACCGGCTCCGACCTGTCCGGTGACCTGACGATGAACGGCACCAAGTACGCGTTCACCGCCAACGCCGTCGACGCCCCCGCGGGCATGTACACCGCCGACCTCGACGGAGTGCGGGCCTCCTGGATCGTGCGTCCCGACGGATCGGTGACGGGCGTTCAGCTCAACGGCGGGGTGAGCGGCCGCGACTTCGAGCAGGCAGAGCTGCAGCAGCTCAACGCTGCACAGTTCCAGGCTCAGGTGCGCAACAAGCGAATCCTGCAGCAAGCCGATCAGTCGGTGACCCTGCAGAACGGTTCGCTGCTCTCGAAGATCAACGGCCGCAACGTCACTGGCAAGCTGGTGACGGGCACGACCCGCTTCGCCTAGGTCGCGCTGGCAAGGGCCCCGCCGGGCGAGCGTCCGGTGGGGCCCTTGTCTTAGGCTTGTGTCGGACCCCGGTGGCATACTCGAACACATGTTCGATTCGAATGGTGTTCCGGTGGCGTTGGTGCAGCAGATCTGCTCGGCGGCGCGGGCCGAGGCGTGCGCGGCCGGGGCCCGGTTGTGGGCGACCGGGGAGCTGTTCGGGCTGCGGATGCGCCTGTCGGATGAGACCGCGGACTGGGCGGTCGACGCCGAGGACGCGGTGTGTGCCGAGTTGTCGGCGGCGTTGTCGATCAGCGCCGGCCTAGCCGCATCGCATCTGCGCTACGCCCGGGCGATGCGCGAGCAGCTTCCCCGGCTGGGTCAGGCGTTGATCGCCGGGGACATCGACGAGGCGACGTTTCGGGCGTGTGTGTTCCGGACCGGGTTGATCCTCGATGCGGAGGTGTTGGCGCGGGTGGACCAACGCCTAGCACTTGCGGCGCCGCGGTGGGGATCGACCAAACCGCAGCCAGCTGGCCGCCCGGATCGACAAGGTCGTCGCCGAGGTGGACCTCGATGCGGTCCGCCGCCGCAAGGACCGGGTGGCCGGGCGGGAGGTGTTCGTCGGGGATGTGGACAACGGGTTGGCCGAGATTCACGCCACGGTGTACGCCTCCACCGGTCACGCGGTGGCCGACACGCTCACCGCGCTGGCCGCCACGGTGTGTGAGGACGATCCGCGCACGGTGGCCCAGCGCCGCGCCGATGCGTTCGACGCCTTGGCCGCCCGCGCGGAGCGGTTGGGGTGCCGGTGCGGCAACCCGGACTGCCCGGCCGGCGGGAAGACCGCTAGCGCGGTGGTGATCCACGTGATCGCCGAGGCCGCGACCGTCAACGCGACCGGGAGTACCCCGGCGGCGATGCTTGGCTACGAGGGGTTGATCCCCGCCGAGCTGGTCGCGGAGTTGGCGACGTCGGCCCGGCTGCGGCCGCTCATCCACCCCGGGGACGCGGCCCCGGAGGCGGGGTACGTACCGTCGGCAGCGTTGGCGGCGTTCGTCCGCAATCGGGATGTGACGTGCCGTTTCCCGGGGTGTGACGTGCCGGCGAACCGCTGCGACATCGACCACAGCGTGCCGTATGCCCAGGGCGGGGCGACGCAGGCGGCGAACCTGTCGTGCAAGTGCCGGCTCCATCATTTGCTGAAGACGTTCTGGGGGTGGCGTGACGAACAGCTCGCCGATGGCACGTTGATCTGGACGGCCCCGTCGGGCACGAGGTATGTCACCCACCCCGGCAGCGCGTGGCTGTTTCCCAACCTGTGTGCACCCACCGAATTAGTCACCGCCGCAGTCCCCGCGACCGCGCCGTGTGGTGATCGGTCGGTGATGATGCCGCGGCGGCGTCGCACCCGCGCCCAGGAACGCGCTGCGGCGATCAAAGTCGAACGCGCCCACAACCACCGCAAGCGCACCGAACCGCCCGCATCGGCATACATCCCCGACGAAGACCTCGAGTACGACGACGCCTTCACCAAAGAGCCTGAGCCACCACCCTTCTGACGGCGGCGGCGTCAGCAGCTGAACCGCAAGCCGATGTCGGCAGGCGGGGTCACCCTCTTCAGGCAGCCGAATCCCTCGACGCCCGCAGCGCTGAGCTTGACGGCAGTCTGATGCGCGTAATCGACGCAGAACAGACCCACCGCGTCGGCGCGACAGCGGTACTCGCCGAACGCCAACGAGTGCCCAGCGGGAAGCTCCGCGCCGGTGCCGTCGCCGAACGGGCCCGGATCGCCATGCGGCGAACCGACGTCGACGCCCGCCGCGGCGAAATCCACCCAGTTGGCCTTCCACGCCGTCTCGATCCCGGGCGGACGCGGTGGCGGATCGGCCAACTTGACCAGGCACGCCAGCGCGCCATCCACATAGCGGTTGGTCACGCAGTTCGACTCCGTCCCGGCGGTCACGAACGCGACGCCGTCTCCGAGTTCGGTCGTCTCCCCGCCGCGGGTCATCGACCGATAGCCGCTGGCGTCGGCGGGCTCACCCGCCTCGATCCACCGAATCACGTCGGTGACGTCGGTCCCCGCGGCAGGAGCAACGGTCGGTGCAAGCGACGGCGTGGCGGACGGCTTGATGGACGTCGGCGTGGACGTCGCCGTCGACGATGGGAACGGTGAGGTTCGGTCCGCCGCATCGTCGGTACCTGTAGAACAGCCCGCTACCAGCGCACATGCGGTAACGAGTCCGGCGATTCGCATGCCGCCCACGTTAGCGGGCGCCCTTCCATCGGCACGTCAGGCACGTCGGGTCGGCAGTACTTCGCTAACGTCGGCCTATGCACGATCGAACCATTCGCGTGACCATCGACAGCGGAGTCATCGAGGGGTTCACCGCCGACGGCGTCCACCGGTGGCGATCGATCCCCTTCGCCCGTCCGCCCGTGGGCCGACTGCGCCTCCGCGCCCCACAACCGGTGGAGCCGTGGCCCGGCGTCCGGTACTGCCACGGCTTCTCCTACTGCGCTCCGCAGCAGAAGAGATACACGCTGCTCGGCGTCGGCAGGTATCAGCCGATGAGCGAGGACTGTCTGACGGTCAACGTCGTGGCGCCCGAGAAGCCGTCCGACGAGCCAATGCCGGTGATGTTCTTCATCCACGGCGGCGGTTACATCCTCGGCAGTTCGGCGACACCGATCTACGACGGTGCCGCCATGGCGCGGCGCGGTTGCGTCTACGTGTCGGTCAACTACCGGCTCGGCGCCCTTGGCTGCATGGACCTCTCCGCGCTGGCGACGCCCGAACACCCCATCGACGACAACCTCTTCCTGCGCGACCTGGTCCTGGCACTGCAGTGGGTGCGCGACAACATCGCAGTGTTCGGGGGCGACCCCGAGAACGTGACGATCTTCGGTGAGAGCGCCGGTGCCCACGCGGTCGCGACGCTGCTGGCGGTGCCGGACGCGGAAGGGCTCTTCGCGCAAGCCATCTCCGAGAGTCCGGCGAGCGGCATGTCGGGTCCACCGGACGTCGCCGCGGCCTTCGCCTCCGACTTCGTCGAGGTCCTCGGGGTCGACCAGAAGGATGCCGCAGCCGCGGTGATGGCGGCCCGGCCGTCCGTACTAGTCCACGCGCTCGACGCGGTGATGAGGCGGGGGATGAAGGAGATGCGCGGCGCCTTCGTCGTAGGCCCGACGCATGACACCGAGTTCCTGCCGCGGGACCCGCTGCAAGCCATGCGGGACGGCACCGCCCACCGGATCCCGCTCATCGTCGGCACCAATGCCGACGAGGGCAAGCTGTTCACGCGCTTCCTGCAGTTGTTGCCGATGAGCGAGCCCACGATCGCGCTGCTCCTCGCCGACCTGGACGTCGCGTCGCGGGACAAGATCACCGGCGCGTACCCCGGCTACCCGAGTCCTAGTGCCTGCATCCGGCTCGGTGGCGACTTCGCCTTCGGCACCGCGGCCTGGCAGATCGCCAGCGCGCACGGCAGGCATGCGCCCACCTACGTCTACCGTTACGACTACGCGCCGCGCACGTTCCACTGGTCCGGGTTGGGCGCCACCCACGCCACCGAGTTGTTGGCCGTCTTCGACATCTACCGGACCCGGTTCGGCGCGCTGATGACCGCGGCCGCCGACCGCCGTTCGGCCCGCCGGGTCAGCAACGACGTCCAGGCCAGGTGGCGGGCGTTCAGCCAGGGCGGAGTCCCCGGCGACGGGTGGCCGGAGTACACCCCCGACGAACGCGCGGTCATGGTCTTCGACCGGCGCTCACACCTCGAGTACGACCCCCACTCCGACCGGCGCCAGGCGTGGGAGGGCTTCACGCTGGCTGCGAACTAAGGCCGGCTGCGGTTTCTCCTGATCCCGCTGCGGGTCCGCCGTCGATGTGGTCGAGTGTTGTGGTGACGCATCCACTGGATCCGCTGTCGGCGGACGAATTCGGCGCTGCCGCTGCACTGTTGCGCAGCGAGCACGGCGTGACGGCGGCGCCGTCGGCAACCTCTGAACGGGGGTGGCGGTTCGCCTCGATGGAATTGTTGGAGCCCAGCAAGGGCGAGTTGCAGGCGTTCGAGCAGCAGGGCACAGTGCCGCCACGCCGCGCGACCGTCATCTGTTTGGACAGGTCGGCGAATGCCACCTACAAGGGCGTCGTCTCGCTCAGTGACTCCTCGGTCGAGACGTTCGACCACGTCCCCGGTGTGCAGGCCAACTTCACCGTCGACGAGTTCTTCGAATGCGACCAGCTGTTGCGGCGGCATCCCGATGTCATCGCCGCGCTCACCGCACGCGGCATCACCGACCTCGACGACGTCTTCATGGACACCTGGACGTTCGGCGCCGCCGTCGCGCCGCCCGAATACCGCGACCGCCGGCTGGGCTGGTCGGACACCTGGCGCAAGGGTGCACCCGGCGCCAATCCCTACGCCCATCTGGTCAGCGGTCTGCACTGCGTCGTCGATCTGAACACGATGGAGGTGCTTCGGGTGGAGGACGCCGGCCCGTTCGCCGGCGGGGCAGTCGAAACCCCTACCGTGATGGGCGAATACGCACCGAGGCACATACCCGACCACATCCGCACCGCGTCGACCCGGGAGCCGCTGAAGCCGCTGCACGTCACTCAGCCCGACGGGCCGTCGTTCACCCTCGACGGCAACCTCCTGCGGTGGCAGAACTGGTCGCTGCGCGTCGGCTTCAACCATCGCGAGGGCATGACCCTTCACACGGTCCGGTACCGCGACGGCGATCGCGAACGATCCATCGCCCATCGCATGTCGTTCGCCGAGATGATCGTGCCGTACCGCGACTCCTCGCCAGATCACTACCGCCGCACCGCGTTCGACATCGGTGAATGGGGCCTCGGCTTCATGACGACCTCGCTCGAACTCGGTTGCGACTGCCTCGGCGAGATCCGCTATCTCGACGCCGTGATGCACGACAGCAAGGGCTCGCCGTACACCATCACCAACGCCATCTGCATCCACGAGGAGGACGGCGCCGTGCTGTGGAAGCACGTCGACCACGACACGGGCGCCGAGGTGCGCCGGATGCGCCGTCTGGTCATCTCGTTCCACGTCACGGTCGCCAACTACGAATACCTCGTCTACTGGCGGCTCTACCAGGACGGCAACATCGAGTGCGAGGTGCGGGCCACCGGCATCATGGTCACGACGCCGCTCGCACCCGGCGCGCCCAACCCGAACGGGACCCTCGTCGACGAGCGCACCTATGCGCCCTACCACCAGCACTTCCTGGTGGCGCGGCTCGACATGGACGTCGACGGTGAGGACAACACCGTGTTCATGTCGGAGTCCTACGCCGAGCCGATGGGCCCCGACAACCCGTACGGTCTGTCCCTCGTCACGCGAAACGTGCCACTGCGTACCGAGAGCGAGGGCAAGCAGGACTTCGACTTCGCCACGCAGCGGACGTGGAAGGTGGTCAACACCAACGTGACCAACGGCCTGGGCACCCATCCGGCGTACAAGCTGGTGCCGGGCGGTGCGATACCCCCAATGTTCGATCCCGAGTCGCCGGTGTTGAAGCGCGCCAACGTCATCGGTCACACGTTGTGGGTGACACCAAGTTCGGCCGAAGAGCGTTGGCCTGCAGGAGAATTCGTCAACCAGTCGGCCGAGGATACCGGCCTTGGCCAGTGGACCAGGGCCGACCGCTCCATCGCCGACACCGACGTCGTGCTCTGGTACGTGTTCGGGCTGCACCACATCACCCGGCCCGAGGACTGGCCGGTGATGCCGGTGGACATCGTGTCGTTCTGGCTCAAGCCGTTCGGCTTCTTCGACCGCAACCCGTCATTGGATGTACCGGCCACGAACTCCGACACCTGCCACGCCCACGATGACTGAACCCGGCCGACTAACCTCGGACCACGTGGATGCCGCCCTGCTTGAACGACCATCCGAGCTCACCACCGAATGGCTGACCACCGCGGTCGGGGCGGGGGAGGTCACCGGCTTCACGTTCGACCGGATCGGCACCGGTCAGATGAGTGAGTGCTACCGGGTCGCCCTCACCTACGCCGACGGGCAGCACGGTCCTCCGTCGGTGGTCCTGAAGGTGGCCGCGGCCGATCCCAGCAGTCGGCAGACCGGTTTGGCGATGGGCCTGTACGAGCGTGAGGTCCGGTTCTACACCGACGTCGCCCCCGGTTTGCAGGGCCCGGTCGCGCCGTGTCACCACGCCGCCTACGACCCGGCGACCGGCGTCTTCGACCTGGTGTTGGGTGACGCCGCTCCGGCCGTCGTCGGCAACGAGATCGACGGCGCGACCCTCCAGCAGGCCACCCTCGCGCTGACCGAGCTGGGCCATGTGCACGGGCCGCTGCTGGGCAACGCCGCCCTTGCCGGCGCCGAGTGGCTCAACCGCGAGACCCCGTTGAGCCAGAGTCTGATGGCCGCGCTGTATGCGGGGTTCGTCGACCGTTACCGCGATGACGTCGCCCCCGAACACCGCGAGGTGTGCGAGCGGCTGGTCGCGACGTTCGACGCCCACCTCGCCGCCCAGGCCGAGTCGGGCCTGCCGCAGGGGCTCATCCACGGCGACTATCGGCTGGACAACATGCTCTTCGGCGAGGCTGGCGCGGATCGCCCGCTGACGGTCGTCGACTGGCAGACCGTCACCTGGGGTCCGGCGTTCACCGACGTCGCCTACTTCCTCGGATGCGCGCTGCCGACGGAGCAGCGCCGCGAGCACGGTGACGCGCTGTTGCGCGCGTATCACGACGCACTCGGACCGGATGCGGGCGTCACGTTGGACGACGTCCGCGAGGGGGTGCGACGCCAGAGCTTCTTCGGCGTGATGATGGCGATCGTCTCACCGATGCTGGTCGAACGCACCGACCGCGGTGACCAGATGTTCATGACGATGATCGAGCGACACTGCGCGCACGTCCTGGACACCGACGCGCTCGCCGTCCTTCCCGCGCCATCGACGCCGGAACCCTTGCAGCCCAAAGCAGAAGACGAGGGTCCGCACGAGCCGACGGCCGAGGCGCTGTGGAGTGAGAGCTGGTACTTCGACTTCGCCGATCCCGGCCAGGACGTCGGCGGCTGGCTGCGGCTGGGCCTGATCCCCAACCAGGGCCACGCTTGGATCAACGCGCTGCTGTGCGGACCGGACATGCCGACCATCGCCGTCCTGGACTTCGAGGCGGCTCTGCCGGCGGACCACACCCACGTCCGCGGGGACGGAGTCGACCTCGAGCTCGAGTCCACCGTTCCGTTGCAGACCTACCGGGTCGCACTGCGGGGCCGGGGTCAGGCCTATGACGACCCTGCAGATCTGTTGCGGGGCAACCCCGGTCGTCCCGTCGACCTGGTCATGGATCTGGTGTGGACCACCGCCGGGGTTCCCTACCAGTACCGACTGTCCACCCGCTACGAGATCCCTTGCACCGTGTCGGGAACGGTGACCGCGGACGGCCGCACCATCGAGCTCGCCGACGTCGCGGGCCAGCGGGACCATTCGTGGGCGGCGCGGGACTGGTGGAGCATGGACTGGGTCTGGAGCGCACTGCATCTCGATGACGGCACCCACATCCACGGTCTCGACCTGAGGATCCCCGGCGCACCCCGGATGGCCGCCGGCTACGTCCAGCGCGCGGGTGACATCACGGAGTTGCAGACGGTCATCGCCCGGGAAGCGTTCGGCGAGAATGACTTACCGACCGGGACGACGCTCGAGATGTCTCCGGGCGACACCACGGCGACCATCGAGGTGCGAGGGCACGCCCCGGTATTGCTGACGTCCAGCGACGGTCGGGTCAGCAGCTTCCCCCGGGCCTGGGCCACCGTGACCACGTCCGACGGCCGCAGCGGTGTCGGCTGGCTCGAGTGGAACCGCAACCAGAATTGATGGTGCTCAAGTCGATCCTGCTCTTCGTGCTGGCGGCGTTGCTGGAGATCGGCGGCGCGTGGCTGGTCTGGCAGGGCATCCGGGAACACCGCGGCTGGGTGTGGATGGGCGCCGGGGTGCTCGCCCTGGGGGCCTACGGTTTCGTCGCCGCGTTCCAGCCCGACGCCAACTTCGGCCGGGTGCTGGCCGCGTACGGCGGGATCTTCATCGTCGGTTCGCTGTTGTGGGGCATGGTGGCCGACGGCTTCCGGCCGGATCGCTGGGACGTCACGGGCGCGGTCATCTGCCTGGTCGGAGTGGGCCTGATCATGTACGCCCCGCGCTAGCCGAGGTGCGCGCCGTCGTCGTCGAGGTCGTCCCGGCGGAGCCCCATGGGCGTCGCGCCGGGAATGTCGCCGCCACCGATCACCGCCCTGGTGATCGGGGTGAGCGTGCGGAACAGCAGGGTGAGTTCGGCGTCGTCGAGCGCGTCGAACGCAGGCAGCGCCAGCTCGTCCGTCGCGTCCTCGAGATGCTTCTTGAGGTCGCGTCCTGAATTGGTCAGTGCGCCTTGCTCGTCGACGATCCCGCGCGCCTCGAGCCGTTCGACGCAGCCCTGCCATTCCTCGTCGTCGTAGCGACGGCTGGCCATGATGAAGTCGCGGGGCACCCGATCGGCCGAGGCGTGCAGGACGTTGGAGTCCCGCCCGCCGATGCCGTTGGCGACGAGGACCGCCACGTGTGCGTCACCGCGCTGCTCGCGCAGCAGCGTAGTGGCATGCCAGAGCCGCGCCACGGGGTCGTCCGGCCATGGCAGAGCGCGGTTCGCGGCGAACAGCGGGCGGCCGTCCAACGGAGCGTGGACGGCGGCCTTGGCCAGCAGGTCGGCGGCGGTGCGCACCTGCTCGCCGTCGGTGACGCCACAGCGCTGAAGGGCGGCCACGGCCGACGTCTCACGCGCCTGCAGCGCGTCCGCCGGGCTGGCCAGGTCCCACGCCGCGGGCAGTGCGCGGGCCACGTGCGACGGCGCGAAGTTATAGAACACGGCGGTGACGACGTCGGCGGGGACCCGACCCAGCGGTGCGGACCTGGCCGCGAAGTAGCCCGTCCAGAAGCCGTGGAAACCCGCCTGCTCGAGCGCGTCGCGGGATTCGGGGGCGAAGTACGTCAGGGCGTGGACGGGTTCGAAGCGATCGAACAGTCGGCGGGCGGTCAGCGGCGTTCTGCTCATGCCGGCCCCTCGGACGAGCGGACGTCGGTCATGGCCTCGTCGATGATCTCGCGCATCGCGCGCTCCGCGGCCGCCTCATCGCGCAGCCGGATGGCCCTGGCGACCTCGTCGTGCAGAGCGATCGCGACGGGGTTGGGCTTCTCCGGCATCATCCCGTGCCGGGTGCGCCCGGTCAGCACCTCGGCGACGACGCCGTTGAGGGCGCGGAACATCTCGTTCCCACTGGCTTCCAGCAGGGTCTGATGAAAGACTTTGTCCGCCAATAGGTATGACTCCAGATCGCCTGATCGCCCATGCATGACCATGTCGGAGACGGCGGCCGCCATGATGCGGCACTGATGCGGATCGGCCCGGCGGGCGGCCAGCGCTGCCGCGGCCGGCTCGAAGCCACGGCGCAGTTCCGAGAACGACACCAGTTGGGCCGCGCGGTCCCCGGATTCGAGCCTCCATCGAATGACCCTGGGGTCGAAGACATTCCACCGACTTGCCGGCTGGATGGTGATGCCGACGCGCCGCCGCGAGGCCACCAGGCCCATCGATTCCAGGACCCGGACGGCTTCGCGGGCCACGCTGCGGGACACGCCGTATTGCGCGCCGACGCCCTCCAGGTTGATCACCCCACCCGCGGGTAGCGTGCCCGAGACGATCTCGGCACCGATCCCGGTCAGCACGTTGTCGTGCAGGGCGCTGACGTTTGCGGGTGCAGCCACGCATACATGTTGTCATACGGCGCGCCCGTTGGCTTAAAGACATATCTTTGGTCTCTGTGCTTGCAATAAGCAGATGATTGCGGCACGCTGTGTGATGCCAGGCACAACGGGGTACAGCGGACCGGGAGGTAGGCGATGGCGCCACCAATAGTGGTGATGGGTGTTTCGGGTTCCGGCAAGTCCGCCGTGGGTGCGGCCCTCGCGCAACGTCTGCGGGTGCCCTTCGCCGATGCGGACGACTTCCATCCCGAGGCCAATATCGCGAAGATGACTGCAGGCCACGCCCTCGACGACGCGGACCGACGACCGTGGCTCGACGCCATCGGGCGGTGGCTGGCCGATCACCCCGACGGTGGCGTGATGAGCTGCTCAGCGCTGAAGCGGGCCTACCGGGACCAGCTCCGCGGCCACTGCACCGACGTCGCATTCCTGCATCTCGCGGGAACGCCCGAGTTGATCGGCCGTAGGCAGGCGAGCCGGCCGGGCCACTTCATGCCGGCGTCGCTGTTGGCCTCGCAGTTCGCCACCCTCGAACCGTTGACCGCCGACGAGAACGGCGTCGACGTCAGCGTGGACCAGGACATCGATTCCATCATCGACGAATTCGTCACGCTGACTGAACGGGAGTTGTGATGATCAACGGCATTACCCTGCTCGCCGACGAGGCCCCGAAGCTCACCGAGCCGGTGGCCTCCGGCTGGCATCTGGTGCTGGCCTTCGCCGTAGGCATCGCCGTCATCGTCGTGTTGATCACGGTGGTCAAGCTGCACCCCTTCCTCTCGCTGATGTTCGGCGCGCTGACGGTGGGAATGGTCGCGGGAGAGAACCTCACCACCGTGCTGGCGTCGTTCACCAAGGGGTTCGGGGAGACCGCGGCGGGCGTCGGCATCCTCATCGCGTTGGGTGCGATGTTCGCCAAGCTGCTCGCCGACTCCGGTGGCGCCGACGAGATCGTCGACACCATCGTCGGGCACGCGTCGCCACGCATGCTGCCGTGGGCGATGGCGTTGGTCGGCGCGATCATCGGTCTCCCGATGTTCTTCGAGATCGGGCTGGTGCTGCTGATTCCGGTGATCTACCTGGTGTCGCGCCGTTCGCAGCTGTCCCTGATCACCGTCGGAATCCCGGCTCTGGCAGGGCTTTCCGCGATGCACGGGTTCGTGCCGCCACACCCCGGACCGCTGACCGCCGTCGGGCTGCTCAACGCCGACCTCGGCATCACGCTGGCCCTCGGTGTCATGGTCGCGATCCCGACCATCGTGCTGGCGGGCCCGCTGTTCGGGAAGTTGGCCGGGCGGTGGGTCGTCGTCGACGCGCCCGACACCTTCGACGCGGACCGCTTCGCCGAGGGTGAGACGCCTCGCCGACCGTCGTTCGCCATCACGCTGTTCAGCGTTCTGCTGCCGGTCGTGCTGATGCTGGGCAAGGCGCTGGTCGACATCTTCATCGACGACAAGGCGAATCTGCTCCGGCTGGTATTCGACACCCTCGGCACCCCTCTGATCGCGCTGCTCATTGCCGTCATCGTCGGCATGTTCACCCTTGGTCGAGGGGCCGGGATGGACCGCAACGCAATCACGAAGTGCATCGAGTCGGGGCTCCCGCCGGTCGCCGGCATCATCCTGATCGTCGCCGCGGGCGGCGGGTTCAAGCAGGTTCTCGTGGACACCGGGATCGGCACGCTGCTGGCCCGCTGGGCCGAGGGTGCCAATATCTCGGTGCTCATCCTGGCCTGGCTGATCGCAGTGCTGATCCGGCTCGCCACGGGTTCGGCCACGGTCGCGACGATCACCGCGTCCTCGCTGATCGTCCCGCTCGTCGCCGACATGCCGACCGGGCAGGTATCGCTGGTGGTCCTGGCCGTCGGCGCCGGCTCGCTGTTCTTCTCCCACGTCAACGACGCAGGCTTCTGGTTGGTCAATCAGTACTTCCGGCTCACCGTCGGTCAGACCATCAAGACCTGGTCGATCATGGAGACGGTGTTGTCGGTGAGCGGTCTCGGCGTCGTGCTGCTGCTGGACCTGGTGATCTGATGGCCGGCGGGCGGGCCTAGCCCTTCACGACCTGGGTACCGCCCGCCAGCTCGTCGTGCTTGCCCTGCTTGGTTGGGCTGCCACTGACGGTCACGGCGATGACGATGATCGCGATCACCCCGAGCAGGCCGCCGACGAACGGGATGACCGGCAGCAGCGTGAACGCGTTGCGGATGGCGGACTGCTTGAGGTCGGGCTTCGGGCCGCCCGCGGGCCCGTGGACGCTCATCCCGAGGACCTTCTTGCCGGGTGTCCAGCCCTGCGTGACTTCGAACGCCACGAAGTAGACGAACATCAGGACACCGGTGAAGAGACCGGTGACCGTCACGTTCGACAACGTGTCGGTGGCGATGCTGAGGACGACGCCGACGATGCCGACGAGTAGACCGTCGATCACCCTGGCGAAGAACCGGGGGAGCAGTGCACCCGGCTCGACGCGGTGGTATCGGGAGTCGCCGTACTGGGGTTCGTAGCCGCCGGTAGTCACGCGCTCAATCTACCGGCGGCCACGCCCTCAACGGGTGCGCTTCTCGAGCTCCTTCTGCGCACGCTTGACGTCCTTGCGGGCCCGGTTGGCCTGGGCGCGGCTCGCGGCGGCCAATTCGTCCCGGCGGTCGCGGGCGGCGTTGGCCAGCTCGGGCGCGCGATCGCGGGCCACGTCGACCAGGTGCGTGCTGTGCTTTTGCGCGAGCTCGGCGAATTCAGCACTGCGGTCCTGGGTGAGCGCGGCGATCTCCTCGGCCCGCTTGCGCGCCTTCTTGGCGATCTGGGGGGCACGCTCGCGCGCTACCTCGGCGAACTCCGTACCACGCTCGACCCCGACGCCGGCGAGTACGGCGCCCCGCTCCAGCGCGACGTGGGCCAAGTCCCGGCCGCGTTCCGCGCCGACGTGCAGACCCCCTCCGACGCGGTCGACCAACTCGCTGTCGATGAGCGCGTTCGGCGCATCGGGCGTGCTCGGCAGGACGCCGGACACCCGCTCGGACACCTTGCGCGCGGCACGGCGGCCACGCCACCCCAGCGAGGGCCTGCCCTCGGTGTCGACCGAGGCGATGATCAGGCCGCCGATCAGGCCGACGTCCGTGAGCAGCGCGCGCCGCTCGACGGCCTTCCGCTCGGCATCGTCCTCATTCCAAAAGGCATGGGCACCAAGGCTTCCCGGGACCACGCTGATTGCGAGGGCGGCCGATGCGAGGCGCGGCAGACGGCCCGTGGCGAGGAGGAGGCCCGCGCCGATCTGGACGCCTGCAGTCACCTTGGCGACGGTCTCGGCGTTGGTGGGCACGTTGGGGCCGACGGGGTCGGGCAGCTTGGCGAGGCCCTCCAGGGTGGGACGGGCGGCGTCAGCAGCTGGCTTGGGACTCCGCAGCGCCTCTACACCACGGGTGATGAAGGTGGTGGCCAGCATGGGACGCGCGATTCGACGGATCAACATGCGCGGAAGATACCCGGTAAAGCCCCTTTCAAACCCCGGAACGGTCGTCCGTGGTCAGGCCGATTCGAGTCCTGCCAGGAGCATCTGGGCGAGCCGAGTGGCCAGACAGGCGTTCGCCGCCACGAGCCATTTCATCGAGGCAGCTTCGCACTAGGGTGGACCTTTCACATCGAAGGAGGACGGCGTGGCCCTCGTCGCAGGAATCGACTCGTCCACCCAGTCGTGCAAGGTGCTCATCTGCGAGGCCGACACCGGTGAGACCGTGCGCTCGGGTTCTGCACCTCACCCCGGCGGCACCGAGGTCGACCCGGCGGCGTGGTGGGCAGCGCTCGGTGATGCCGCGGCCGAGGCCGGCGGTCTCGATGACGTCGCTGCCATCTCTGTCGGCGCGCAGCAACACGGCATGGTGTGTCTGGACGAGGCGGGAGACGTCGTACGAGATGCATTGTTGTGGAACGACACTCGATCGAGCGCCGCCGCCGAGGCGTTGGTCGAGGAGCTTGGCGGGCCCGCGGAGTGGGCAGCCCGGATCGGGGTGGTGCCCGTGGCGTCGATCACGGCGACCAAGCTGCGGTGGCTGGCCGACAACGAACCCCGCAACGCCGATGCGACCGCCGCCGTGTGTCTACCCCATGACTGGCTGACGTGGCGGTTGAGTGGATCGACCGACGTCGCCGACGTCCGCACCGATCGCAGTGACGCCAGCGGGACCGGTTACTTCGCCGCGGAGGACAGCAGCTATCAGCCCGATCTGCTCCAACTGGCCATGCGCGGTCGTCGGCCCACCGTGCCGCCGGTGCTCGGGCCGTACGACGCGGCCGGTCGGTCCACGACGGGAGCCGTACTCGGTCCCGGGGCGGGCGACAACGCCGCGGCGGCGCTCGGTCTCGGGGTCGGTCCGGGGGACTGCGTCGTGTCGCTGGGCACCTCGGGTGTGGTCAGCGCGGTGGGCGATGCCGCTCCCCATGATGCCGCCGGGCTGGTCGCCGGGTTCGCCGACGCCACGGGGCGTCAGCTTCCCCTGGTGTGCACGCTCAACGGCGCACCGGTCCTGGCCGCGGTGGCGAGGATGCTGGGTGTGGACTTCGACGAGTTCGACCGGTTGGCGCTCTCCGCGGCGCCGGGTGCCGACGGGCTGACGCTGGTGCCGTACTTCGACGGTGAACGATCACCCAACCTGCCGGAGGCGGCGGGCGCGCTGCACGGCGTCACGACCCGAAACCTGGGGCCCGCCAACGTCGCTCGCGCAGCGGTCGAGGGTTTACTTGCGTCGATCGAGTTCTGCGTCGAGCAGATCGCGGGTCAGGGCATCGAGGTGGGCCGCGTGATCATGGTTGGGGGAGGCGCTCGCTCGGAGGCGATTCGCCGCATCGCCCCCGCGGTTCTCGGCAAGCCCGTGCAGGTGCCGACCCCCGGGGAGTACGTCGCGCTCGGCGCCGCTCGGCAGGCGGCGTGGACCCTGTCCGGAGAGGACGCGCCACCGTCGTGGAACTACGGGGTGACGGAGTCCTACACCGCCGATCCGACGCCAGGGGTCCTGGACCGCTACCGGGCGGCGCAATCCCTGACGTTAGGCCAGCGCCGCGTCTGATGCGGCCGACGTCACGTCCGCGACCGCAGGACTGCGTCCGCCTCATCACCGCCGTGGACCACCGCGCGGGCGAGGTCGGACAGGGCGCGCCGGGTGTTTCGCGCATGCGCACGCAGGGACGTGAACGCCTCGTCCATGTCCACGTTGCCTCGTTCGGCGAGCACACCCTTCGCCTGCTCGATGATCAACCGCGTCTTCAGCGCGGTCTGCAACTGAGCGTTCAGCTCCGCGGAATGGGATATCTCCCGCTGGTGCAGAATGCCGATCGTCGCGATGTCGGCGAGGGCCTGAGCGATGGCGACGTCACCCGCAGACATGGGACCTGGGCTGCGGCTGAACAGGTTCAGCGTGCCGATCCGCTCGTCGCGGAGCCTCATCGGCAGCGCGGCCACGGACCGGAACCCGTGTTCGTCGGCGCGGATGGCGAAGGCCGGCCATCGTTCCGGCCCCGTGCGCAGGTCGTCCACCAACACCGGTTCGCCAGTGCGGTAGACGTGCAGACAGGGTCCGGCGTCGGCGTGGAGTTGTAGGAGTTCCAGCATCCGGGCCTCCTCGCTGCTCGAGGCGAGTACCCGCGGACCGCCCTCATCGGCGAGCACGATCCCGGCCGCGTCCACGGGAAGCAGGCTCACCGAGTAGTCGATGAGCTGCTGAGTGAGCTCGGCGACGTCGTAGTCTTCGGTCAGGGTGTCGGCGAGGTCGACGAAGGCGCTCGCCAAGAGCTGATATCGATCCAAGACAGGCTCCAATCGCCGTCCGATGGCTTACAGAATCCCCCGGGCCGGTGAATTCGAAACGCGGATCATTCCCCGAAGCGGTGGATCCGAAACGGAGTCCAGTGCGCACTTGTGACG
Organism: Mycolicibacterium sp. TUM20985; assembly: GCF_030295745.1. Lineage (NCBI taxonomy): Bacteria > Bacillati > Actinomycetota > Actinomycetes > Mycobacteriales > Mycobacteriaceae > Mycobacterium > Mycobacterium antarcticum. The sequence continues at coordinate 2,444,021 of NZ_AP027291.1, forward strand.
ACCCCACGTTTGCGTCAAGTGGCAACCGATTCAACTGATGTGTCAAATATCCTCCACCGCAATGCCTTCGAACGAGCAGTCAGCTACCAAAGTGGTTGCTGTACATTGAACGGTGGCGACACACTCGGACCCCGTGTCTCGACTCCACGTGAGTACAAAGGGGGACGACGTGAGGGGTGTTTGGCGTGTAGACGTCGATCGACAGGCTCGGACGCTGCGCGAACTCGAGCACGCGGTCGAGGTGGCACGGGCCGTGACCGACGCTTCTGATGCCGCGGCCGGTGCGGTCGCACAGGGGGCCGTCCACGCGGCGGTGGACGCCGCTAGGTCCGCAGACGTACCGTGGGGCGCGATCGGCGACGTGCTGGGCCTGGCCCGCGGCAACGAAACCAGCAATATCGGCCGCGCCCGTCGCGGCGACGCACGAGCGCCGGCCCGGCTCGCAGGCCGGCGTCGCCCTAACCCTGTTCGCTGCGGGCTTCCGCGCCGCTCTGACCGGCGTCGAAATCGTCGTCGCTGCTCGACCGGCCGACGTAGCTTCCGTCGCCTTGGCCGTGCTTTCCCTCACGCGAACCCGCGACCGCCGAGTCGGCCTCGATGTCGGATTCTGCCTTTTCCTTCTCTTGCTCGCGGTCGGTCACGTTGGCCCCTTTGGTTGATCACGCAGTTGCTGATGTGCGTGACCCTTACCCGCCCTCGCGGGAACTAACCCCGTCGCCGACCGGCGGTCGCGGCCAGCTCGTGTGGGGAAGCACGTCCTCCCCAGGCCCGAGGCCGTCCAGAATCAGGCGAAGCGGTGGCCAATTCGCGCGCCCGCGGCGCGTGGCGGCGTAGGTCGTCATGACGACGGCCGGTTCGGCGATGGGCAGCACGGTGACGCCGTCACGGACGGATCTGTCGAGTGGCAGCAACCCGACGCCGTACCCGGCGATGATGAGATCTTCGACCAGATCGAGGCTGTCGATCTGATGGGCGATGTGGGGTGTGAAACCCGCCAGCGCCGCCAAGGTCCGCACGGCGTCCTCGTCGGCGGTGTTGCGGGAGTTGACGATCCATTCGGCGTCGCCATAGTCCCGCAGATCGGCCGCGGTCGCGGGGGAGCCGCCGCTCGGCACGCCGAGACCCCACGGAGTCGACCACAACGGCACCGTCTGCAGCACCGGATCCGGCGAGGCGGGCACCAGGTTGTAGTCGTAGACGAGCGCTAGGTCGAGATCGTCGTCGACGAGTAGCCGGAACGCCTCGGTGGGCTCGTACTCGCTGATGATCACCCCGACCCGGGGGTGACTCGACGCGAGTCGCCCGAGGACGGGCAGCAGCGACACGCGAATGCCGGTGGCGAACCCGCCGACCCGAACGGTGCCTGCGGGCTCGGCGTCGGGATCGAGGTCGAGGCGCGCCATGTCGACGGCGGCGAGGATGGTCACGGCGTGTTCGGCCAGCCGATGGCCTGCGGGCGTCAGCCGGACCCGCCTGCCCTCGGGTTCGATGAGCGCGACCCCGGCGTCCTTGGCGAGCGCCGCGATCTGCTGGGACACCGTCGAGGTCGTGAGGTGGTGGGCTTCGGCGACCGCACGCATCGAGCCGAGACGGGACAATGCCAGCAGTAGGTGCAGGCGCCGGGGGTCCACGAGGTCATTGTCCGCCATGCGACGATTCTCCGAATGACCGCACGCCCGGCACACTTCACTCCTTCCACGGAGGACACGTTCCTGCCCACCGCTAGCGCGCAAAGCCATTGGGGTGACGACCATCTGAACGGACCGGCACTCGTCGGTCTGGCGGCCTGGGTCCTCGACGGCCGATACGGGGACGACGACTTCCTGCCCACTCGGCTCACCGTCGATCTGTTCAAGGCCGCCCGCGGGGTGCCGACGGTGGTGTCCACGCGTCTGATCCGCGACGGCAGGCGGGTGCGGACGTCGGAGTGCGAACTGTCCCAGGACGGGCGGCCGGTGGTCCGTGCCACGATGGTGCAGTACCGGCTTTCGTCGGCGCCGGCGGGCGAACAGTGGAGACCCGCAACGACTTTCCCCCACCCGGAGGTGGACGCCGCGAGTTATATGCGGATGGGGAGTGACGAAGGGGGCTGGTCCGACGCCATTGCCGACCACCAGAACGCCTCGAGGAAGCGATTCTTCAACAGGTCCGTCGACGTGGTGGATGGTCAGTGCAACGGTCCCTTCGTCGACGCCGTCATGGTCGCCGAGGGCACCAGTCTGGTCACCAATCTCGGGAGTGCCGGCATCGGATACATCAACGGCGACCTGACGGTGGGGTTGACCCGCCTGCCGGGTGACGAGTGGATCGGGGTCCAGGCCGAGTCCCATTGGGCGCAGGACGGCATCGCCGTGGGCACGGCCACTCTCTTCGACGCCATGGGGCCGTTCGGGTCGGGCATGGTCACCGCGGTGAGCAATCCTGCCGCACAGATCGACTTCACCCACGATCAGTTTCCCTCCCGCACGCCCTGAACGGATGATCGTTCGGCATGAATGAACGGTATGTCCGCAAATATCACGTGGACGCGAACGTTCTCCCTGCCATTCAATGCAACGGTGTTCACGAATCAGACCCGCATCGGGGTGTCGATGGCAACGGCCTCGATGTTGTTCGTGCAGGTCGGCCTTGCCCTGTCGCTGGGTCTGATGGACCGCATCGGCGTGGAGGGCGCGGCGTGGCTGCGGCTGACGTGGGCGGGCGTGCTGCTGCTGATCATCGTCCGGCCGCGTCCGTCGGCGTTCACCAAGACCACGTTCGCGACCTGCCTCGTGCTCGGCGTGGTCACCGCCGCAGTCACCCTCTTCTTCATGGCCGCCGTCGCGCGCATTCCGTTGGGCACGGCGAGCGCCCTGGAGTTCCTCGGCCCCCTCGGCGTCGCGGTCGCCAAGGGCAAGGGTCGGAATCGCTACGTCTGGCCGGGGTTGGCCGCCGCCGGCGTCGTGCTGTTGACCCAGCCGTGGGGGGAAGCCGCCGATCCCGTCGGCGTGGCCTACGCATTGGCCGCCGCCGTCTGCTGGGGCGGCTACATCCTGCTGACCCAGCGGGTGGGTGACGGCGTGGACGGAGTCAATGGCTTGGCGGTGTCCATGGGCGTGGCGGCAGTGTTCTCCACGCTCGTCGTCGGCTCGTCGGTGCTGCCGCGGATGACAGGTGAAATACTGCTGTGGGGAATCGGTCTCGCGATCCTGTTGCCGGTGATCCCCTTCACCCTTGAATTAATGGCGCTCCGCCGATTGACCACGGCGTCGTTCGGGACGCTCATGAGCCTGGAGCCGGCGTTCGCCATGGCGGTGGGATTCGTCGTGCTCTCCCAGGCGCCCGACGGCGTGGGGGTATTCGGAATCTGCCTCGTCGTCATCGCGGGGATCGGCGCCGCACGCGCCGGCACCAGGGCGCCGATCCGCGTCGACGTCATTTGAGCCCAAATCCTCGACCGGAGTCAGCAACCCGTGTCGACCCGGTCAGCTATGCGCGGGTGGCGAGGCCGATTCGCGGGGACGCATGTGGCCAGTGGTTCTATGCGGCGAGACTTCTGGAGCGCAACCGACGGCTGACGCCGCTGGCAAATACGTTGCTGTGGGTGTCAATTTCGACATAAACCTGAGGTTAGACAATATATATACCGAAGGTATTGTATTGCTCTGAGTCCCCACTTCACACGACGAAGGCAGGCCCCGAATGACGGCTGCACTGACTACCGAGCCTAAGCTTTCGCCCCTGGCGCACGTGACCTCGTGGTGGGATCCCGCCGGGGAGTGCACGGTGACCATCGCCGAGCCGGGCGCTGCACCCGACCTGTTTGCCGAGTATCACGACGGCGCCGTCGAGAGCTACGCGAAGTTCGGGGTGAGCGACGCCATCGATGCAGACCCAGGACGATGCGCGGATGACACCGCGCTGTTCTGGACGATGACCGATGTCGACGGACGAATGATCGGCGGGGTCAGGACCAAGGGCGTGCTGACCGCCCCGGAGGACTCGCACGCCGTCGTCGAATGGCGCGGCAGGCCGGGAGAGGCCGCCGTTCACAGGATGCTGGCGGACCGCATTCCGGCTGGAGTCATCGAGATGAAGGCCGCCTGGATGCGTGGCGACGGCGACCTGAGCCGAAGTCGGGCAAAACTACACGCCCGCAGCGGATTTCACCTCACCACGTGCTTCGACGTCGACTACTACATGGCGACCTCCGCGGCGCACTGCCTCGAGCGGTGGCGCTCCACGGGCGGGGTGGTGGCGCCCATCCCCGCGACGCCCTATCCCGACGAGCGGTACCAGACGAAGATGATGTGGTGGGACCGCAGGACGTTCACGACGCACGGCGAACCCGAGCAGGTCGACTCACTCGTCCACGAGATGGCGCGCATCGAGCAGACGTGGCCACGTGCCGCGGTCGGTGACCGGTTCTTCTGCCAACCGAGTCCCTGGATGATCTCGCCGAGGGTGCGTGCCGGTCAGGCGTCGACTCGCTTGCGGCGGTAGAGCGTTCCGATACCGACGAGCAGCAGGCTGATCAGCAGGATCGCCGTGGCGAGGACGTTGATCTGGGGAGGGACGGCGGCCTTGACCGCCGCGTTGACGTAGAGCGGGTACGTCACGGTGGAGCCACTGACGAAGTACGTGATGATGAAGTCGTCCAGCGACAGGGCGAACGACAGCATGGCCGCGGCGACGATACCGGGCACGATCAGCGGCAGCGTCACCTTGAAGAAGGTACGGGTCGGGCTCGCCCCGAGGTCCATCGACGCGTCCTCCAGGGTCCAGTCGAATCCGCGGACGCGGGCGCGGACGGTCATCGCGATGAAACTGATCTCGAAGGCGATGTGTGCGATCAGGATCGTGACGTATCCCGTCGCCCAGCCGAAGTCGAGGAACAGCACCAGCAGCGACGCTCCCATCACGACCTCCGGTGCCGTCAGCGGCAGGACGAGGAACGTGTCGATCGCCTTACTGCCCCGGAAACGTTGGCGCACCAACGCAATGGCCACCAGTGTGCCGAGCACCAAGGCGATGGCCGTGGAGACCGCCGCCACGTTGATGCTCAACTGGAGCGCATCGGTGAGGGCGGGGTACTTGAACGGGTTCAACCAGTTGTCGAGGGTGAAGCCCTGCCAGCTGTAGTTGAACTTGCCGGCGGGGTCGTTGAAGGAGAACAGGATGATGACGAAGATCGGGAGGAAGAGGTAGAACAGCACCAGTCCGGCGACGACGCGCAAGGTGACGTCGCCAAAGGCGAAGCGGCGCGGGCTCCGACGCGGCCTGGGTGTCTCGGCGCTCCCGGCGGCGTCGGTGATGAGGGGTCCGGCCGCGAGCGTCATACCAGTTCCTCCGTACCGAGCGCCTTGGTGTACAACAACACGCCCACCAGAATGAACGCCATCAGCACGAGGCTCAGCGCAGCCGCCGCCGGATAGTCCTTGACGACGAGGAACTGCTTCTGGATGACGTTGCCGATCATCGTCGTCTGAGTGCTGCCCAGGTAGTCGGCGTTGATGAAATCACCTGCCGCGGGGATGAATACGAGCAGGCTGCCAGCGAGCACGCCGGGCATCGACAGCGGCAGCACCACCTTGGTGAACGAACGGGCATTGCTCGAGTACAGATCCCGCGATGCCTCCAGCAGGCGCGGGTCGATCTTCTCCAGACTCACGTACAACGGCAGGATCATGAAGATGATCCAGTTGTAGATCAGACCGCCGATCACCGCCCAGCTGGTGGACAACAAGCGGCCCTCGCTGGGCAGCAGACCGACGCTGCCCAGCGCGCTCACCACCCAGCCGTCGTCGGCGAGGATGGTCTTCCACGCCAGCGTGCGGATCAGGAAGGTCACGAAGAACGGCAGGATCACCAGACCAAGGATCAAGTTCTTGTATCTACCGGCCTTGAAGGCGATCACGTAGGCCAGGGGATAGGCCAGCACGATGCAGACCACGGTGGCCGTCAGCGCGTACGTGAACGACCGGATGATCTGGTCCTGATAGATCGAGAACGCGTGACCGAAGTTGCCAACGTTCCAGTCGAACGACAGCGTCGGCAGGAAGACCGATCCGCTCATCGACGACAACGAGGTGCGGAGCAGAGACCAGATCGGCACCACGAAGAACAGCGCCAGGTACGCCAGCGCTGGCAGCACCATCAGGTACGGAGCGATCTTGCTCCGCTGGCGACTACTACTGGCTACACCCGCCATCCGCCGACCCTCAGCCGCCGGTGACGGCTGCGTACAGCGTGTTGTATTCCTGAGTCTGCTCATCGGTGAGCGGCGCCCAGCCCTTCACCATGTCCAACGTCGCCTTCGACGGGTTGACCAGCGGGTTGGCCGCGAGCTCTGGGTCGATCTTGTTCAGTTCGTCGGTCATGTCCGACAGCACCGGCACGTACTGGACGAACGCGACGAGCTTCGCGTAGTTGGCCCGGTCGTAGACGTAGTTGATCCACGCCTCGGCCGCGTTCTGGTTCTGCGTGGTGTACGGAATCACCATGGTGTCGACGAAGGTGGTACCGCCGGACTCCGGGACGACGAACACCAGGTCGGGGTTGTCGGCCTGCAACTGCACCACGTCGCCCGAATAGGCCTGCGCGATGGCGATGTTGCCCGCCGCGAGGTCGTCGGCGTAGTCGTTGCCGGTGAACCGACGGATCTGACCCTTGTCCTTCTGCTCCTTGACCAGGTCGACGGCCTTCTTGATGGACTCCGAATTCGGCTCGGCGGGCGACGCGCCCTGCGACATCATGATCATGCCGAGCGCGTCCTGCGAGTCGCTGAACAAGCTGACCTTGCCCTTGAATGCGGGATCCCACATGTCGTCGATGGTCTTGATGTCGCGCCCGGTCGCCGCCTTGTTGTAGGCGATACCGACGAGGCCGGACATGTAGGGGGCGCTGAACTTGCGGCCCGGGTCGACGCTCGCCTCGAGCAGATCGGTGCGCAGGTTGCCCTTGTTGGACCAGCCCGCGTCGCTGATCTCGTTGAGCCAGCCGAGCTGCTGGATGCGCGAGGCCATGAACGTGGTCGGAACCACCAGATCGGCCCCGATGTCCTGCTTGCGCGACAACGGCTCCTTCACCTTCGCGAACCACTGCTCGTTGTCGTTGAAGTCTTCCTTGTAGTCGACGGTCAAGCCGCTGGCCGTCTGGAACGCGGCGACGAACCCGTCGGCCATGTAGAGCGGCCAGTTCGACACGCGCAGCGTGCCGGTGGCGGGGCCCTCTGTGACGGAGGGACCGGCCGATTCCTTGCTATCGGATCCGCACGCCGCGAGGAAGGACGGGCCGAGCGTGAGGGCTGCGGCCGCGGCGGCGCCGCCACCGAGGAAGCGTCGCCGTGAGGTTCGTGCCGAAGCCATCCTGAGGGGATCGATCCGATTCGCCATGGAAGTACCTTTCGGTTTTTCTGAAGAGGGGTCGTCGAGCGGGGTCGTCAGGGTTCCGGAGGCGCGTCGAACATCTCCTCCAGGTCCTCGGTGGTCGGAATGTCGGCCGCCGGCAGCACCAGGGAGGCATCGGGAGCCCACGCGACGTGGACCCGGTCACCCGGTCGCAGTAGCGGCAAATTCTGTTCGGTACCGACGTGGGCGACGATCGGCGATCCGTCGGGCGCATCCATCAACAGCCGGACCACCGGACCCTGGAACGTCAGGTCGGTCACCGTGGCGGCGACCGTCGCGACGTCACCGTCGGGCCGATCCATCGACACCCGCACGCGCTCCGGGCGCACCATCAGGGTGGCATCGCCGCCGGGTTCGATCGCGGTGTCGCCGGGCCTGGCCCGCAACGTGGTGCCGAGCACCGACAGCTGGGCCAAATCGCCGTCCATTCCGTTCTGCTTGCCCGGCCAAAGATTTGCCTGCCCGATGAAGCTGGCGACGAAGACCGTCGACGGACGGTCGTAGATCTCGGTCGGGCTGCCGATTTGCTCGACGTTGCCGGCGTTCATGACCGCGATGCGGTCACTCATCGTGAGCGCTTCCTCCTGATCGTGGGTCACGTAGATGAACGTGATGCCGACCTCGCGCTGGATGCGCTTGAGTTCGAACTGCATGGCGTGGCGCAACTTCAGGTCGAGCGCACCGAGCGGCTCGTCGAGAAGCAGGGCGCTGGGGTAGTTCACCAGCGCCCGCGCCAACGCGACCCGTTGCTGCTGTCCGCCGGAGAGCTGCGCCGGCTTGCGCTTGGCGAAGTCGCTCAGCCGGACGATCTCGAGGAGCTCGTCGACTCGGCGCTTCACCTCCCCCTTTCCGGCGGTCTTGTCGATCTTCTTGCTGCGCGGACCGTAGGCCACGTTGTCCCACACGGTCATGTGCGGGAACAGGGCGTAGTGCTGGAACACGGTGTTGACGTTGCGCTTGTGCGGGGACAGCGTCGAGACGTCGACCCCCTCGAGGCGAATCGCCCCCTCGGTCGGCGTCTCGAAACCCGCGATCATGCGGAGCGTGGTGGTCTTACCGCATCCCGAGGGACCCAGCATCGAGAAGAACTCGCCAGACGCGATCGTGAAGTCGGCGTCCGCCACGGCGACGTAGTCGTCGAAACGCTTCGTCACGTGGTCGATCTCGATCACCGGCTGACCCGCGGTGCGGGTGCTCGGCTGTTCTCCCGTTGCGCTGTCGACGGCGGTGCCGTGTGTGCCGCTCAGGACGACCTCCCTGGTTCTGCGCACGGAGGGCGGGTCCCCTGGATGAGGTCATGGCCTGGCTCAGCCCCGTGCATGGTGGATAAACCTTCGCCGATGAGGACGACCTTCGCAAGCGATTCCGCAACGAATTTACATTTCGACAGTGGATTCCCTCGTCTCCGAGGTTGCCAGCGCCCCGAATCCGCTTGAGCGCACGGGCGGTAAAACATGGCCCGACGCCCGTGATCGAATGAACGCATGACACAGGAGGCCGTCGACTCGGGGCCGGCTAGGAACACCTCAGACAGTTCGCTGACTGCATCACCGTTCAGTGGCCGGACCCCCAGCGGCGTCGGTGACTTCTCCGTCGAGACCCACGGCATCGCGCCCGTCCCCGCCGACCGGCGATACGGCACCCCGCGCCGCCTGTTCACGGTGTGGTTCGCCCCGCAGGTCAACATGACCGGCGTCTTCACCGGTGCCCTGGCGATCGTGCTGGGGCTGGGGTTCTGGCTGGGCCTGCTCGCGATGGTCATCGGGACCCTGCTCGGCTCGGTCGTGGTGGGCTACCTGTCGACGTGGGGACCGCGGACGGGCACGGCCCAGCTGCCCGGCTCCCGGATGGCGTTCGGGGGCGGTGTCGTCCTGCCGGCCGCACTGCAGTGGCTGTCCTCGATCGCCTGGGACGCGCTGGTCGGCTTGTTCGGTGGAGAGGCGCTTTCGCTGCTCCTGGGAATCCCGTTCTGGGCGGCCGTGCTGATCGTCCTCGGCGTGCAGGGTGTCGTCGGCTTCTTCGGCTACGAGGTCATCCACCGGCTGCAGGCGGTGCTGACCGTGGTGCTGCTGGTCACGTTCGTCGTGTTCGCCGTCAAGCTCGTCGGCGGGCACGACATCGTGACCCCGGCGGTCGCTCAGGGTCCCGACCTGATCGGGGCGTTCGTGCTCGAGGTGACGATCTCGCTCAGCCTGGCGGTGTCGTGGGCGAGCTACGCCTCCGACTTCAGTCGATACCTGCCGTCGACGTCATCGCGGCTGAGCGTGTTCGGCTATACCTTCGCCGGCATCTTCGTGGCGTACGTCTTCGTCCAGGGCATCGGCATCGCGGCGGGCGACCTGGTCTCGGAGCAGACCGCCGAGGGCGTCCGGTCGGTGATGGGTGGCGGTTTCCTCGGTGGGTTGGCGCTGCTGATCATCGCGCTGGCGTCCATCGGCTCGGGGGTGATGAACGACTACAGCGGATCGCTGGCACTGCAGACGCTCGGTGTCAGGGTCCGCAGGCCGTTGTCGTCGCTGTTGGTGACGGCCATGGCGTTCGGCCTGATCCTCTGGCTGCACTCCGCCGACACCGCAGCCCGGTTCCAGAATGTGCTGCTGTTCGTCAGCTACTGGATTCCGGCGTTCGTAGCGATCGTGGCGGTGGACTGGCGGTCGAGGCTCGGGGGACGCGCCACGCTCGATCCCGCCTGCGAGCCCACCGGTCGGGCCGACGCGGTGGCGGCCGTCCTCGTGTTCGTCGCGGCCTACGCCGTGGCCGTGCCGTTCATGGACACGTCGATCTTCGTCGGTGCGATCGCCGCGAAGTGGCACGGCGCCGACATCGCCTACTTCGTCAACTTCCTGGTGGCCCTCGCGCTCTACGGGGGCTACCGCGCGATTCGCGCACGGCGCTAACCTGTCGGCATGCGCGCTCTCACCCTTGTCAAGACCGGCACCGCGGCCGCGATCACCGCGGTCTCCGGCGGCCTCGCGACCGGGCCGGTCGTCCAATCGCAGTGGTATCAGACCCTGCGCAAGCCCAGTTTTCAGCCGCCGCGACAAGCGTTTCCGATCGTGTGGCCGCTGCTCTACGCAGACATCGCCGTGGTCTCGGCGTCGACCATCGACACGCTCGACGAGCGCGGCGAGGCAGACGCCGCCCGTACCTACTCGGCACTGCTCGCGCTCAATCTGCTGCTCAACGGCAGCTGGTCGTGGCTGTTCTTCAACCGTCGCCAGCTCGGTCCGTCGGCGGTTCTGGCAGGGGCCCTCGCCGTCAGCAGTGTCGATCTGACCCGGCGGGCGGTCAAGGTCAACGGGTCCGCCAACGCGCTGTGGCCGTACCCGCTGTGGTGCGCCTTCGCGACCGCGCTGTCGACCCGCATCTGGTGGCTGAATCGCTGATCGACGATGCCTAGGGACCTCAACGCCGACGGTGAAGCCGACGGGGACGTCGAAACGGAAGAAGGAGACCGCCAGCGACTGGCCGACCGCGTCCTGAGTTGGGTCGAGGACGCCATTTACTGGGCGATCGCGGTGGTGCTGGCGCTCGGTTCGGTGGCGCTGCTCGTCGCGCAGTTCAACACGATGCTGCGGCTGCGGAACACGCCGACCTCGACGCTGATGCTCGAGATCCTCGACGGACTCCTGCTGCTGTTCATCTTCGTCGAGTTGCTGTACGCGGTGCGGGCGTGCCTGCGTTCGCACGAGATCGTGGCCGAGCCGTTCCTGATCGTCGGCATCCTCGCGGGCATCAAGGAGATCGTCGTGCTGTCCGTCGAGGCGGCGACACTGCTCGAGAAGGGTCCCGAGTTCTCCCGCGCCATCGTCGAGATCGGCGTGCTGGGAGGTGTCGTCCTCGTATTGGCCTTGGCGGCGTACGTCTTACGCGTCAGGCGCCAGCACGGCGACGGCGCGACCGGCTGAGCGCGTCACCGCACGGTCGCGAAGAACGCCCTGACGTCGTCGACCCACAGCTCGGGTTGTTCGAACGCCGCGAAGTGGCCGCCGCGCGGCATGGTGGTCCACCGGGTGATGTTGTAGTTGGGCTCGCACCAGGATCGTGGTGGGCAGGTGATCTCCTTGGGGAACGCCGCGATTCCGGTCGGTAGCTCCACGCGGCCGCCGGGTCCGGAGGCGGCGGTGCGTTCCCAGTACAGGCGGGCCGACGACGCGCCGGTCGCCGTCACCCAGTAGAGCGTCACGTCATCGAGCATCTCGTCGCGGGTGAGCGCGTTCTCGGGATGGCCGTCACAGTCGGTCCACGACCAGAACTTCTCGATGATCCACGCCAGCTGTGCCACGGGGGAATCGACCAACCCGTAGCCAAGGGTCTGCGGCCGCGTGGCCTGTTCCTTGAAGTAGCCCGAATCGACGTTGCGGTAGTACGCCAACGCGGCGAGTGCCGCCTTCTCGTCGTCGGTCGGATTCTCGGTCGCGCCGGCCGGTGGACTCCCGATCGGAAAGTTCGTGTGAATCCCTATGCAGTGACCGACGTTTCGGCCGATGTCGGTCGTCACGGCCGATCCCCAATCACCGCCCTGCGCGCCGTAGCGGTCATAACCGAGCCGCACCATGAGCGTTTCCCACGCCCGGGCGATCCGGCCGATGTTCCACCCCGTTGCGGTCGGCTTCCCGGAGAATCCGTAACCCGGCAGCGACGGGCACACCACGTGAAAGGCGTCCTTCGCGCTGCCACCGTGTGCGGTGGGGTCGGTGAGCGGTGCGATGACCTTCTGGAACTCGACGACCGAACCCGGCCAGCCGTGGGTGATGACGAGCGGGAACGCGTCGGGGTGTGGAGAACGCTGATGGATGAAGTGGATTGGCAAACCATCGATCTCGGTGGTGAACTGGTCGAACCGGTTCATCGCCGCTTCGCGGGTGCGCCAGTCGTACTCGTCGGCCCAGTACGCCGCGAGCTCGCGGGTGTAGGCCAGCGGGATGCCCTGGCTCCAGTCGTCCACGCATTCGGGCTCCGGCCAACGGGTCCCGGCCAGCCGGCGCCGCAAATCGACCAGGACGTCGTCGGGCACGGCGATGCGAAACGGCTCGATGGTGCTCATGGTCCGTCATCCTTCTCTTCCCGGCTGGCGGGGATCGACACCTGGGTGGGCTCGCCCCGGCCACGCAACACCGTCGACCCGTGCGCGATCCACAGCCCGCATTCGCCTGCGTCGGCGCGGGAGATGGCCGCACCGGAGGCCATGGTTCGGCCGTGGATGGTCTTGGCGCAGTCGGCAAGACGTGCCGCCTCGTTGACGGGATCCCCGATCACCGTGTATTCATATCGGTCCTCGGCACCGATGTTGCCTGCGAAGACGGGCCCGGCCGAGACCCCGATGCCGAAGTCGACGACGGGTAGCTCGCGCAGATCCGCCGAGAGGGCGCGGGCGGTGGCCAGAGCCGAGGTGGCCGCGCCGTCCCTCCCGAAGACGACCAGTGCCGCGTCGCCCTGAAACTGGTTGATCAGACCGGCATTGTCGTTCACCGCGGCCACCACGATCCGGAAGAAGTCGTTGAGGATGTCCGCGACCGCGGGAGGGCTGAGGGTCGCGGCCATGGCGGTGGACCCCGCGAGGTCGATGAACAGGATCGCCACCTCACGGACCTGTCCGGTCAGGGAGTCGTCGCCGGAGATGGCCAGCCGTGCCACGGCGTGTCCGACGTGGCGGCCGAACAGATCTTGGATGCGGTCCCGCTCCGCCAGGCCGGTGACCATGCTGTTGAAACCGCGCTGCAGACCGCCGATCTCGGACTGCTCGTACACGTCGACGGTGCGACCTATGCGTCCCTGCTCGACGTCGGCCATGGCGGCGACCACGTCGCGGACGGGATCGGCGATCGAGCGGGCCACCAGGATCAGGGCGCGCAGGCCGAGCAGAACCGACACCACCGACAACACGACGATGGGGATGTCCAGCGATGCGGTGGTGGGGATCAGCCAGCCGTTGGCCTTGCACATGACCAGCGCGACGATCGTGGCGCTGGGCAGCGCGCTGTTGAACGACCACATCATCACCAGGCGGCTGGCGATTCCCGGCGAGGTGGTGCGAACGGCGGCGTCGTCGGTAGCCGCCGCGACGATCGGTCGCGAAATGCGTTGGGTGAAGAGAAGACTGGCGCTGACCGTCGACATGCCGCCGAATCCGGCGGCGAAACAGATCAGCATCGTCGGGCCGACGCCCGCCGTGACGTTGAACAGCAGGAGGACGGCACCGCCGATCGCCCAGACGGCGAGCAGGAGGAAGGATTGATGCCGGACGATGTTGATCGCCCGGCGCCGCTGGCCGGCATCGGGAGTGGTCGCCGTCAGGAACCAGCGCAGCGACGACCCGATGTGCAGGTAGCCGCCGACGGCGACGACGACCGTGCTGACCACGACGGTGGCGGCGACCAGCACCAGGTTGGTCTGCGTCAGGAGCGACTGGGTGTTGCCGAAGCTCTGGCCGGAGAGCGACCACACCACGGCGAGCACCTCTGCGGCGGTCATCAGGTGGGCGGCGGTCAAGCCCGCCGCATAGCGCAGCGCCAGCGGGGTCTCGCGTGTGTCTTCGTGCGGCATGGGGCGCCGGTCCCGTTCCTTCCGTGTCGGAGTAACGCTGCCACACCTGAGCCGCCTGTGACGTCGTCGTGGTCCAATCGACCTGGTTGGGTCGGGTGGCAGCAGGCTGTGTACAGTCGTTCACCGACTGATGACGTGATTGCCACGGGCGACAGCCCCGGCCGCCCACGTGCGGGAGGCCACCGCCGAAAGGACCACCCGCGTGACGTTTTCGCTTGACCTCTCCGACGACGTGATCGAGGTCAGAGATTGGGTGCACGACTTCGCTGAGAGGGTCGTCAGGCCCGCGGCCGCGGAGTGGGACGAGCGCGAGGAGACGCCGTGGCCCATCATCTCCGAGGCCGCCAAGATCGGCCTCTACTCGGTGGAGCTCTTCGCCACCCAGGCCGCCGAGCCGTCCGGGCTGGGCTTGCTCACGGTCTTCGAGGAGATGTTCTGGGGTGACGCCGGCATCGCCCTGTCGATCCTTGGCACCGGGCTGGCGGCCGCGTCACTGGCGGCGACCGGAACACCAGAACAACTGGGGGAGTGGCTGCCTCAGATGTTCGGCACCGTCGAGGAGCCGATGCTCGCCTCCTTCTGCGCCTCGGAACCCGGCGCCGGCTCCGACGTCTCGGCCATCATCACCCGTGCGCGCTACGACGAGGCGACGGACGAATGGGCCATCAACGGGACCAAGACGTGGGCCACCAACGGCGGCATCGCCAACGTCCACATCGTGGTTGCCTCGGTGCACCCCGAGTTGGGTTCGCGTGGTCAGGCGACCTTCATCATCCCCCCGGGCACCAAGGGTTTCAGTCAGGGCCAGAAGTTCAAGAAGCACGGCATCCGCGCGTCCCACACCGCCGAGGTGGTGCTGGACGACGTCCGCATCCCCGGCCGCCTCATCATCGGCGGCAAGGAGAAGTTCGACGAACGCATCGCGAAGGCGCGCGATGGCAAGAGTTCCGCTGGCCAAGCCGCGATGAAGACCTTCGAGCGGACCCGGCCGACGGTCGGCGCGATGGCCCTTGGCGTGGCGCGGGCGGCCTACGAGTACGCCCTCGAATACGCGCAGCAGCGTGAGCAATTCGGTCGGAAGATCGGCGACTTCCAGGCCGTTGCGTTCAAGCTCGCCGACATGAAGACCAGGATCGACACCGCCAGATTGCTGGTGTGGCGGGCCGGTTGGATGGCTCGCAACGACAAGCCGTTCCTCAACGCCGAGGGCTCGATGGCCAAGCTCGCGGCCAGCGAGACCGCCGTCTACGTCACCGACGAGGCCATCCAAATCCTCGGCGGAAATGGTTACACCCGTGACTATCCCGTCGAGCGCATGCACCGCGACGCAAAGATCTTCACGATCTTCGAGGGCACCAGCGAGATTCAGCGTCTGGTGATGGCCAGGGCGATCACCGGGCTGCCGCTCAAGTAGTCGAGTCGTTCCCCGGTTACAGGACGAGCAACCATATCGCGGCGTAGTGGCACAGCGCCCCGGCCGCGGTGAACGCGTGGAAGAACTCGTGGTAGCCGAAGGTCTGCGGCCACGGGTTGGGCCAGCGGACTCCGTAGAGCACGGCTCCGATGTTGTAGAGCACGGCGCCGGCGATGAGTAGGGCGAGGACACCGACGCCACCCCCCGCGAGGAGGGCTGGAGCGAAGAAGACGGCTGTGTAACCCAGCACCAGGTAGAGAGGAACCCCCACCCACCGAGGCGCGGACGGCCAGAACATCTTGAGCGCCACCCCCGCGGCGGCACCCGAATACACGATGGTGAGAACCAACTTCGCCGTTTCCGGCGGCATGGCCAGCAGCGCCAACGGTGTGTAGCTGCCCGCGATGAAGATGAAGATCATCGAGTGGTCGGCCCGCTTCATCCACTTGTACGTGGCCGGATTGACCCAGCGCACGCGGTGATAGACCGCGCTGACCGTGAACATGCCGATGATCGTGGCCGTGTAGACGAGGGTCGCCACGCCCGCATGGGGTGGACCGACGAGCCAGGCCACCGGCACGAGCACCGCGCCGGCCACGATGGCGCCGACCGCGCACACCGTGTGGATGAGGCCCCGGGCGCTGGGGATGTGAAAGAAGTCGGTGACGGTGTCCGCGAGGACCTGGGGTAGGTCGTCGTCACCACGGAGGATCTCCGGAGTGTCGCCGACCGTCGTCCGTTCCGACTCGGTCGATCCCGTGATCATGCCGCTCACGGGGAAACCGATCTGTGCTCGTTCAAGACATCTCCGCTGTCGAGGTAGAACCGTTGCCAATCGGCGTGGGTGCCGCAGTGCGGGCAGTGCCTAGGTCGAGGCTAGCCCAACGAAACCCCCTCGTGGTCACGGACGTGGCGTCCGACGGGTGAAGCTCTGGTGACGATTCCGTCTCGCCGCGGCCTGGCCTGCGGGGTTAGCCGAAGTGTGACTTCGCAATGCGATTTCGGCCAGGTTGCCGTGACATAACCGAAGGTAGGGGTTGTCGGCCATGCTGTGGTCGGCGTGAATGGCCACGCCGAGACGATCGAGGAGAAGCGATGAGCAGGTTCGGCGGCAAGGGTGTGCTCGTGACGGGCGCGGCGTCCGGCATCGGCAGGGCCACGGTCGAGCGGCTGCTCGGCGAAGGCGCCCGCGTGGTGGGCGTCGACCTGGGCCAGGCGCCTGCCGGTCTCGACGGCGAGGACTTCACCTACCGGTCGGGGGACGTTCTGGACGCGGAAGCCGTCGGCGCCGCCGTGGCGGACGTGGTCGCTGCGGCCGGTCGACTCGACGGAGTGGTGCATGCCGCGGGCGTCGCCGGTGGCGGACCGATCCACGTGCTGCCCGACGAGGAGTGGGACCGGGTCGTGGGCGTCAACCTCAAGGGCACGTTCATGGTGTCCAGGGCGGCGCTCGGGCAGATGGTCGGGCAGGAGCGGGTGAACGGTGAGCGAGGGGCGATCGTCAACCTGGCGAGCATCGAAGGTCTGGAGGGCACCGCCGGCGGCAGCGCCTACAACGCCTCCAAGGGCGGCGTCGTCCTGCTCACCAAGAACACCGCCATCGACTACGGACCGAGCGGTATCCGCGCCAACGTGATCTGCCCGGGTTTCATCCAGACGCCGATGTTCGATTCGGTCATGGGGATGCCGGGATTCGAGGGACCGCGCGAATCGCTGCGCCACGAGCACAAGCTCCGGCGCTTCGGCCGCGCCGACGAGATCGCGTCGGTGGCGGCCTTCCTGCTGTCGGCCGACGCCAGCTTCGTCAGCGGGCAGGCCATCGCGGTGGACGGCGGGTACACCGCCGGCCGGGACCACGGCGTCACCGAGCTGATGGGGTTGGGTGAGCAGTAGGACTTGCGGCTGCGGATCGAGGACTTAAGCCTCCTCTCTGCAGACGGCCGGCTCCCTACCGTCAGTGACGCGGGTCACAGCAGTGGCCGTGCATTCTCGTGGACGGAGAGAAGGTCATGTCAGACACCGTGGTTTCCAGGCCTCCCGAGGCGCCGCGCACGGCCAGCGCGAAGACCGGCCTCGGCATGGCCGCCCTCACGGCGATCGTCGTCGGGTCCATGATCGGCAGTGGCATCTTCGCGCTGCCCTCGCAGATGGCGGCCAGCGCCGCACCCGGTCCACTGCTGATCGGCTGGGCCATCACGGGCGTCGGCATGCTGACTCTCGCATTCGTGTTCCAGACCCTGGCCAACCGCAAGCCGGACGTCGACGGCGGCGTCTACGGATACGCCCGCGCCGGCTTCGGCAACTACATCGGCTTCACCTCGGCCTTCGGCTACTGGGTGTCGGCCTGGGTCGGCAACGTGGCCTACCTGGTCCTGCTGTTCTCCACGCTGGGCTACTTCTTCCCCCAATTCGAAGGTGGCGCAACGGTTCCCGCCATCATCGGCGCCTCCATCGTGCTCTGGATCGTGCACGCCATGACGCTTCGTGGCGTGAAGACCGCGGCATTGGTCAACGTCGTGGTGACCATCGCCAAGGTGGTACCGATCCTGGTGTTCATCGCCATCGCCGCGGTCGGCTTCAAGGCCGGACTGTTCTCGGCAGACTTCTGGGGCCGCGCCGTACAGATCGACGGCGCACCGCTCGGCGACACGATGAGCCAGGTCAAGAACATGATGCTGGTCACCGTGTGGGTGTTCATCGGCATCGAGGGGGCCTCGGTGTACTCGCAGCGTGCTGCCAGACGCAAGGACGTCGGCCGCGCCACGGTGCTCGGCTTCGTGGCGGTGTTGGCGCTGCTGCTCATGGTCAACCTGCTGTCCTACGGCCTGATGGCCCAGGCCGAACTGGCCGGTGTGCCCGACCCGTCGATGGCCGGTGTGCTCGAGAACGAGGTCGGCAGCTGGGGTGCGGCGTTCATCTCGATCGGTCTGGTCGTCTCACTGCTCGGGGCTCTGATCGCCTGGGTGCTGCTGTGCGTCGAGATCCTTCGTCTGCCCGCGCTGGAACACGTGATGCCCAAGGCGTTGGCCCGCGAGAACGCCCATGGCGCACCGGCAACCGCGCTGTGGCTCACCAACCTGTGCGTCCAGGCGCTGCTGCTGTGGACCCTGGCCAACTCGAGCACCTACACGAACCTGGTGTACCTGGCGACGTCGCTGATCCTGTTGCCGTACCTGTGGTCTGCGGCCTACCAGGTGCTGCTGGCGGTCCGCGGCGAGACGTACGGATCGGGCGGCGGCCGAGCCCGAGACCTGGTCATCGGCGTGATCGCGCTGGGCTATGCGGTCTGGCTGGTCTACGCGGGGGGCTGGCAATACCTCCTGGTTGCCGCGATGTTCTATCTCGTCGGCACCGCGCTGTACCTATGGGCGCGTCGCGAGAGTCATCTGCCGTTCTTCACCACACCGGAATGGGGTGTCGTCGCCGTGGTGGCGCTGACGTCCGTCCTGGCCGCCGTCCTGATGGCCACCGGAAACCTGTCCGTCCTGTGAACGCCACCGAACGCAAGCTCGGCGTCTGGTCCGAGGCGGGCAAGCTGCGGCGGGTGATGGTCTGCGCGCCAGGTCTCGCCCATCAGCGGCTCACCCCGGACAACTGCCACGAACTGCTCTTCGACGACGTCATCTGGTTGCAACAGGCCCGCCGTGACCACTTCGACTTCGTCGCCAAGATGGTCGACCGCGGTGTCGAGGTGCTCGAACTGCAGGACCTGCTCGCCGACGTCGTCGCGAAACCCGATGCGCGGGACTGGGTTCTGGACCGCAAGGTGACCGATGATCTCGTCGGCCCGGGCCTCACCCACGAGATCCGCGCCTGGTTGACCGACTTGGCTCCAGAACGGTTGGCGGAGTTCCTCATTGGCGGTGTCGCGTACCAAGACGTGGTCGACGAACTGGGCAGCAGCTTCCTGTCCCTGTTCAACGAGCTGGACCCGGCGGGCTTCGTCATCCGGCCGCTACCCAATACGCAGTTCATGCGCGACAACTCCGCCTGGATCTTCGGCGGCGTTGCGTTGAACCCGATGTACTGGCCCGCGCGCCGTCAGGAGACGCTGCTCACCACCGCGGTGTACCGATTCCATCCCGCCTTTGCCGACGAGACCTACGACGTCTGGCTGGGCGATCCGGACGGGCTGCCCGTCGACCACGGCATGGCCAGCCTCGAGGGCGGCGACGTGATGCCGATCGGCAAGGGCCTGGTGGTGATCGGCATGGGGGAGCGGTCCTCGCATCAGGCGATCACCCAGGTGGCGCGCAATCTGTTCGCGGCCGGAGCGGCCGAACGGGTGATCATCGCCAGCCTGCCGAAGACCCGCTCGGCGATGCACCTGGACACCGTGTTCACCTTCTGTGACCGCGATCTGGTGACGGCGTTCGCACCCGTCGTCGACGGGATCGTGCCGATCAGCCTGCGGCCGGACGACGGCTCACCGTCCGGGCTGGACGTCCGCCGCGAGCCGAAGGGATTGGTCGAGACCATCGGCGAGGCCATCGGCGTGAAGTTCCGCGTCGTCACCACGGCGGGTGACGTGTACGGCATCCAGCGTGAGCAGTGGGACGACGGCAACAACGTGGTGGCTCTAGAGCCCGGCGTCGTCATCGGGTACGACCGCAATACGCTGACCAACACGGCGCTGCGCAAGGCGGGCGTCGAGGTCGTCACCATCGACGCCAGCGAGCTCGGCCGGGGTCGCGGTGGCGGCCGATGCATGACCTGTCCGATCCTGCGCGATCCGCTCTACACCTAGTTCCTCTCGGAAGGACGAACCGGTCATGGCCTACAACAACCGCAACCGCAGCCTGCTCAGCCTGGTCCACCACACCGACCGCGATCTGCACTACCTGCTCGACCTGTCCCGAGACCTGAAGCGGGCCAAGTACTCCGGAGTCAGCCGAAACAGCCTCGCGGGTAAGAACATTGCCCTGATCTTCGAGAAGACCTCGACACGGACCCGGTGCGCCTTCGAGGTGGCGGCGCACGACGAGGGGGCGCACGTGACCTACATCGATCCGACGTCATCGCAGATCGGGCACAAGGAGTCGATGAAGGACACCGCCCGGGTGCTGGGCCGGATGTACGACGCTATCGAGTATCGGGGCGCGGGGCAGGAGATCGTCGAGGAGTTGGCGGAGTACGCCGGGGTGCCGGTCTTCAACGGGCTCACCGACGAGTTCCATCCGACGCAGATGCTGGCCGACGTGCTCACCATGACCGAACACAGCCCAAAGCCGTTGCACGACATCGCCTACGCCTTCCTCGGCGATGGCCGCAACAACATGGCCAACTCGCTGCTCCTGGTCGGCGCGAAGCTGGGCATGGACGTCCGCATCGGCGCACCCCGGGAGCTGTGGCCCACCGACGAGCACGTAGCGATGTGCCGTGAGTTCGCGGTCGCGTCGGGGGCGCGGATCACCATCACCGACGACCCGAAGGAAGCGGTCAGCGGCGTCGACTTCATCCACACCGACGTGTGGGTGTCGATGGGGGAGCCGATGGAGGCATGGGGGGAGCGGGTCGACATGCTGCTGCCCTTCCAGGTGAACGCCGCGCTGATGCTGGCGGCAGACAATCCACGGGTCAAGTTCATGCATTGCCTCCCGGCCTTCCACAATTCGGAGACCAAGGTGGGCGCCCAGATCGCGGCGCAGTACCCGTTCCTGGCCAACGGTGTCGAGGTCACCGACGACGTGTTCGAGAGTCCGGCCAACATCGCCTTCGAACAAGCGGAGAACCGGATGCACACCATCAAGGCGGTCCTCGTGGCCGCGCTCAGCTGAGCGCGCGCAGCATGCGGATCGTTATTGCGTTGGGGGGCAACGCGCTACTGCAGCGCGGGCAGCCGATGACGGCGGACAATCAGCGGGCCAACATTCGCGTGGCGGCGGAGTGCATCGCCGCGGTGGCACCCGGAAACGAGATTGTCGTCGCGCACGGAAACGGGCCGCAGGTCGGGTTGTTGGCGCTGCAGTCCGCGGCGTATCACGATCTTGGGCACGGGGTGGCGCCGTATCCACTGGACGTCCTCGGTGCGCAGACCGAGGCGATGATCGGCTACGTGATCGAGCAAGAGCTCGGCAATCTGCTGCCGACTGAACAGCCGCTCGCCACGCTACTGACGATGATCGAGGTAGACCGCGACGACCCGGCGTTCGGTCACCCCACAAAGCCGATCGGTCCCGTTTACGACAAGGAGACCGCAGAGACCCTCGCGGCCGCCAGCGGCTGGTCCATCGCGCCCGACGGGGACAAGTTCCGTCGCGTCGTAGCCAGCCCAAAACCGCTGCGGATATTCGAGATACGCCCCATTCGCAGCCTGCTCGAGCAGGGCACGATCGTGATCTGCGCAGGCGGCGGCGGGATCCCGACGATGTACGACGAGCACGGCAAGCTGCACGGCGTCGAAGCCGTCATCGACAAGGACCTCGCGTCGGCCCTGCTCGCCGAACAACTCGACGCCGACCTTCTGGTCATCGCCACCGATGTCGACGGCGTGTACACCGGCTGGGGGACACCCGAACAGACCCGGCTGGGTCGAACGACACCGGACGAAATCATCGGGATGGACCTGCCTGCCGGGTCGATGGGCCCAAAGGTGGCGGCCGCGTGCGGCTTTGCGCGCAACACCGGGAAGGAAGCCGTCATCGGCTCGCTCGCCGACATCACCACCATCGTCGGCGGCACGGCGGGCACCAGAGTGCGCACCAGCTGGGCGGATACAGTCAGCGCATGAATTCGGATCAGACGTCGTCGAGGGTGATTACGACCTTGACGTCGTCTGGTCGGGCGGTGAAGGCGTCCTGAGCGTGGTGCAGTGGGACGCGGCGGGTGACCAGGCTGCCCAACCAGTCGGAGTCGGCCTTGCCCAATGCTTCGGCGGCGTAGTGGTAGTGGCGCAGGTTGGCGTTGACGGACCCGATCACCGCGTCATTCTCCAGCACGATGTCACGGTTGATGGTGCCAGCGTCGACGGTCAGCGTGCGTCCGGTCGGTGACACCCCGGTCAAGCAGACGATGCCGTAGGTGGCTGTGTGGGCGATGGACCCGAAGACCACCGGCCCGGCGCCGGTGGCCTCGATGACGACGTCGGGATTGACGCGGGCGGCGACGTCGTCGATGTCCCCGTGGTGGTACGTGGCGCCGAGCGCGGCCACGATGCCCGGCTTGGGTCCGTCGCTAACGCGGTCCAGCACGTGGGTCTGCAAACCCTGCTGCACCCCGAGCAGTGCCGCGAGCAGACCGATCGGGCCGGCGCCGGTGATCAACACGCGCTGCGGGGCGAAGTAGGAGCGTTCCCCGACGCGGCGCACCTGTTCCCAGGCCTTGGCGACCACTGTGGTCGGTTCCATCAACATCCCCACCTCGCGCAGCCGGGGGGCCAAGCGCACCGCGTAGTCCGGTTCCACGGTCCAACGCTGGCTGCCGTACCCGTCGCGTTCCTTGATGCCGCGTTCGGTGTAGCGGCCGTTGCGGCACATGTCGAACTCGCCGTGCGCGCACGCCCCGCACGGCACCGGGTCGGGCCGGCGCACCACCCCGACGACGAGGTCGCCCTTGGTGAACCCGCTGCCCAGCGGTGCGCTCGCGACCCTCCCCAAGGACTCATGTCCGATGACCAGACGGTTGCGACCTGGTGGTGCCCAGCCGTACTCACCGGCGACGATTTCCTTGTCGGTGCCGCAGACACCGATGGCCAGTCCGTCGACCACCAAGGCACTGGGATCGTCGTCAGGGTCGTCGACGTCCTCGAGGCGCAGCGACGACGCCATACCGGGCGTCACGGTCAAGGCCTGCATCGTCGATGGGTTACCGGCGCGGAGTCGTTGCAAACGTGCAATCATTGCGTTCCAGTAAGGATCATGGAGGGAAGAGCCGATGCCGAGTCGCCACCCCGGTGTTGCCAAGGGTCAGGTGGACGCGGTGATGCGCGCGTCGCGCGCTCTGGTGGGGATCACCGCCGCGTCGATTGCCGAGGTCGACGACCAGGTGACGCTGCCGCAACTGCGAACGATGATGATGATCGCCACCCGCGGCGCGATGAATTTGGTCGCGGTGGCGGCGGGACTGGGCGTCAGCTCGCCCAACGCCAGCCGGATCTGCGACCGCCTGCTCAAGGCCGGCATGCTGGACCGCAGCGAGGATCCCGAGGACCGCCGCCACATCACCCTGACGTTGACCGCCGACGGCGACGCACTCGTCGAACGGCTGATCCGTCACCGGCGCAAGGCGATTCGACGGATTCTGTGTACCATGACGCCGCGTGAGCGCGATGACCTGGCGATCGTCATGAACGGCTTCGCCGATGCCGCGGGCGAGCCACTCGGGAAACCGACCCCCGCGCTGGTCTGACATCCCCAAGCTTAGGGGAGGCGCCGGCCGCGGTGAGATCCGACGCCGAGGTGCGCGAGACGATCCGGTCCAACGCGGTGTCCCAGTCCGTGTCTACCAGTTGGCCGTTGCGGCGGATCAACGGGGCGCTCAGTCGGTCTGGTGAGGAGTTGGCTCGCCACCCGAAGAGATCTTTCACGTCCAGCTGGCCGGGGTTGACCCGGTCCACCGCTCGCCCGCGCACTCCGACGATGCGGGCGTCGCGCTCCGCGATGTCCAATCCGTCACCGTTGGAGTGCAGCACCGCTGCCGTTTGCACCCACCGCCGCACTTGATCGTCGGTGATTCCGTCCGCCAGCTGGGTGTCCACCCGGCGGGGCCATTGTTCGTCCCGGCCGTAAGGGGTGCGCGCACCCCACGGGTCGGCAATTCGATCCGTCTCCACTGCCATCGCGTCTGCTGTTCATTGATCGCTCGCCCGGGACGTGACTTTTCGTTGCGCACCCGCAATCATTGATCTCAAGCACATATTTGACGGCGCTGATGTTCGTTGTTCGACCCTGGTCGACCTTCACGCGCAGAAGAAGTGTTTCGAATGCTGCGGCGTGGCAGACGCCCGACGCTTGGACGGGAAGGTACGACGTGGCGAGTTGGCCGTCATGGCTGCTGGTGATCGGGTTCGTCGCGGCCGCCGCAGCGATCTGGGTGGCCGGCATCTCCCTGTCCAACCAGACCGACGTGCTGTCCACGCGGCTGCACCTCGGGTCGGCGCTAGGCGGGCTGATCCTGTTAGCGATCGCGACCAACCTGCCCGAAATCGCCATCGTGGTCAGCGCCTCGCTGTCGGGCAATCTCGAGGTGGCGGTCGGCAACATCCTGGGCGGTATCGCCATCCAAACGGTGGTACTGGTAGGGCTGGACGTCTTCGGTCTCCGCGGATCTCGACCCCTGACCTACCGGGCCGCCTCACTGGTCCTGGTGCTGGAGGCGGCACTGGTCGTGGGAGTGTTGGCCATCGTGATCGCCGGAACCCAACTTCCTGGCACGTTGATCGCCTGGCGCGTCACCCCGGCGGCGCTACTAATCCTGCTCGCGTGGGTCGGCGGCCTACTACTGCTGCGGCGGGCTGGACAATCACTCCCGTGGCACGAATCCGGGCAGCCACCCGACGGCCAGACCCACCCGCGAGGCCACAGCGCCACCCGAACCGAGCAGTCAGCCACCAAACGAGGTACAAGCACCGCGAAGTCCACCACGATCTTCGGGATCGCGGCCGCGGTCACACTGGGCGCCGGAGTCGTCCTCGAACGCAGCGGCGACGCACTCGCCGACCACATCGGACTGTCCGGAGTGTTGTTCGGCGCCACCATCCTTGCTGCCGCCACCTCATTGCCCGAACTGTCGACCGGCCTGACGTCGGTGCGCAACGGCGACTACCAGCTCGCCGTATCCGACATCTTCGGCGGCAACGCCTTCCTGCCCGTGCTGTTCCTCGTGGCGACGCTACTGTCGGGCAACGCCGTGCTGCCCCAAGCCGAACGCACCGACATCTACCTCACCGCGCTGGCCATAGTGCTCACCCTCATCTACGCGGCCGGCCTTCTGTTCCGCCCGCAGCAGCGCATCGCTCGCATGGGGGTGGACTCCCTGGCCGTCATCGCCGTGTACCTACTCGGCGTCGGTGGCCTGTTCGCCATCGCCAACGTTGGTTGACGAGCCGCAACGCTGGATCAGCTGGGCGGATACAGTCAGCGCATGAGTTCCACGTCGTGGACGCTGGACGCCTCCGTCGGTCAGCTCTTCCTGCACACGGGCGTCGCGGGTCGGGCGGCCCGGCTGGGTCACGACCTGACGATCGCCATGAACGCGTGGGAGGCCGAAGTGTCATGGGCCGGTGGCAAACCCACCGCGGTGGAGCTGAGGGTCGAGGTGTCCTCGCTGGAAGTGCTCGAGGGGCACGGCGGGGTGAAGTCGCTGTCGGGTCCGGAGAAGGCGATCGTGCGGTCGAACGCGCTGAGTGCGCTCGACGTGAAACGCCATCCCACGATTGGTTTTCAGTCCGACGACATCGAGGAGACCGGCGACGGCTACCGCCTCGTCGGGTCGCTCGACATCCATGGCACGACAAGGCCGCGAACGATCGAACTGCACACCGAGGATCTCGGCGACGCGTGGCGGGTGTCCTGCGAATCCGTGGTCCGCCAGTCGGAGTTCGGCGTCAAGCCGTACTCGTTGTTCATGGGCTCGCTCAGGGTCGCCGACGACGTGACGGTGTCGTTCACCGCGAGCTGGGCGAAGGACGACTGACCGTCACAGAATCGGTGGGCCGCGGCGTCGGGCAGGCGTCGGTTGACCGCTCGACGACTCGCCCGGGCAATGCGACGCACACCGGATCCTAAGCGCTGCAAGCAATCCGACGGGCGTCAAGACCATCGTCAGCAGTATCAAAAGGGTCAATGCGTTCGCCATGCCTACTGAATATTCGCCTCCGCGCACGTGACCGACAGTGGCAGTAATGCCACGGTTAGAATAGATACTGCCATGATGCGGCGGTTCAACCGAAGACAGGTAGTCCGCTACGCGTGAGCACGAGTGTCGCGCCGCCATACGTTCAGCGTGCGGAGAAGGGCTCCGCCACGGCGCTGAGGAGCAACGACATGAAGACCTACCAAGTACGAGCAGGTGACACGCTCTCGGTGATCGCTCTTCGCGAATACGGCGACGGCACCTTGTATCCGGTGATTGCCCGCCAGAATCAGATGAACAATCCTGACGTGATAGGCGTTGGTGAGGAACTCTTGGTCCCGTACGTCACCATGCGGCATCACTTCACCACGCCCGATTCCACCGACGCCCGAAGCAAGCTCACGCTGCACTACTACGGCACCGCAGACACCCGTGTCCAGCTCATCTGGGAGATCGTCAATGGCGTGGCGCAGCGCGAAATACAGTCCGGTGCTTGGCTGCTCGTTCCGGACCTGGCCGACGTCGGGCACCACACCGTGGTCGCGCCCGAGACGTTCGATTCGTTGGCAGATCGTTGGTACGGAGACGCGCACCTGGCAGAAGTGATCCGGCTGGCGAATGACATTCCCTCCGGAAGCGACGCCACCGACGGTCAGTTATTGATCGTGCCCAGGCTGAATCGCAGGGTGCACGTCGCGGGGGACACGCTGGAATCGCTGTGTCGCGAGCAGTACGGCGACGCGGAGGTCGCGACCCGCATTGCGGTCGTCGCCGCGGCCAACCGCATCGGCGACCTGAATGCGGTTTTCAGCAATCAGGTGATCTACTTCCCGTCGTGAGACCGATCGACCCTCGCGGGTAGCCTGGGCCGCCGTCCGCGGATCGCTTCTTCGGCGTCGCCGCATCGCCATGGCTTGGTGGCCAACCCGCCGAGTGCGATGCCGATATCGGCGACGGCCTCGCCGTCCATCCGCACGGCCACGGCCGCTGAGACCAGGGCGAAGGCGTACGAGGAGCGGTCACGCAGCTTGCAGAACGACGAGGTTTCGAACAGGTGCCGTGGAACCGTCACTGTTGTGATGACGGTCGCGCCCCGGCAGTTCGCGGTCCTCCAGAGCAAGCGTCAATAGGGTTAGCGCACTGATGATCACGTCCCAGCCGAAGAAGCCTGCCGATGGAGCCGCCATCACCTCAGGTCGTGACGGGCAGCTTGAGTAGCCCACGGATGGTGTATCCGGTCCGGTAGCGGTCTGCACCGTTGCGCCGCAGGCTCGGCATCCGCGTGGCCAGGGTGCGCAGTGCGACCGCCCCCTCCCTGCGGGCCAGGTTCGCGCCGAGGCAATAGTGGATACCGCTGGAGAAGGCCAAGTGCTCTGGCCCTCCTGCTCGGCTGATGTCGAAACGGTGTGGGTCATTGAACACCAACGGATCCCGGTTGGCGCCGCCGATCAGTAGAGCGACGATGCTGCCCTTTGGCAACTGATTTCCGGCGAGTTCGACTGACGTGGCGGCAATTCGAGAGGTGACTTGCACCGGTGCCTGGTGCCGCAACGTTTCCTCGACTGCTCCAACGGCCAGCGAAGGGTCGGCGACCAATGCCGACCACTGATCCGAGTGGTCGAGCAGCATGGCGACAGCGCTGCCGATGAGGTTGACGGTCGTCTCGAAACCGGCGACGAGCAACAGTTGGCACAGTGCAATCAGTTCGGCGACCGTCAGCACGTCGCCGTCGTGCGCCACGACCAACTGACTCATCAAATCGTCACGTGGCGCGCGACGACGACGATCCATCAAGTCGGTGAACAGCTCCGACAGACCGTCTGTCGCGGCGCGGAGTTCACGGGCTTGGCGCGTCGACGTGACGCCAGAGAGCGAATCGGCAACGGCCTTGCCATATTTGGCGAAGGTAATGTGATCGACGTTGTCGACTCCGAGGACGTCGGTGATGACCGTAATCGGCAACGGCCAGGCGAATTCATCCACGAGGTCGAAGCCGCGGGGGTCGATGTCGTCGAGGAGGGCGTCCGCGACGGCCTGCATCCGCTGTTCGTAGCCGGCGACTAGCCGGGGACGGAACGCGGGCGCCGCGAGTCGGCGAAGCCGGGTGTGATCCGGCGGGTCGAGTTCGAGCAGCGACAGTTCGGGAGCGTCGGTCCCGTTCGACTGGCCCTCCACGACGAATCGTCCATCGCGAAGAATCTGTTGGCACAGTTGGTGGGACGCGGTGGCCCACATTCCCGTCGAACTGCGTACTAGCGTACCTCCGGCACGAATCTGCTCATACAGCGGAAATGGGTCGGCCTTACTGGATACGACTCGTGATAGGGCGTCGCCGCGGGCGGCGTGCCACCGCAACGCGAGGTTCTGCGCGAGCATCAGCATCCGCGGGCGAACCTCGGCCACCCACGACGCCGGCCGACTCGATGCTGTCGATGGGATCACTGCACCAATGATACAGAATTGTCTCATCTGCGCTAGATTCGAGTCATGGCAGTTTCCTCTGACGACGTGCTGGACGCCGTGACTGTGCTGTTGTCCCGCGACGCCTCGGCCACCACCGGTGACATCGCGCGCGCGGCTGGAGTCAGCCGTGCCACGCTCGGACGACTCTTTGCAGATCGGGACGCAATGGTGCGCGCCCTGCTGGAGCGTTGCGTCGCAAGGGTTGTCGGCGCCATCGACCGGGCTCTCGAAGTGCACGACCGCGGCACCCCTTTGCTGACGGCGCTCGTCGAGGAGGTGTTGCCGGAGGCGCAGGCCTTCGTCTTCCTAGCCGCGCAACCTGCCGCTTACGGCGATGACGCCGATCGCATATACGACCGGATCGCTCAGCGCCTTGAGCTCGTTATGCGCGATGCGCAACGTGACGGCACACTACGTAACGACCTTCCAGCCGCCTGGCTAGCCGACGTCGTGCAGGCAACCACCCTCGCGGGCGCGGAATCGCTGCGGCTCG
Organism: Mycolicibacterium sp. TUM20985; assembly: GCF_030295745.1. Taxonomy (NCBI): domain Bacteria; kingdom Bacillati; phylum Actinomycetota; class Actinomycetes; order Mycobacteriales; family Mycobacteriaceae; genus Mycobacterium; species Mycobacterium antarcticum. The sequence continues at coordinate 2,473,116 of NZ_AP027291.1, forward strand.
GCCGGATCGCGGCCCGCGACGCACCTGCCCTGGTCATCGAGACGCTGCAGCGCGGCATCGGCACGCAGGGCGCCCTCCCGGGTTGATTCGGCTTGTCCGGCCGCCGTTTGCCCACGAGCGGTGCGCCCCTCGCCCGCCCTCGTGCTCGCTCGATCCCGCCTAGACGGCCAATGTCATTGGTGCCGTGTGCGTTCCCTGCGCGGCAAGCCAGCGATCGTTGTCCATCGCGTACAGCGGCTGGGCCGGCACCGGGTGGCGGTGTTCGCGGGCGTGGCGAGCGAGGTCGTGCGGGCGCGCGAAGGGGACGCGCAGGAAGTCGGCGATGACGCGGCGGCGGTTGGCCGCCGAGCGACTGGCGAAGGGGCGTGCGGCGTACCCGGCGACGGTGGCCTCGAACGGTTCGGCGGGCGTGCCGGTGACTTCGGCCACGACGTCGTTGGGCGCATCGTGGGCGAACGCTCCCTGGTGGTGGCCGACGAGGTAGTGCTTGAAATTGCCGAGTTCGTCAGCGGTGACGCCCTGCACCTTGGCTGCACGGCAAAATAATGCCCATGGCATTGGCGTCGCGGTGACGCGGCGGCCGAGGACCTCGCTGATGACGGGCACCATGTCGTAGGCCGACAACAGGGTGGGTCCGGTGGGTCGATACCTTCTGCCGCCGTGGCGGTTTGGATCCATCAGTACCGCGGCGGCCACTCGGGCGATGTCCTCGTTCGAGGGTGGGGCGTTTTTACTGTCGCCGGTGAGAACCGGGAAGCGGCCCAACACGGCCGCGAAGTCCAACAGTCGAAGGTAGTTGTCGGCGAAGTAACCGGGGTTGACGGTGGTGTGGGTGATCCCCGGCAGCGTCGAGAACATCTGTTCCAATAGCCATGCGTGCCGCGTCGCCAGGGCGGGATGGACGGGGCTGGCCAGCCACTGACTGAGCAGGACGGTCGATTCCAGCCGCGCTTCCCTCGCGGCGATCGTGAACGCCGCAGCGCTCTGCATGATCAGCGGGTGGAAGGACGGCAGGTAATAGGCGCGCGTCGTGCCGCGCATCGCGTCGAAGAGTTGGTTGGGATCGAACATGTCTGCGATCACCAATTGCGCACCAGCGCTCTCCAAGTCAGCGCTACGCCCATCGTGGCGGGTGATCATGGCCCGTACCGGAAATCCGTGTCGCAGCAGTTCGCGAACGACGGCGGCACCTGTCTTTCCGGTCGCCCCTGTCACCAAGATCGTGGGATTGGTCATGCGAAAGTCCTTCCGAAGACAGATTAGAGTATGTAGATACTCCATTAAGAGTATGGGCGTGCGCTATATTGTCAAGGACAGGCCGAACGAGGGAGACGAGACGTGCGAGTGTCTCAACAGGAGAAGGACCGCAGCGGGCAGCGCATCGTCGCCAGCGCTGCGCGGCTGATGCGCGAGCGCGGCATCGACGGGGCGACCGTGGGGGAGGTGATGAACGGCGCCGGGCTGACCCTGGGCGGGTTCTACCGGCACTTCGACAGCAAGGAGGCGTTGGTGTCCGCCGCGGTCCAGGGCGCCTTCGATCAAATCCTGAACCCGCGAGAGGCCCGCCTGCAAACCGACGACCCGAGGGCCGTCACCGCGGACTTTCAGCGCGACTATCTCTCCGACGTGCACGTCGCGGACCGCGCCGACGGGTGTCCCATCGTGGCGCTCGCCGGCGAACTGAGCCGGGGCCCAGCCACTTCCACGTCGGCGGTCACTTCCGGGGTGAATCGCATGCTCGATCTCATCGCAGCCGGGCTGGAGGGAGATCCCACCCAGCGGCGGGCTGAGGCCGCACGTCAGCTTGCCGCCATGGTCGGTACCGTGCTGATCGCCCGCGCCACCGACTCCGACACCGCCCAGGTCGTACTCGATGCCACCCGCTTGCAGCTCCCCTCCCATGAAGAAGGCAAGCAACCGAGATGACCTATGACGAAACGGGACTCGCCGGTCGCGTCGCCGACCAGCTCGACGCGGCCGGTCGCACTGACCAGCTCACGACCGCCGACACCGGGCTGCTCGACCAATACCACGCCGGCGGTGTCGACGCCGTGGACAAACTCATCGACAGCCTGGGCTTGCGTCCAGGCGACGCCCTGATCGACGTCGGCTCGGGCTTCGGCGGACCGGCCCGCCGCATCGCCGAGAAGACGGGCGCCACCGTTCTCGGCGTCGACATCACCGCCCCCTACGTCGAAACTGCCCAAATGCTCACCCAGCGAACCGGACTCGGTGACCTGGTGACGTTCCGCCACGGCGACGTCATGAACTTCGTGCCTGGCCGGCTCTTCGACGCCGCGATCACCATGCACGTCCAGATGAACCTCGCCGACAAGGTCGAGTGGTTCGCCGCGATCGCCGATGTGTTGGCACCAGGAGCGAAGTTGGGGATCTGGGAGGTCTGCCTCAATGATCCCGAACGGGATCCCGCCTGGCCGATGCCGTGGTCGCTGGACGGTAGTGACAGCCACCTCGTCACACCTGACGAACTTCGAAAGGCCATCACGTCGGCAGGATTTCGGATGGTCGAATGGAGTGACGAGACCCCGTGGGTGACCCAGTGGGCGGCCACGCTGGGCACTAGGTCGACTCCGGTGGCCGGACTCGTCCTGCCGATGCTGCTCGACGATGGGATCACCCGGGTGGTCAATTTGGCCAACGCACTCGAAGACGGAGGGCTAGCCGTCGTCAGGGGGATGTTCATGAAACCGGATGCCGATGGCGTGCACACGCGATGAGCGATTCCTGGGGCACGCGCAACGCAATCAGGGCACCCGCGATGCGGGTGCCCTGCGTGGCGGAGGTCGAGGGTCAGCGGTGGGCGGTGGTGTCGACGTGGGGCACCGACACGCTGGAGCTCATGTCGTTGATCCACTGGTTGTGTCCGTAGTCGGCGTTGGCGGGGGAGGCCAGACCGAGCACGGCGGCGGCGAATCCACTGGCAATGATTCCGGCGAGTCCGAGATTCTTCATGAGGGTGTCTCCTTGATTCGGGTTGATCGTTCAACTGTGGTGTTGTGTCGGCGCACGGCCCGTGCGTTACACGGGTGCGCCGCGATCAATTCGCGAAATCGTATGGGGCGGCGAACTCGACGGCGGGATAGTCCACCGGCACGTCGGTTATGTGATGCAAATAGTTCGTCAGAATGTTCGCAACGACGAGTCCGAGGATTTCGACGATCTGACCGTCGGTCCATCCTGCGGTGCGGACCACACCCAGGTCTGAGTCGGTGACGCAGCCCCTAGTGCGGACCAGCGCTTGCGCGAACCGCAGAGCGGCCTCGACTTTGGGATCCGACGCCGAACCAGTGCGCGCTGCGGCTGCGTCGTCCGATGACACCCCGTAGGCGCGTGCGGCGGCCGTGTGCGCGGCCAGGCAGTAACTGCAACGGTTTTCGTTGGCAACCGCGATGGCGAGTTGCTCGCCGACCGGGTTGTCGATCGAGCCGGCCGCCAGAGCGGAGTCGAAATCGAGAACTGCCTGGGTGAAGGGCAGGGACAGCGCCATCACCTTGCCGAGGTTGGGCACCCTGCCCCAGGCGTCCCGAATCATGGCTCGGGCTCGGATCTCACTGGGGTCTGTGGTCTTCTGATCAGCGGTGGCGAAGGTCATTCGTGGTCCTATGGTTGTCGTAACGGGTTGAGCCAGGCCAAGGGATGCGCTCGCGGCGCCCCGACGACGATCCGTGGCGGTCACGGAGACGAAATCTCGGCCGACCACCATCTGTGTCCGCGCGGCGACGCTGCGTTACAACGGATGTGCGGTCTCAACGGCGTCGGCTATTGCCTGAGCTGCCGTGATCAGGCCGAGGTGGCTGAACGCTTGCGGGAAGTTGCCCATGAGCTCGCCCGAAATTGGGTCCACCTGTTCGGATAGCAGCCCCAGCGACGAGGCGTAACCGGCGGCTCGTTCCAACACCCTTTCCGCGCGTTGCGTCTGACCGCTGTAGGCCAGTGCGTGCGCCAACCAGAACGTGCACAAGAGGAACGTTCCCTCGGAGGTGTCAAAACCGTCGTCACCGCGGTATCGGTAGATCAGCCCGCGTTGATCGGACAGTTCTTCTTCCACGGCGTCGATGGTGGCCAGCAGCCGGGGGTCGTCCGGTGCACAAAAGCCCACGATGGCGATGATCAGCGCGGAGGCGTCGAGGGCGTCTGCGCCGAAGTACTGGGTGTAGGCGCCGCGCTGCTCGCTCCAACCTTCGGCCTGAATCGCGTCGCGCACTTCATCGCGGTGCGCCGTCCACTCGTCGACGTACAGCTGCGCCTTCAACAGGCGGTACATCGCGACACCGCGGTCAAGTGCCACCCAGCACATGACCTTGCTGTGTAGGTAGGGCCGCGCCGGGCCGCGCACTTCCCAGATGCCCTGGTCGTCGTCATGCCATCGGGCCGCCGCGGCGTTCACTGCGCTGATCAGGAACTGCCGGGTGGTCTCGTCCATCTCCGACAAGTGGTTGCGCAAGGTGTAGGCCGCGTCGAGGATGGCTCCGTAGACGTCGAGTTGGCGTTGCTGCCACGCCCCGTTGCCGACTCGCACCGGACCCGTGCCGTGCCATCCCGAAAGATGGGGCAGTGTCCGTTCACTGAGGTCGCGTTCCCCGCCGACGCCAAACATGATTTGCAGGTCGGCTCCGCGGTCGAGCTGCGTACCCGCGGCGCGGGCGAGAAATTCGAAGAAGCGCACCGCTTCGTGTGGGCAGGCCGCGATGAACAGACCCTGCAGCGTCATGCTCGCATCGCGGATCCAGGTGAATCGGTAGTCCCAGGTGCGACCGCTGCCGATGCCTTCGGGCAGGCTGGTGGTGGCGGCGGCGACGATGGCGCCGCTGCGGGCGAAGGTCAGTCCCTGTAGCACGGCGCCGCTGTGCAACACCAGGTCCCGGTGCGGACCGTCGTAACGTTGGTGCAGGGTCGACCAGCTGCGCCAGCTCTTCTCCGTAGCGTTGATGCGGCGCGAGATCGCCCGCGACGTCCAGGGTTTGGGGGACGTGTCCCACGGTTCGTACTGTTCGAAGGCGAAGCCCAGCTCGTCGCCCTGGACGAGCCGCACCGTGGCTGACGCGCCGCCGTGCGTCATTGACAGCTGAACCGTGGTGGCTAGCCGTAGCACCGTCGCACCGCCATGTGAGATGACGCTGCCTGCTGCTGAGGTCAATCGTGGGCGGATCAGCCCGAACTCCGGGCGCGGCACGTACTCGATCCTTACGGCCGTGTTTCCGCGAACGCAGCGGACCCGCCGCAGCAGCACCCCGGGGGATGAGAGGCCTAGTTGATGGCCGCGTTCATGCTCGCCCAGTGCCATGGTGTCGGTCACCACGACCTCCGCACTCGGACCCGTCCAGGTCGTTTCGAGGACGAGCCCGGGTGTCAGGTAGCGCCAGCGCGCCGTCATCGTCAGATCGTCTGGGGCGATCGAGAAGTAGCCGGCGTCGTCATCGAGGATTCGGGCGAAGACCGGTGCGCTGTCGAAACGTGGGAAGCACAACCAGTCGACCGATCCCTGCGACGTCACCAGGGCAGCTGAGCGGCAGTCGGAAAGCAGGGCGTGGTCGGCAAGGGGAGTGGTCGACACGAAATGCCTCCGATGCAGGGTTGAACCGATCGGTACAACGCGACCGATGGCCGCACCTTACCTCAAGGGTAGACGCGAATATGGCTGCGGCACAGGACATGGCCCCGAGCACGACCGACGCATGGTCGATTGCGGGGACAGCTGCCCGATCGTTGCTCCTTGTAACGCTCCGCTGGTTTCGCGACACATCATCGCCAGTTGACGTGGGCACCAACGTGCCACGACTGAAGGACGATTGAAGGGGGCGGGTCAATTGGCCACCGACGACGAGGTCGCTGACGACTGGGCTGAATTCGCGCGACTCACCCGGTCTCAGCTCGAACAGCTCCACACCCTGTTGGAACGGCCATCGACCTTGGGCTACAGCACGAGCATCGCTGTCACACTTCGCTCGTTGCTTCCTGACCTCGCTCGGCGCTTGGACTCCTCCCTCGATGCTCACGTCACCGACTATCTGCAGAGGCTGCAGAGAGTCGTGGCGGCGGCATTGCAGGTGTAGCACGCCGCAGTCATGATGCGGCCGAGTCGATCTAGGCAGACTGTACTAGACCGTACATTGCTGTCGTCCATTGGGAACCGGCGTCATCGAATCCGTAAGCAGTTGCTGCGTAACGGCGGTCGGCGCACCGAGTACTACGCATCAGCGCGCGAACCTCCGGGCGCACAACGAGGGGATCAGCTATGAAAGGTTTCGTCTTCACCATGGTCGCCACAGGCGCCTTGGCGGGCGCAGCACTCGGGTTCGCTGGGGCCGCCTCGGCCGCCGGCGGTGCTGACGCCACCATCAACGGGTTGCACAGCGAGGGCTATATCGTGCAACTCAACGGATCGCAGACCGCTCCGCTCACCGCCTGCACGGTGACCAACGTGCAGAAAGACCCGTTGGGCGGCAACAGTCTCACCGCGCAGGTCGACGTAGCGTGCCCCGATGGCTGCTAGCTCCGCCGGATTGGCCGCGGCGAGACGTGGTCCGCGCGCCTGGCTGCTGGCGGCGAGCGTCACCGCAGCGATCGGCGTGGTGACCGCGTGTTCTCACGACGCGACCACCACTGCGGCGACGCCACCACCGGCCATGCCCGCGTCGGCAACCTACGTCGCCGACATGGCCGGCGCTGGCGGCCAGACGGTGACCCTGGCGATCACCGTCGCCGGCGACGAGGTCGCGGCGTACGAGACCAACGGCGTCGACGATGACACCTGGTTCTTCGGTACGCAGATCAACGGGGTCATGAACTTGACGTCGACGTTTCACGATGACTTGACGGCGTCGTTCGACGGCACGAAGGTCACCGGCACGCTGGCCATGAACGAGGGCGGCGGGGCACCTCACGCCTTCGCGGCCTCGCCGGTGGCGGCGCCCGCCGGTCTGTACACGGCCGATCTCGGTGATGCCCGTGCCTCGTGGGTGGTGCGTCCAGGTCACCCCACCGTCGGGGTGATGAACAACAGCGCGCCGGGAGATCACAAGGTCACCGACCAGATCGCCGCCGACCAACGTGAGTTCCAGGACTCCGTGCGGGACATGCGGATTGCCCGCAACATGGTGCCCGCGCCACCGATTTCGCTGGACACCGGTATGACGGTGATGCACGACAAGCCGGTCCGTGCGGTCGCGGTCACCGGCGACATGAGGTTCTAACTATCGAGCTGACACCGCCGCCAGCGCACTCAGCGACTAACAATTAGCGGCGGTGTCAGTCTCGTTTGGGTTCGACGAAGTTATCGAAACCTATTCTCCAACAGATCAGTTCGTCGCAGTGACGAATCTGCCTGCCCGGGCAAGCCGAGGGGCTACAGTTCGTCACACCAAGACATCTGCTTTGCCGGGTTCAGTACGACGCAGATGGGGCACTCATACACCGACCGACATCCCGGTGGGACGAGCCCGGCGGGTGAATGAAGAGGACGTGCACATGACGATGCCCACTGACGCCGCGGATGCGGTCGAGCCTCACGGGTCCAACGAAGGTCCACGCGACCACCAGGGTGTCGATACCGATCACGTCGCCTACGTAGACGATGACAACGTTCCCCATCCCGGTGACGCCAACGAGGCCGGCTGACTTCGAAGGTTCCGCTGGACGCGAATACGTTCTGCCTCAGACGGTCTCGCTCACTTGCGTCACCGTACCGACACGGCCTGACGGCGGGGGAGAGGGCCCAACCGCGGCCCACCGTCCTGCTGATGCCCTAGCCCAGGTGAGCCGAGAGTAGCCAAGCTCCCACTGACGTTCGGCCCTGCCCCTCGTCGCGGAGGTCGGTGGCGCCGAACTCCTTCATTGCTGCCAAGGCATCCGTGGCACCGTCGTTAACAAATTCGGCGTGTCCAGTGGCGGCGCTGCGGGCAGCGGCCTTGGCGGTTCTCTCGGTGTCCAGAGGGGCGAAGCAGCGACACTTTCACCGCCTCCTCCTACGCTGTGATCCTGCGCCGACGATCGGATGCGTCAAGAGTGGCGAAATCATCACGTGGTGATGTCGAAGACGCTCTTTACTCACCGATCGGGAAGTCAGACCCTGCCGAATGAGCTCGCGCTCAGCTTAGGACTTTGGCCCCTATTTCCCAGCGTCCAGGCAAGCCGAGACTGTAACCGCACGAGAACCCTTCTGCACCGCTGCGAGGTAAGGACCGCCTCGGCGGCCCGCGCCCGGTTTCCGGCGAGCGGCGGGTACGCGAGTTGAAGCCCGAATGCTGTCCGGAGGACTGAGCTGTGACGAAACCGATTCCGCCGCTTGACCTCTTATGGCTGCTGATTGAGTCACCGGGCAGCACGACGCACGTCGGGGCGATGCTGCTGTTCAAGAAGCCCGCGGGCCGCGGGCCCGTCGTGCGCGAGATCGTGGAGGCCTACCGGGCGCAGCGGCCGGCGCCGCCGTTCACCTATGTCCCCGAGCTCCTGGGCGGCGGCGCGCCCCATTTTCGGGAGGTGGCGAGCTGGGACCCGAGCCACCACATCCAGCATCTGTCGCTGCCCGCGGGAGCCTGCTATGACGACCTGCTGCGGCTCGTGGCCGATCTGCACGAGCCGATGATCGATCGCGACCGCCCGCTGTTTCGCTGCTGGGTGATCGATGGGGTACCGGGCGGCATGTTCGCGATCTACACGAAGACCCATCACTCCATCATCGACGGCGCCTCCGGAATGAAGGTCCTGTACGCAGGCCTGAGCATGTCCGCAGAGCGGACGGTCTCCAAGCCCGCCTTCGCGCTTGGCGTGCCGGCACCCACGCCGCGCCCGCCGACGCCGGTCGCGCAGAGAATCGCCGACTCAATCCGCGCGGCGGTCACGCAGGTAGAGGCGCTCAACCAGGTCTCGGTCGGCGCGCTGCGCAAGACGCTCGCTGGGCTCGTGGGCTCGCATCTCGACGGCAGCCTGCCGTTCACGGCGCAGCACGCCCCGACCAACGAGCCGCTCACAATGGGGCGCAGGTTCGCGACGCTCGCGCTGCCGCTCGAGGAGATGCACGAGATCAGCCGGCACTTCGGGGCGACCCTCAACGACGTGGCCGTCACCGTGATCGACGCCGGGCTGCATGCCTACCTGCGGGAGACCGGCCGCGCCTTTGCCCACCCGTTCATCTCGATGTGTCCGGTGTCGCTGCGCGCCGATGGCGACAACGCGATCGGCACCCGGGTGTCGGCGATGTTCGTGCGGCTCGGCGAGCCCGGCGCGACCGTGCCGGAGCGGATCCGGCAGGTGGTGGACTCGATCGCCACGGCCAAAAAGGAGCTGCGCGGAATGTCGAAGGATGCCGCGATGACCTACGCGGTCGGAGTCGTCGCGCTCGCGGGTCTGGCCGCCTCGACGCATCTGGACCGGGTCGGGCACCCCGCCTGCAACTTGGTTGTTTCCAACGTGCCGGGCGCCAGGGAGCCCCGGTATCTGAACGGTGCCCGCCTCGTGGGCATCTATCCGGTCTCCGCACTCGCCGCCTCGATCGGGCTGAACGCCACGCTCACCTCCTACCACGACCAGATGGACTTTGGGTTCGTCGCCAACGCCGCGGCCATCGACGATCTGGCCGAGCTCGCGCGCCACACATTGCAGGCCTACACGGACCTGAAAGAAGCAGTGGGGGAGCGGCCGACGGGTCGCGAGCGCGCGCGGTCCTGACCGACCGCGACCCTGAGCCTCGCGAGCCGACCGACGACGAAACACGTTGTAATGAGCCTTCAGTCGCCGCTGACGTCTCTTGAGGATCTCGGACTCAACGAGGAGGGCCAGCAGTTGTCAGCCAGCTGCCGTTGATCCTGTTCCATTGCCGCGGGATCGATGTTAACGACGGTCTAAACGTAGGCCAGGAGCGACGGTGAAAAGTAGGCCACGTGGTCGTGGTTTATTGTGCCGTGTTGTCGGCTCGGGCGGAGGGCAAGGTGTCTATTCCGGTGTCTTTGAGGCGGTAGCTGGATCCCTTCAGTGTGAGGACGTCGGCGTGGTGGACGATGCGGTCGATCATTGCCGCGGCGACGACCTGGTCGCCGAACACATCACCCCAGCGGGCGAACGGCAGGTTCGAGGTCAAGATCAGCGAGGCATGTTCGTAGCGGCTGGAGACCAGCTGGAAGAACAGGTTCGCGGCGTCCTGCTCGAATGGGATGTAGCCGACTTCGTCGACGACGAGCAGTCCGATGCGCCGCAGCTTGGCCAACTCGGCGGGCAAGCGACCCGCGTTGTGGGCGGCTTTGAGGCGGGCGACCCAGTCCACTGCGGTGGCGAACGCGATCCGGTGCCCGGTCTGGGCGGCTTTGATGGCCAGGCCGGTCGCGAGGATGCTTCTATGTCTGTCAAGCCACCTTCTCGACGGAGGTGATCGACGCCGCGTGGGTCTGCATGATGCGGTAGACCTCGCGGGCAATGACGCGTTTGAGGCAGCGTTTGATCTCTCGGGGTGTCTTTCCTTCGGCCGTGCGTCGCGCGGCGTAGGCCTTGGTGGTCGGTTCGAAACGGAGGCGAGTCAATGCCACGGTGTGCAGTGCGCGGTTGAGTTGTCGGTCCCCGGCTCTGTTGAGGCGGTGTCGCACGGTGGCGCCGCTGCTGGCTGGAATCGGTGCTGCACCGGCTAGGGCCGCGAAGGCGGCTTCGTTGCGGATGCGGCCGCGGTGTGACCACGAGATGAGGAATTGGGCGGCGGTGATGACGCCGATTCCGGGGCGCTCGAGCAGTTGCGGGCAGGCGGCGGTGACGAGGAGCTCCAGTTCGGTTTCGTGTTCTGCGGCTTCGGCTTCCAGCATCAGTGCGCGGCGAGCAGTGGCACGGATGGCCCGCACGGTCGCGCGGTGCTCCACGGAGTGACTGGGAAGGGTGCGAAGCCGTGCGCAGCGGTTGAGTTGCTCGTCGGTGGTGCCGCGACGCAGTTGATCGCGCAGCGCTTGGGGAGCGTTGACGATGAGTGCTTTGAGTTGGCCAATTGCTTTGGTGCGGGCGACGATTGCACCTTCGCGGGTGGTCAGCAGTACACGCATCGCCTCTCGGTCACCGCGAGCCCGCGGGGCAGCGAGGTGCTCGCGTGCCAGTGCCTCGCGCGCGGCTCGCACGGCATCCAGATCATCTGACTTCGCTCCGTCACGGCGTGCCGGGCGGGCGGGACGGTCGATCTCAACGACCCATTCGCCACGTTCGAGCAGATGGGTAGTCAAACCCGCGCCGAAGCTGCCGGTGCCCTCTATCGCCCAGACCCGCCGGCCAGTGGCGTGCGTTGCGGCCAAGACGTCGAGCTTGCGGAAGCCGAACGCGTCGGTGGCCACGGTGAGTCGTTCGACGAGCCCCCCGCCGGCGGTGACCACGGCGGCGGTGTGTGAATCGCGATGGGTGTCGACGCCGATGACGAAGTCGACGGTTTCTGCCAACATGGGTTTCATGGTGTTCCTCCATTTCGGTGGGGTGCATCAAGGTCGGCACCGGCCTGGAGGAAGGTCACCGTGACGGCAAGACTGTGATGAGGCACGACCCCGAAAGGGCCGGCCAGGCTTCTGATCAGGCCAACAGGGTGGGCCAGGCCGGTGCCAGTGGCCAACGACGACATATCCACAGCAAGGGCACGACCGCCGTTACGGTGATCGGCCAATGAGTCTTTCGAGTCAGTCGTGGCCACAGGCACCGACCCTTCCACGGGCGACGCCAGGACTCTAGGAGCCCGTTTCAAGACTCACAGTGAGTCTTGCCGGTGCCCGGCGGGCCGAGGAGCACTACGTTGCGGGCCTTGGCCAGAAAGACACCGGTACCGAGGTGGGCGATCATGTCACGGTTGAGAGCAGGTTGGTGATCGAAGTTGAAGTCCTCCAGTGACTTACGCGTCGGGAACCCTGCTGAGCGGATACGGGTCGCTGCACCGGAGGCTTCGCGGGCGGCGACTTCACGGGACAGCACCGCAGCGAGATACTCCTCATGACTCCAGCTGGCTTCACGGGCTTGCTCGGCCAACCGGGCTGCCGCATCCCTGATTCGTGGCGCCTTCAGCGCTTGCGCGTAGTGCAAGATGTCCTTGATCGGATCCTCCGCCATCTCAGGCCACCTCCCCGTCGAATCCGGTTGCACTGCTGGTGAAGTCGACACCGAAGGCACGGTCGTACTCGGCCAAGTCCCGCGCCAGATGCTCGCCTGCCAGTGGAGCCGGGCCCGTCTGGAATTGGCGGCGCATCGCCGCGGCGGTCGCGACGTGGGCCGGGTCGGTCAGGGTTTGACGTGCCGCCCAGCAGCGGTCATGAGCCGCCAGCAGATGCCCGGATCGGCTCACCGTCACCTGGGCCAGGGTGGTGCGAACGTCGACGAGTTGACCGATCGCCGTCGGATCCACCGAGTAGTCATTGCCGGCCACCCGGACGTAGTAGTCCCGTCCCAGCCGTTGGTGCGCCACGGTGTCGATCACCGGAGGCACGGGTGGCAGGACCAGCATCTGAGCTCGATCACGATCCAGGAAATCAACGGGACGCCCGTCGAGGACACGCACATGACGACTGTTGGCGGTCGGAAGCCATTGCCCCAGTTGACTATTGAAGTCGTGCGGGGAGTCGAAGCTGCGTCCGGGCAGGAACGAGGTCTCCAGGTAGCGGTTGGCTCGTTCCACCATTCCCTTCGATTCGGGGTCATAGGGTTTGAGTTGCACCATCCGCGATCCCAGCGTGCCCATCAACGCAGTCACCGGATCGGCCAACCGGCCCCGACGTCCGATCCCGGCTTCGTTGTCCCACCACAACTCGTGCGGCACCGCGGCGAAGCTGCTCGCCAGCAGCTGCCACATCCCGGCCACCAGATCCATCGTTTGGCGCGACGGCAGCATCACCGCGGCGATGAACCTTGAGAACGCCGCCACCATCACCAAGACCGGCAGCATCGCCTCCTGACCGAACCCCACCGCGATCTTGGGCGCCGGGAACCACAGATCGCACTGCGCCACCCGACCGGGCGGATGCTCGAGGCGATCCACCGGATCAGCGGGCAGGTACTCCGGGCGAACCGCCCGGACCCGCTCCCGAAACCACGAGATCGAACCCGTCCACCCAATCCGCTCCGCGATCACCGTCGCCGGCATCCCGGGATAGGCCGACAACAAAGCCCGAATCCGTGGCTCCACGGTATCGATCGCCGGCGTCACCGCCCGCCGCTCATATTTCGGTGGGACGTCGCTGGCCAACGCCCCAGCCACAGTGTCGCGCGCAATACCCATCTGCCGTGCGATAGCCCGCTGCGACAGACCCTCGCTGCGGTGAAGATGCCGAATCAAGGCCCAATCTTCCAAGGAGATCACCCATCCAATCTGTATGGGTGGCCTACTTTTCACCGTCGCGACTGGCCTAGATTTCAACCGTCGTCAACAATCGAATGTTTCCGACATCGTCAATACCGCCCACCAAGCGCACGTTCCCGGTTTTGTCAGGCGATATCGCCGCTCCAGAGCTGCGCTTCCAGGGCTGCGGCGACATGAACGCTGGTCTGCTCGAGTGGCCGAGGTAGTAGTCGTTCTGCGCGTTCGATGCGGCGCAGCACGGTGTTGCGGTGGGTGTAGAGGCGTGTTGCCGCGCGTGAGGCGCTGCATTATTCGTCGATGAAGGTGAGTACCGAGTGTTTGAGTTCGGGGCTGGCCGCCTGCAGCGCACCGAGGGTGTCCGTGATGAATTGGTCGGCCCGTTCGGGATGTTCGGTGATCAGGCGACCAGTTGCAGGGCCTGGAATTCGGCGGCATGAGGCTTCCCGTCGACGGCGCCGAAGTGAGCTTGCCCGACATGGTGGCGTTCAAGGGCTTCATGCTCAGCGGTGTCCCAAACTTCGCCTCCGCCTTCGGCTACACCAACTCGTCGTGGACGCTAAAGATCGGCCTGTTGTGCGAACACTTCTGCCGGTTGCTGGACTACATGGACGCCCACGGTCATGGCATCTGCTGTCCGGAAGTCAGCGATCCCGACATGGCGACTCGACCCTTGCTGGACCTCGGCGCCGGCTATGTGAAGCGATCAATCGACCAACTCCCGCGCCAGGGCGACACAGCACCGTGGCAGATGTCGATGAACTGTCGCTCGGACCTCAAGGTGCTGCGCGAGGGCTCCGTCGAGGACGCCAATCTGCGGTTCACCACCAGCACCGTGGGCATGGTGCACCGTGAAACGCCCAGCCGCGCAACCAGCCTGGCATGAGCGGTGGCGACCACCTCGGGTGATCACAGTTGCGCGTAGGGCCTTGCGGTTCAGGTGTAGGCGACGTGGACGCGGTCGATGTGGCCTTCGAAGGGGAAGGGCGCGCGGTCGTAGTAGTCCAGGGATACCGGTGAGCCGAGGCAGACTCCGATGTCCAGACAGTCGTTCCCGGTGAAGGCAAGCGGTGCACTCATCGGGACCTGGCCCTGCGCGACCTCGTCGGCACCGACCCGCAGGGTGATGTCGAGCGGGCCGGCCGGTCGCACCTGGGCGTAGGACGTGTCGACGGTGATGGTCGTGGCCCCGGCGGGGAGCTTTGCCGCCGAGCGGATCTTGGTGCGGGTCAGGATGAACAGGTTGTACTCGTAACAGAGGTAGCCGTCGTCGAGGTAGCAGGTGAGTCCACCGGCGACACCGCCGAGGGCGTAGAGCACCCCGTTGGCGTTCGCCGGCAGGTCGGCCTCGATGGTGACGGTGTTGTTCTTGTTGCCCAGCGCGGGGGCGCAGAACTCCGGCATGCGGGTCAGGTCGCCGGGGAACTCCCACTCCCGATACGGCGGGGCGATGCGAAGTTCGGGGTGGTAGACGGGTACCCACAGCCCGGCTCCCACGGGCAGCACCTGGTTGCGGGCGGCCTCGATGGCGAACAGTTCGCGCATCTGCGCCAACTTCTCCGGCATCTCGGCGGCCAGATCGCGGGCTTGTGACCAGTCGTCGTCGAGGTTGTAGAGCTCCCAGCGGTCGTCGTCCGGCGTCCACGTCTCGAAACCAGCGGGCAGCCCGGGCAGCCACGGCGTGCGGGGGCCGAACGCGGAGGCCATCCAGCCGTCGAAGTAGATCGCCCGGCTGCCCATGATCTCGAAGTACTGCGTCTTCTTCCCGCCGGCTGCCGAGCGGTCGGTGAGGGTGCGCGCGAAACTGGCCCCGGCCATCGGGATCTGCGGTACCCCGTTCACGACGAGCGGCGGTTCGATGCCCAGGATCTCGTAGATGGTGGGCACCACGTCGTTGCAGTGCAGGAACTGATCGCGCGGCACCGGATCGGGCTTGACCTTCTTCGGCCACCGGATCGCCATCGGATTGCGGGTGCCCCCGAGGTGGCTGGCGAGCAGCTTCATGCCCTTGTACGGGGTAACCCCCGCCCACGCCCAACCCGCGTGGTACTGGTTGTCGACCTTCGGTGAACCGAGCACGTCGAGTCCGCCCAGTTCGTCCAAGGCGTCGATGTGCTGGCGGATGGTGGTCGGAATGCCGTTCTGCGCCAACAGTTCCGCGATCGTCCCGTTCTGTCCCTCCCCCGAGGACCCGTTGTCACCCCAGATGTAGAGGAATAGCGTGTTCTCGGCGTAGCCGAGCCGATCCAACTCATCGGCCAGGCGACCGACCTGGACGTCGACGTGTTCGGCGAAACCGGCGGCCACCTCCATCAGCCGACGCTGAAAGGGCCTCTCGTCCTCGGGGATGCTCTCCCACGACGCCAACGTCTCGTCGCGCTCGGTGAGTTCGCAGTCCTGCGGGATCCACCCCTTGTCCTTGGCCCGGTCGAACACCCGCTCCCGGTAGGCGTCCCACCCGTCGTCGAACTTGCCCGCATACTTGTCCGCCCAGTCCTTCATGACGTGGTGCGGGCCGTGCAGGCAGCCGCTGGCCCAATACATGAAGAACGGCTTGTCGGCTTGGAGCGCCTTGTGATTGCGCAGCCAGGTAATAGCGTCGTCGGCCAGATCCTCCGAAAGGTGGTAACCCTCCTCCGGTGTCTTCGGCGGCAACACGACGGTGGTGTTGCGCACCAGGTTCGGCTCGTACTGCGAGGCCTCACCGGCGAGGAACCCGTAGAAATACTCGAATCCCATTCCAGTGGGCCAGTTCTCGAAGGGACCGGCGACGGTGGTCTCCTCCGCCGGGGTGTTGTGCCACTTCCCGAACGCCGCCGTGCTGTATCCGTAGTCCTTGAGTACCTCGGCTGCCAGTGCGCTGCTGGTTGGGATGTGTCCGGCGTAGCCGTCCCAGTCATTCGCCAGTTCGGCGATCTGCCCGTTGCCGATCTCGTGGTGATTGCGGCCGGTCAACAGCGATGCCCGTGTCGGTGAACACATCGCGGTGGTATGGAACCGGTTGTAGGAGACGCCTTCGGCGCATATTCGGTCCATCGTCTCGGTGCGGACTTCGCCGCCGAACGTGGTCGGCAGCCCGGGCCCGGCGTCGTCGATCAGGACGATCACGATGTTGGGTGGATCATCATGCAGGCGAGGCGGTGTCACCCGTTGCGCGTACGTCGATTCCTGCAGCGTGCGGCCCGCGGTGCTCGCGGACGGCGTTGGCGGAAACGGTAGCGTTGCACCATCGGGCAGCCTAGGGGCCACGACGCCTTCCGCACCGTCGCTGCTGTCATTACCTGACGCCGCACCAGTCATCTTGCGCTCCACTCCTCAAGACCGCACGAGCCGCCGCCGACGCGACCACCACCGAGCCAAGACGCCGAACGTACCCCGATCCACGCCAGAGTTAAGGCATACGCGCAAACCTCTCCATCGAGGCGCACACACGAGATTGGGCGCGCTCGGCAGCCGCCTGGGCGCCCGGGCGGCGACGAGGTTAGGGGCAGGGCAGGGGTCCGTGCCAGGGGTGTAGAACGTGTTGCACCCCTCCGTGGTCGTCATCGAGAGGGACGCTCGACAGGCAGTCGAAAGATCACAGTGCGTGGAATGTGACGAACCGGGTCCGCGGCTCTATGCCTGGGAGATGAAACGCCAGCGCGTCCAGGTCAGGAGGGTCGCCGTCTACGGCGACACGCCTGAGTTCCTGGGGCGACGCGGGCCAACCTTCGAGGCTGACCTAATCAGCCCGCCGTGTAAACATGGAATCCACTGCAACACAGCCTATTACGTCCTTGTGACGAAAGTATGCTAGGCCGCTGGAAGCCCTGGAGGCCGCTCGAACGGGAAGAGCAGGGGCGCACCCACCGGTCTGTCGATGCCGACCGGCACAGCCGTGTACGTCGCATTCATTAGCCGAATGAAACTGCAAGCCATGCAGGTACATCGGATGCCTACAGTGGTGGCCGTCCTGGCGGCGCAGCCGGGAACCGCGAACGCCCAGGTCAGGCCGAAAAGCACTGTCCGATCCGGAACTAGTTAAGAGTGAAGCGAGTCCGTGACCTGCGAGCTCTCAACTAGTCGCGGACGATTCTTCGCTGGGCTGTCCAGAAAGACGTGTGAGTGCCGGCGGGAATCTGAAAAGACTTCAAAGTGCCAGACACCACGACGGATTGCCTCGTAGCAGGGGAGCGGACCTCACGACCGCCCAGGAGCCTTCCGTAACGAAAGACGATCTGCGACAGCGCTCTTGAAGAATATTGACGAAATCGGAATCGTAACTGTGTCCATGGAGGCGAGCTGGAAAACTTCTTGGAGAACGACGACGCGCCACCGTCAATCCGGGAGACACGCTGCTGCGCCGCGGTGACCCGATGCACTGTTGCAGTCTGGGCCCGACGTTAACGAACGCCGCCTAATTGATATTGGATCGTGAGTGCACTCGATCGGCCTTCATCTGTTGACTACGGGCCCCACGCTCCCGTTCGACGACGAGGACAGTCTTGCCCCGCTCTGCGAGCTCGCCGGCGGCGACCAGCCCGGCCCAGCCCGCCCCGACAACGATGACGTCAGCGTCCATGGCGCTAACGCTATCGACTAGGTTCATCAACTCTGGCTCAGATGTTCACTCCAATGGCTCGGGCCTGAAGGTGACGTCGACACCGCCCACGGTCATCATCACCTGACCTTCGATCACCATCACCTGCGCCGCGACCCGTCGATCCACAGTCTGAGCCAGCTGCTGCACCGGCTCGTGCGGTATCTGCACCACAGACAGGTTCGGCAGCCCCGCCACTTTGGGGCCGACGGTGCGCCACCAGGTGGCCGCTCCGGCGGCGTACGGGAACAGCAGCACCTGTTCGGCCTGGCTGGAGGCCTTGCCCAAGGCGCGTCCATCGGGCTGGCCAACGGTGATCCACTCCAGGATCCGGCCCGTGTAGTCGGCGAGCCGCAAGTCCGGTACGCCAGGGGTGGACAAGCCTGACCCGAACGCCAACTCACCGTCGACGTCGCTGAGCCGGTGTGCGCGCAGCCCAAACGCCAACAACCGCACCACCATCCGCTCATCGGTCTCAGTGGGATGACGGGCCACGGTCAGCGTGTGATCGGCGTAGTAACTGTGATCGACATCGGAGACGCCAAGTTCGACTTTGAACACTGTTGCAGAAAGAGCCACGTCATAGTGTCCACCCGGGGTGGTATTCCCCGAGCGGTCAGGCCACTTCGAGTGGTCAGGCCGCCGCGCTCTTCGCCGGACCGAGTTGCCACCGATAGACGCCTGGCTCGCAACCACGCAGCACGCCACGTCAACCGCGTCGAGGATGGCCCGACGCAGCCCCGGCTTGGGCATCTGCGGTGAAGTTCCGCTCCACAGGATCGCCGTGCACCGGAGGGTCCACTTTGCCGTTCTTGCCGCGTTTCTTCCCGAAACACGCTCGACCACTGGTTGCTGGCGCAGATCCGCCAGGCAGTGCGCTCGGCCATTGGCTTAGCGGCCTCGCGGGCCTCCTCTACGAGGTAGCGGTAGCCCAACTCCGGGTTGTCGTGGTGGGCGTCCAACAGGGCGTTGGCGCGGTTGGCCTCGACGCCCCCGCGTCCGCCGCGTAACTGGTAATTGCCCAAGCCGGGCTTCGTGACAAGCGCTCACCTGCCCGGCATTTGGATGCTCGCGCGGCGGTGCATTCGAGTGCGGCCGTTCGGTCGTCATCGACGATCGTCTCATCCGTATACGGTGGCGACGATCAGCCAGCCGACGGCTATTAGTAGGAACAAGCCCCCTATCGGGTCGATTTCGTCGATCATGTTTCGGCGTCCACAGGTGGTTCCGCGTGCCACAACTTTCCTCCGCGCCGTCGCTTCAACTGTCGACCCTGGCCGGGTATTGACGAGGTGATGCTGGGACCTGCGGACTGGAGTGGACGTTGATAGCGCCTGTGGGCATTGCCCTTTGACGCCGTGACATCAGCGCGGAGCGGTTTCGTTCAGGTCGGCGACGTGGATGCCATAGGGCACTGCGTTGAGCAGTGTGACCGTAAGAGAGCCGCCAGCAGATGGACTGTAGGTGCGGCGTGCGCCGGGGCGTGCGCCGGCGATGGCAGCGCCCAATGGGGATTGGATGGAGTAGACGTCGATGTCTGCGAATTCGGCGCCATGCGCTCCCAGCAGGAACGTGCTGGTGTCGCCGGTGGCGTCGTAGCGGATGGTGACGACCATTCCGGGTTCGGCTACTCCGTCGTTGGGTGGGTCATCGCCGACGACAGCATGCATCAGCAGGTCATGAATCTGTTGCATCCTTCCCTCCCACGCGCGCCGGACGGCGGCGGCGTTTTCGTCGTCATCCCCATCGGCGACTCCGGCGGAGTACAAGAAGCGCAGCGTGTCCAGTTCCCGCCGTAGCCGTTCATGGGCCTGCAGCGAGATCCATACGCATGGGGTTGTGGGCATGTCGGTTCCTTCGTGTCCAATGTCGGTCGGGGGTGTGTCGTCGGTTCCTCAGAACTTGCGTCGTGCTTGCGCGGCGATCTGCTTGGTTGTGGCCGCGCGTCGATGTTCACGTGTCCAGCGGTCTACGTGGAGGGGGGGATGACGGGTCTTGGTCGCGCCGCTGTCGCTGTATGTCCGCCGGCGCGTGCCGGTGGTGAGTGTCGGGCGGCGGTGGATGCGCGGTGTACCTTGCGAATTCGGGTAATTCCGCTGTAGGGCACCGCCTTTAGCAGCGTCACTGGCAAGTGGGTCCCGTTGGGAATGCCGTAGGTGCGCTGTTCACCGACCCGCGCGCCGGCAATCGCGCTGCCAAGTGGTGAGTGTATTGAATACACCTCGATGCCTGCGTCTTCGGCGCCACGCACGCCGAGTAGAAAGGTTTCGATTTCGCCGGTGTCGTCGTAGCGGATGGTCAGCACCATCCCCGGTTCGGCGATGCCGTCGTCGGGTGGATCCTCACCGACGACGGCGTGCTTCAGCAGGTCTTCAAGCTGGCGGATGCGTACACGACGCGCGACGTGGTTCGCGACGAGGGTGTCGTCGTATTCCATGAAGTCTTCGGGAACCTCGATACTGGGACGCGAACACAGGGCGGAAAGTTCCGTCTGCAGACGGGAGTGCGCCTGTGGCGTCATCCAAATACGTTCGGTGCTGGTCATTGTGGAGTGTCCTTCGTGTGGGCAGAGTGGTTGTCGCCAGGGGCGGGCCGGAGCTGAGCGCCGCCCCTGACGACTGGAGGGCCCGTGATGGGCTGGCTTCGTGCCGGGTGGATTTCCGGGTGCCGGAGGTGTCTCAGTGGCGCCCGCGGCGTAGCGGGTCGAAGTCGCGCAGGGCTTCGGGCTGTTTGCCGGTGGTCATGTATTCGGCCAGAAGGCGGCCGGTGACCGGGCCGTGTGCCAGTCCCCACATGCCGTGTCCGCCCGCCACGTAAACCCCTCGAGAGATTTCACCGATGAGGGGGCGACCGTCGGGGGTGACCGGTCGCGAACCGACCCAGATGTCACTGCGTTCGGCCCAGCGGACTCCGTCCAGTAGCGGTTTGGCGGAGGCGACGATGGCGCCTACCCGTTCGGGGTCCGCCGGTTCGTGTGGGTCGCGGAACTCTAGGGTGCCCGATACGCGCAGGGCGCCTTGGTAGGGCGTGCACGCCACCCGCACGTCAGGCAGGTAGATGGGTCCCGGAATGGGGCGGTCCACGGGCACGGTGAATGAGTAGCCGCGACCAGCCTGCACCGGGATGCGTGCCCGGTGCCCCGCCAGCCGAGACAACCAGGCACCGGCGGCGATCACTGCGGTGTCGGCGGTCAGTGGCGCCCCGCTACGCGGGTATACCGTGACGCCGCTGCCGGAGCTCAGGACGTCGCTGACTTCCAGCGTGAGTATCGTTGCCCCCCGGGCGATGACCGCCGCTGCCAGGGCCGCGACGAATCGGCCGGGGTCGATGAAGCGCTGGCCGTTGACGTTGAGCGCGGCTTTGATCGCCGGTGACGCCAGGGGCACTTGTTCGCGCAGCGCTTCGCCGGACAATGCGTTGACAGACAGGGTTTGTCCGGCACCTTCGAGCAGGCGCAGTTCGCCCATCATGCGTTCTGCGGCGTTCGTGGTACAGAACACGGCGGTGATCGGGGCGTCGGTCACCGGCGCGTCGACTCCGTTATTGACTAGTACGTCAAAGGCTTCGATGCATTCCTCGTTGAGGGGCACGTTTGCCTGCACCGCCCGCTTCCACGACGATCGACGGCAGTTCAGAGCGAACTGGACCAGGAAGCTCGCAAGCCCGGAGTTCGCGGTCAGAGGGATGTGCAATGGGGCGGAGGGGTTACGCAGGGAGCGCAGCCCCCCGCGCAGTGCGGCGGGGGAGTTCAGGGGAAGCGTCAGCGCCGGTGCGATCCATCCGGCGTTGCCCCAGGAGGCGCCAGCGGCCACCCCGGTGCGGTCGATCACGGTCACGTCGACTCCACGCTCTTGCAAGAACCATGCCGTCGACAGCCCAACGATGCCTGCACCCACCACGATCGCCGACCGCGGCCCACCGTCCAGACGTTCGACGCCGACCATTGCATGCCTCCTTTGCTGAAAACTTGGTTGTTGTCCTCCATGATGGCGGGCACAGTCCCGGATCGGTTTGCCGGAATCGGACAATTGGTCGAGGGCTTGTTGGGGTATTTCGACAACGGGCCTCAGAGATCTGCGCGTAGGCGCTGAAGCGACTGCACACGTCGAATTGGCAGCGATCGAGGTCGACGAATTCACCACTACCCAAGGGCACGGATTGTCGACAGATGTCGGCGACGGCAGCAACACGTCGCCGGATCCCGACGACGGAGGTTAGCCGCCGTCGGTGGCGGTGAGTTCGATCATCATCGCGAGCCGGGTGCGTGCGTCGTCCAAGCCCAGATCCGTCACTTCGGCCATCTTGCGGAGCCGGTAGCGCACGGTGTTCTCGTGCACGCCCAGTCGATCACCCGCGGCGACGGGATCACCTTGTTCCTCCAACCATGCGCGCAGGGTAGCTACGTATTGGCTGGCGTGTTGATTATCGTGCCGACGCAATTCGGTCACCGGACCCCGGGTCGGCGTGCGCCCGGAGCGTGCAGCGGTGCGCAACCGTTCCAGCAGGATGTCGTCCCACGCTTCGTCGTAGACCGGGGACTTCCCGTCGCCGGGTGGGCGAACCTCGTGCAGCGCCAGGCACTCGTCGGCCTCCTGGCGCGCGGCCACCAGCTCGGCTGCGTCGGCGATACCGCTGATCCCGGCCAGCACCGTGGCCCCAGCAGGAAGCGCTGCCCGCAAGTCGGACACCCAGCGATGCGCCGCCGCCGGCGGCTCACCGGGCAGTACCGTGTAGACGGTGGTGCCCGATAGCGCGCTGCGACCCGGTCGCGACCAGCCGAATCCCGTCGTGGCTCGTTCGAAGGCCAGCAGCAACGGAGCGTGTTTTTCTTCACCCACGTGTGCGCGGACAGCGATCACCCGTAACGGATGCTGCGGAAGTCCGAGTTTGCTGGCCAGGGTTGCGGCGTCAACTGTGCCCTCGAGCAAGCGGATGACCAGATCGGATTCGACCTGGCGCTCCAAGTCTGCGCTGGCCCGTGACCGCAACAGGTGCAAGGCCACGGTGCGCGCACCATCGGCCAACGCCGTCAGGCGCGCGCCGTCCAGCGGTGCCGCACAGGTGATCCATACCGCGCCAAGCACTTCGGTCCCTGCGCGCGCTGCAACAACCATCCGTCCCGTCATGTGCAGTGCGACGTCGGCGGCCACGAAGAGCGGTTCGTCGGACGCCGCTAGGTGTGCCGGCACTCCGCGGGCTTTGAACAATGCGCGCAGCGGCTCGGAGGCTTCACGGTCCAGGATCGTCTCGACCCGCGCCGGGTCGGTGTGCTGCTGTAGCCGTGAGTAGGCCAGGAGCCGCGAGAGCCGATCCTCTATGGTCACCGCGCCGCCGATGGCGTCGGCCAAGCTGTCGGCCAAGGCGAACAAATCCGTGGGTCCACGTCCGGATTCGGTTTCGCGGCCCTCCAGCACCAGTCCGTGCACGACTGCGGCCAACTCGCTCCAGGATACGGCGGGGTCCACCACCATCATCGCGATCGGCGGGTCCTCACCGCCGAACGTGGCGTGTTCGTCGTCGCGGAATAGCACGGCGACAGCCCGGGCCGCCACCGCCCAGCGCACCGCCTCTTCCGCCGAACGGGCGCCGATGGCCATGAGGACATCGCCGACTACCACACGGCCGTGGGCGCTCTCGTGCATCACCACGGTGCGCAGTTCGGTAGCCCGTGGCACCGAACAGAAAATCAAGCGAACCCCATAGCCTCCCAGGACGTTCACCAAACGGTCCAACGTGACCACGGGCCGCTCCTCGTGTCGAGCCGACGACCCCAGCCTATCCAGCGGCCGACCGCGAAGTGTCGAAGACGGAACGGTCGCAGGTCGGACAGCGACCTCGTGAATCCGCTCGGCCCCGAGGCGTCGATTGTCCCGATGACTCCGCTCCGTTGGGACCTGTTAATATAGAGGAAGTATGTCCGTTAAATCTACGGAAAGGACGTTTGTGAGGTGACCGAAGAGGCAGACGCGTCACCCGGGCGACCGCGGGCGGGCCATTTCGCGGTCGAGGCACATCTGGATTACCCGATTCTCGCCAAGGTGCTCGGGGTGGAGCTGGGCAAGACCGTGCAGACGCGTGCTCGTCGTGCGCAGCCCGCGGGACGGAAATGGGCCACCCGGACCACGGCATCAAAGGGCGCGGCCGTTGAGCGTGTCGCAGCGCCGCCCGACGATGCCGATGAGCCCCTTGATCGCACGGCACTGCGTAGCACCGTCGTCGTCACGCCGATGGGATTCGCCGCCGAACTCGAGACCGCAGACGAACTGGCGGTGGTCGACGGCCACGCGCCAACGGCTCCGCAGGAGCGGATCATTCGACTACAGCCCTGCCCGGTCCGGGAGCTGGCTCGATCGCATCCGGGAGTGGGATGTGGGATTCATTCAGGGCCGTTGCAAGGCTTGCTCGCCGACAACCCCGCGACAGACGGCCGTCGAAAGGCCCCGCAGCCGCCGAGGTGGGCGTACCTCGAGCTGTTCGTCGAGCCCGAGCCGTGTTTGGCCAGGCTGGTGGCGGGGTGAGCGCTGCCCGGTACGCTCAGCTGCTCGTGCCGATGTTGTGGCTCGGCATGGTTGTCGCGATCTCGTTTTTGGAAGCACCCATCAAGTTTCGTGCGCCGGGAGTGACGTTGCCGGTGGGGCTGGGCATCGGCCGGCTCGTGTTCAAGGCGCTCAACGGTGTCGAAATCGCTCTGCTGTTGGTACTTTTGGTCGCCTGCTATGTCGCCAGACCGGAGCAGCCCGCGCCCGTCCTGCTCGCCTCGGTTGCGGTAGTGCTGGTCATTCAGGTGGTCGTCGTCCGCCCGCCGCTGAACAGACGCACGGACCGCGTCCTTGCCGGGGCGGTCCTGCCGCGCTCGAGAATGCATTGGGCATACATAGCGTTGGAGCTGGCCAAGGTCGCAGTGCTGACCGCATTGGCCGTTGCCCTCACCGCGGGGGCGCTCGCATGGGCGCCCTAATACCAGCACGGGCGCGGCTGGATCTAGCGTGCCGCGCCGATGTGGAAGCGTTGTTGGTTCGCTTCTACGGCAGGGTGCTCGTCGATGACATCCTCGCCGAACCGTTCGCTCAGATTCGCATGGCCGGCCTGCAATCCCACCTCCCGGTCATGGTCGACTTCTGGCAGACCGTGCTGTTCCACGCCGGGCTGTATCAAGGCAGCGCGGTGCTCGCTCATCAAGTCGTCCACGATGGCCACGCACTGACTGCCGCGCACTTTTTGCGCTGGCTCACACTGTGGGACAGCACCATTGACCAGATGTATCAGGGGCAGAACGCCGAGCGCGCGAAGATTCAAGCCTTAAGAATTGCCAGGGCAATGCACCGCCGGCTCACCGGCGACGACTCGCGGGCACTCGATGCCCGTATCCGACAATGAATCTGGTTCTATTCGAAGGCCAGCCCGACAGGTCAGCGGCGCACGCCGGATCGGACGACAAAGCACGCGGTCGTGCGGGCGTCGGGACGGGCACGGTTCTCCAGGAATCCCAGGTCCCGACAGGTGGAGTCGGGCCGGAGATGCTGCTGCGAATACTTCCGACAATGGCCGTCACGGACAGGCGGACCGTGGCGGCATCGCCGAAGTCGGCTCCGGTGCTGTCGGCTGGCTACCCCCAAGCCTGCCAGGGCCCAGCGTCGCGGCAGTCGACCGCTTCGACTTCACGCTGAAACATTCATGTGTCAGTGCCCGCGAAACCGAGCCGCGATCATCTCCCGGGGGAGCATTCCTGGACCGGGGTAGGCGATGATGACGCGCCCGTGATCGGGTTTGCAGCCCTCGACGAATGTCACTCCGTTCTCGGTGTAGGTGTAGGTCGACGCATCGTAGATCCGCAGACGCTCAGTGATGCGCCCCAATTCGGCCTCGCTATCGGTCGCCCACATGAGGTACTCGACGCCGACGGCCCCGACTGCTGGCTGGCGTGACGAGTCCTTCGAGTACACGTAGATCTGGAAACCGTCCGGGGCCATCAGTAACGCGGCATCGGGCTCGCGCAGAGCCACGCGGCACGCGAACACGTCGCAATAGAAAGCGATCGTGCGATCGACGTCCTGCACGCGCATCACCGTGGACGCGACTCGGACCGTGGCATCCGTGGTGTGAGTAGAGCTCGCCTCGGGTCCCGTATCGGGCATGTCAACCTCGATCAATAAAAGTGTTGTGGTACTTGATATTACTCCGCATGAGAACACTCGCGTCGCGGCGAGAGCATCTTGACCCTGATGTCGCGCGCTGCCCGGCAGCCCGACGATCACGTCGGACGATGTGTGGTCTTGCAGATCCTGGGGATGACGCTCTGCGAAAGCCGAAAACCGTGTGATCGTCGGCGACAAGTGGGGCAGCGCGACCCGAGCGACCTTCACGTCACGGAAAGTGCCCGTGCGCCAGCACGCCCGGCCGTGATCGCGCCGCCCACCTGGCAGCTCCCTCAGCCCTCGGCCCGTACTCGTGCTGCGGCCGTGACGAGGTTGCGCAGCGAGGCGTTCACCTCGGTGCTGCCGCGGGTCTTGAGCCCGCAGTCGGGGTTGACCCACAGGCGCTCGGCCGGAACGGCTTTCAGTGCTGATCGCAGCGATTCAGCGATCTTGGCGGTCGTGGGGATTCGTGGCGAGTGGATGTCGTAGACGCCCGGGCCCACGCTGTTTGCGAAGCCGATCGCATTGAGGTCGTCGAGGACCTCCATGTGGGATCGGGCGGCTTCGATGGAGGTGACGTCGGCGTCCAGGTCGGCGATCGCGCCGACGACTTCACCGAACTCCGAGTAACAGAGGTGGGTGTGGATCTGTGTGGAGTCTGCGACCCCGCAGGTGGCGAGTCGGAACGCGGCGACCGCCCAGGCGAGGTATCCCGCCTTGCCCTTGGAGCGCAGCGGTAGCAGTTCGCGCAGCGCCGGCTCGTCGACCTGGATGATGGTGATTCCCGCTGACTGCAGGTCCACGGTCTCGTCGCGGATGGCGAGCGCGATCTGGTTGGCGGTGTCGGCTAGCGGCTGGTCGTCGCGAACGAACGACCAGGCCAGGATCGTCACCGGACCGGTCAGCATGCCTTTGACAGGCTTGTCGGTGAGTGATTGTGCGTAGGTCGCCCAGTCCACGGTCATCGCATGCGACCGGGACACGTCGCCGTAGAGGATCGGTGGGCGCACGCAGCGCGTGCCGTAGGACTGCACCCAGCCGTTGGTGGTGGCGCAGAAGCCGCTGAGTTGTTCGGCGAAGTACTGCACCATGTCGTTGCGTTCGGGCTCGCCGTGCACCAGCACGTCGAGGCCGAGTTCTTCCTGCAACCTGATCACCTCGGCGACTTCGGCACGCATGAGGCGGGTGTACTCGATTGCGTCGATCTCGCCTGATCGTAGTGCAGCGCGCGCCTTGCGGATCGTGGCGGTCTGCGGGTACGAGCCGATCGTGGTGGTCGGCAGCGACGGTAGATGCAGCCCGGCTGCCTGGCTCGCTCGGCGAACGTCGGCGGGTCCACGTCGGCTTCCCGAGGTGGCGATGCCGTCGATGCGTGTCCTGATGTGCGCGTTGCGCAGTCGAGGGTCAGAGGTGCGGGAGGAGATGGCCGCATTGGACGCCTTGATTGCCGTGGCGACCGAGTCCCGCCCTCCGTGCAGAGCCGCCGCCAGGGTGACGACCTCGGCGACCTTCTCGGCACTGAACGACAGCCACTGGCGCAGTCGGTCGTCGATGTCGTTCTCGGCGGTCAGCGAGTAGGGCACGTGCAGTGTCGAGCAGGAGGTCGACACAGCCACCGATCGGGCCGCGCCCCGGAGGCTGGCCAGCCGGTCTAGCGCCGTCTCGAGATCCGTGCGCCAGACATTGCGTCCATCGACGATTCCTGCCACCAGGATCTTGTCGGCCAGCTGCCGCAGCGCCGCAGCGGCCGGGTCGCCGCCGGCGACGAGGTCGACGCCAATCGCCTCGATCGGTGTGCGCGCCAGGGAGGGCAGCGCGGCGTCGAGCCCACCGAAGTAGGTGGCGACGAAGATCGCCGGGCGGTCCGCGTGCGCTCCCAACGTGGTGTAGGTGCGCTCGGCCAACTCGGGACCGTGGTCCAGGATGTCGGTCACCAGCACCGGCTCGTCGAACTGAACCCACGCCACCCCGGCCCCGGCGAGCAGTCCGAGCAGCTGGGTGTAGAGCGGAATCAGCTCACCAAGTCGCGCGATCGGGGCGGGCGCGCCCTCAACGGACTTGCTCAGCGACAGAAACGTGAGGGGGCCGATGATCACCGGTCGAGCGGTAACACCCTGCTGCCGAGCCTCTTCGAGCTCGGCGAGCACTTTCCCCGGGTTCAGCGTGAACGTGGTGCTCGGGGCGATCTCGGGAACGATGTAGTGATAGTTAGTGTCGAACCACTTCGTCATCTCCAGTGGCGCTACTTCCTCGGTGCCGCGCGCCGCGGCGAAATAGCGGTCGAGATCATCGACGATGCCGGTGACGCGGGGCGGCAATGCGCCCAACAGGACAGCGGTGTCGAGCATCTGGTCGTAAAGGGAGAAGGAGTTGACCGGTACCGAGTCCAGCCCGGCCATCGTCAGGGCGGCCCAGGTTTCTCGGCGCAGCTCGGCGCCCACCGATTCCAGATCGGCGCGGGTGATTCGCCCCGCCCAGTACCCCTCGATCGCGCGTTTGAGTTCGCGGTGCGGGCCGATTCGGGGAGCTCCGAGAATGGTGGCGGTGAATGGCTGAGTTGGCATGAGGCGTCCTTCACTGTGGGTGGGTGCTCATCGCCGATGATGTGCTACCGGACCGGTTACGGTGCGTACCGGCGGGTGCATCGCGCAACCGCTACGGCCATGCCGCGCACTCCACGAAGCGATGAACCGACGGACGCGGCGCGCCCGGCACAACTGACGGGTCTTCGGAATCACGCGCACACCGGTGCGGGACAGTGCCGGATCCCATCGGGTTCCCGCTCACCCTGCACCCGCGGCGCCCACCATTCGCTATCGAGACCGTGCCAAGGCGCCGTCGCGGCCGGCCGGGTGTAAGCCAAACTGCAGCGCTGTAAGCCTTTTCGGCCTCTAGCAGGATCGGGACGTAGCACCGCCCTATTCATTCGGCGGCTGGTCCTGTGCCGTGCCCGTCGACTCCCTTGGTGGTGAGCGCATCGCTACGCCGCGACCGATGTGGGATTCGGCGCGCATGCGGTCACTCATATGGGGGTAGTGCAGTTCGAAGGCTGGCCGCTCGGAGCGGATGCGGGGCAGTTCGGTGAAGTTGTGCCGCGGCGGGGGACAGCTTGTTGCCCACTCCAGGGAGTTGCCGTGACCCCACGGGTCATCGACGGTGACGGGCTCGCCGTAGCGGTAGCTCTTGAAGACGTTCCACACGAACGGCAGCATCGACACGCCCAGGACGAACGCCCCGGCCGTCGATACGACGTTCAGCGTGGTGAACCCATCGGCGGGAAGGTAATCGGCATAGCGGCGCGGCATGCCCTCATTGCCCAGCCAGTGCTGGACGAGAAACGTGGTGTGGAATCCGATGAACGTCAGCCAGAAGTGCAGCTTGCCGAGCCGTTCGTCGAGCAGTCGGCCGGTCATCTTCGGGAACCAGAAGTAGATGCCGGCGTAGGTGGCGAAGACGATGGTGCCGAACAGCACGTAGTGGAAGTGCGCGACGAGGAAGTAGGTGTCGGTGACGTGGAAGTCGATCGGCGGGCTGGCCAGCATCACCCCGGACAAACCGCCCAGCAGAAAGGTGACCACGAACCCAACCGAAAACAGCATCGGGGTTTCAAATGTCAACTGGCCGTGCCACATGGTGCCGATCCAGTTGAAGAACTTCATGCCGGTCGGGATGGCGATCAGATAGGACATGAAACTGAAGAACGGCAGCAACACCGCGCCCGTGGCGAACATGTGGTGCGCCCACACCGCCGTGGACAGGGCGGCGATGCTCACGGTCGCAAAGACCATGGCGGTGTAGCCGAAGACCGGTTTACGGCTGAACACCGGGATGATTTCAGTGATGATGCCGAAGAACGGGATCGCAACGATGTAGACCTCGGGATGGCCGAAGAACCAAAACAGGTGCTGCCACAGGATCACTCCGCCGTTGGCCGGGTCGTAGATGTGCGCGCCTAGGTGGCGGTCGGCGGCCAGCCCGAGCAGCGCGGCGGTCAGCAGCGGGAACGCTCCCAAGATCATGATGCTGGTGACGAGTATGTTCCAGGTGAAGATCGGCATCCGAAACATCGTCATCCCCGGTGCCCGCATGCACACCACCGTGGTGATCATGTTGACCGCACCCAGAATGGTGCCCAGACCGGCGATCGCGAGGCCCATGATCCACAGATCGGCACCGGCGCCGGGACTGTGAATGGCGTCGGAAAGCGGCGTGTAAGCGGTCCAGCCGAAGTCGGCCGCGCCGCCGGGAGCGAGGAAACCGCCCACCGTGACCAGCGCCCCGAACAGGTAGAGCCAGTAACTGAGCGCATTGAGACGGGGGAACGCGACATCGGGCGCACCGATTTGTAGCGGCAGAATGCAATTCGCGAAGCCGAACACGACCGGGGTTGCATACAGCAGCAGCATGATCGTGCCGTGCATGGTGAACAGCTGGTTGTACTGCTCATTGGACAAGAACTGCAAGCCCGGCGCGGCGAGCTCGGTCCGCATCAACAAGGCCATCAACCCACCGACCATGAAGAATCCGAACGAGGTGACCATGTACATCATGCCAAGCAGCTTGGGGTCGGTGGTGGTCGCCACCCGGTACACGAATGACCCCTTGAGACCGCGACGCTCGGGGAACGGCCGGACGGGAGTCAGCTCGGCGACGGTGCTCATGACGGGCTGGCGCCGGCAACGGAGACGGCATTCACCGACGCCGAATCGGGCTGGGCGCCCAGCGGGCGTCTCCCGTACCCGCGATCGGTGAGAGCCGGGCACGGCGGGGCGTCGGCGAGGCCCACCCATTGGAGTAACGAGATTCCGACGGTCACGATTTCGTTCACCACTCATCACCACCTTTTAGCGGACTATAACCCTCTAAACGAGTAGCGTAAAGACCACTGCCCAGTCGGAGGGACCGTTCAGCCGGCTGTCGGGTGATGATCCGCCCGACGTGGTGAGCTGCACCGTCGGCCTCCGCAGTTGCATCACCTGGGATGGATCTGACCGCCGTCCCATGAGGCGTAGATGCCGTCGAGAACCCCCGGAGGACCACGCCCGCAATCGAATTCGAGAGGGTGGTCAGGGGCGACTGTCATAGTGGTCGAACCCGAGTCGTTGCCAGTGAAGTCTTCGATCGTCGAGCTGCGTGCACACGCCGCATTGCCAACGACCCGATCACGGTTGTGTATTGGTCCGACCGTCGCCGTTGATCTGCAAGCTTCTGAGTTCACGCTCCCAGTCATTGCTGTGCAGCCGGGCCAATCGCCACCGCACCGCAGCGGCCGCCGCCACCGCCATGCCGACCGCACCCAGCCACGTCGCCACGCCTGCCCGCGCACCATCGACACCGGCTTGCGAGGCAGGGCCCGGCGCAACCACCCGGTTGCCGTCATCGTCGACCCGGATATCGACGCGGTCACCGGCTCCGACGAAGTGTTTCCAGGCCAAGGGTTCAGGCGCCAGCGTGGGCCTCTCTGGCTTGCCCCGACCTCCCAACTTTGTTTAACGTATTATAATCCTCTATATATATTCGCACCGCGACACGGGCGAAGGGGGAGACGGCGACCCCATCCCCGTGCTCACGGGCGGTCAGGTCCGCGCGCGGAACACCGTTGCGGGGTGGCACTTCTCGGCCTGGTGGGAGTTGACGTGGACGGGCGCGTCGACGCGCTCCCGCAGATCCGTCAGGCCCTCGAGTTCGATCCCCATCATTGAGCCGCCGTTGCGGTCGGGGTGTTGGTGGGTGGCCAGTACGCCGGGCAGCGTCATACCGTCGCTGTCGAGATCATCGAGCAGATCGCCCGCCATGGGCAGCGTCGACGGCGACGCACTGGTTGGCCTCGCGGTCACGGATCAGATGATTCAGTTGCGCATCTGCTGGGCCATCGTGTCCCTCCCGCGAAACCGCGACCCGACGGCAGCTGCCGGAGGCGGCGGCGGCCGGTGCGCTGGCCATGCCTGCCGGCCCAGGACGGTACCGTCACGCTCGCTAACCGCAGGTACAAAAACCGCACGTCACGGGGTATTCAACGTCACAGCGGTAAAAGTCGCATCTGGGCGCAATTAACTAACGTTCCCGGTGTGCAGCTGATGCGATTCACTGATCTGGGTCTGCGGGCGATGATGCTGCTGGCAGCCGGGGAATCCGGCGAGCGGCGGGTCACCACCCGCAGCATCGTCGTGGCCGCCGGGGCTTCAGAGAACCACATCGCCAAGGCGGTGTCGCGATTGGTCGAGATGGAGATGGTGCACGCTCGCCGAGGCCGGGTTGGCGGTCTCCACCTCACCGACGCGGGGCGGGTGGCCTCCGTGGGCTGGCTGGTACGTCGGCTCGAAGGTGACCGCGACGTCATCGACTGCATCGGTCAGCATGCGTGTCCGCTGGTTCCCGCCTGCCGGTTACGGCGGGCGCTGGCTGATGCCAAAGAGGCCTTCTACGCCGAGCTCGACCGACACACGATCAACGATTTGGTTGGTGGCGCAGGGCTTTCCGGCATTCTGAAACTCTCCATCAAAAGGAAGATTCAATGAGCACAACCGAATCCGTCGCCGTTCGTCAGGAACTCGACCCCCAGCACGCCGAGGTCGTCACGGCGACGCTCCCGTTGATCGGCGCACATATCGACGAGATCACCACGGCCTTCTACCGGCGACTGTTCGACAGCCATCCCGAGTTGCTGCGCAATCTGTTCAACCGAGGCAATCAGTCCCAAGGTGCCCAGCAGCGCGCCCTTGCCGCGTCGATCGCGACCTTTGCCACCCATTTGGTGGACCCGGCGCTGCCGCACCCGACCGAATTGCTCACGAACACCTATTCGCCGGGATCGTGGAAGTGCTAGGCACCGACACCGTCACCGCCGACGTGGCGAAGGCATGGACCCAGGTGTACTGGCTCATGGCTGAAGCCCTGATCGATCTGGAGCGCAGCCTGTACGCGGACTCCGATGTCGCCGACGGCGACGTCATCCGCCAGCTGAGGGTGACCTCTCGGGTGGACGACCCGTCGGGCGCCGTGCTGTTGAGCGTGCGCGGCGATGTCGCAAATCACGCTCCGGGCCAATATGTTTCGGTTGGCGTGACGATGCCCGACGGTGCCCGTCAGCTGCGACAGTACAGCCTGGTGAACGCACCGGAAAACAATGAACTCACCTTCGTGGTCAAACCGGTGGGCGCCGACGGAGACCACCCCGCCGGAGAGGTTTCCAATTGGATCCAAGCCAACGTCTGGGTCGGCGACCTTCTCGATGTGACGATCCCGTTCGGGGACCTACCAGTCCCGGCCGCCGGTGCACCGGCGGTTCTCATCTCGGCCGGCATCGGCATCACACCGATGATGTCCATTCTGGATTCACTGCTGGCCGAGGCGCCCGACACGAAGGTGCAGGTGCTGCATGCCGACCGCAACGATCACAGCCATCCGCTGCGCGAGCGTCAGCGCGAACTGGTGGCGGCGCTGCCGAATGCCACCCTCGACCTCTGGTACAAGGACGGTGTGCCTGCGGGACGGTCCAGCACAGATACGGGTTCCTGACGTTGGCAGCACTGGAGCTGAGCGACGGCGCCGAGGTGTACCTGTGCGGTGGCGATGGCTTTGTCCAGGCGGTGCGCGCCCAGTTGAGCGGAGTCGACGCATCTCGGGTGCACTGCGAGCTGTTCAGCCCCAAACGACTGGCTGCTCAACTAGCCGTAGCAGTCGTCGATATTCGGACTTTCACTGCGAATCTGGGAGTCGTTTGATCGGGAATGCCGGAGTCGATGCGATTGGGACAGGTTCATTTACTGCGAATGTGGGTCGGTGGGCAGTACGGGACCGCGCGTCGTCCCGGGAGTCGTGTTGTCGGCGTGGCATTCTGGCTCGATGATGGATGCGGTGATCGCCGAACCCGGCGAACTGACACAACATGATTTGGACCCCGCTGAGGCGTTTGTCCGAGCAGGGTTTGGGGAGAGTTTCCGTGCCCATGATTGGCTGCATAACGTTGAGGGCGTGCACGTGCTGGTCACCGAGGATGACGAGCTGTTGGCTCACGCCTCAGGGTGACTCGCACCCTGCGCGCTGGTTATCTGCAACGCAATTGAGCAATCGGAGCGTCTGTGCCGGTGTGCAATTCGACGCCATGTGCATGACGTTGGTATACGAGCGGTTCCGTTGTGTACATGCAACTGACGATGGCGCCTATTGGTGGTCTCGGCTCAGGGAAGATCTGGCCCACTACGTGCCCCAGGAACTGGGGGCAGACAACGTGATTGGTGACCGAGCCGGGTCACCCCGGTCGCTCGGCGCGCCGCCCCCGGACACGGCGATGAGGACCCCCGGCTGCGCTCGTTCAGATCAGCCCGTGACGGTCGGTCCCGCGTCGTCGTGGAGTCGGCGACCTGTGCAGTATCCACGCGGATTGCCTTGCCTAGTGTGGTCGTCTCTGGCAAGCTTCAGCCAGCGCATCCGCCGCTCAGTCATCGAGCTTCCGGTGCCGTCTATCACCACCCGGAACCGGTGGTTCCCGCATCCCGACGACACTGTCAACTTAGGGTCCCTCGATGACTTCTACAAGCTTGATGTCCATTCCGAACCCGATCAGTATCGGTTGCGGCGCCTACAAATTCGGAGCGCTCGACGGCGTAGCGCCGAGACGCGGCCCGGTCCGCGTTGCTCGACACGACCCTCTTACGCTCCCAGCCCACATACCGGGCGTCTTGGTAATGGAGCGCCTCGATCGGAGACCCGGGTCATGACGACCGCAGGAACGGTCCAGGCGAAGACCACCGACGTGGTGAGGTCGCCGTGGCTGATGCTGGCGCTGGCCACGACCGGGTTCGTCATCAACTTCTGGGCATGGGCGCTGCTCAGCCCCTTGGGCCCGCTATTTCGCGACCAGGGGACGCTCGGCGCGCTGAGCGAGTCCGACGTTGCCTTGATGGTCGCAGTGCCGGTGGTCGTGGGCTCGCTGGGTCGGATCCCGGTCGGTGCGCTGACCGACAAGCTGGGTGGCCGGGTGATGTTTCCGCTCGTCTCCGCGGCCACGATCGTGCCGATCCTGTTCCTGGCGTTCTTTGCCCTGGACTCCTACGTCCTGATCCTGGTTGGCGGGTTCTTCCTCGGTATCGGTGGCACCGCGTTCGCTGTCGGCGTTCCGTTCGTGAACGCCTGGTTCCCGCCCGAGCGGCGCGGACTCGCCATCGGAATATTCGGTGCCGGTATGGGGGGCACCGCAATCAGCGCGCTCACCACGGTCAAGCTCTACTCGAATGTGGGCGAGAAGGCCCCTTTCCTCATCACGGCGGTCGTGCTCGCCGTGTATGCCGTGGTGTCCTGGCTTCTGCTGCGTGATGCGCCGGGCCGAACCGCGCCGACCACACCCCTGATGTCCCGCCTCCTGGCCAACGCCAGGCTCCCCATCACCATGCAGGCGAGCATCCTCTACGCGGTGGCCTTCGGCGGCTACGTGGCGTTCTCGGTGTACCTACCGGCCTACCTGAAGACCGCCCACGGCTTGGCCGCCGCTGACGCGGCCAACCGGATGGCCGGCTTCGTAATCGTTGCGGTGATCATGCGCCCGATCGGCGGGTGGCTCTCTGACCGGTTCGGCGCGATCCCGGTGCTCGCCAGCGGATACGCCGTCGTGGTTGCGGGTGCCGCGATTTCAGCAGGCAGTCCGCCGTTAGGTGGCATCGGCACGGCCGCGTTCTTGGCCATGGCCGCCGCCCTCGGGTCCGGCAGCGGCGCTACCTTCGCGCTGATCGCCAAGGTCACCGAGCCATCGC
This sequence comes from Mycolicibacterium sp. TUM20985, assembly GCF_030295745.1. NCBI lineage: Bacteria > Bacillati > Actinomycetota > Actinomycetes > Mycobacteriales > Mycobacteriaceae > Mycobacterium > Mycobacterium antarcticum. The sequence continues at coordinate 2,508,894 of NZ_AP027291.1, forward strand.
GGGTCGGTGGGGTGACGGGATTGGTCGGCGCGGCCGGCGGACTGGGGGGCTTCGTGCCGCCGCTGATCATGGGCTATGTCTACGGACGCACTGAGTCCTACGCGATCGGGCTGTGGATGCTCGCCGTCACTGCGGCACTCGCACTCGCATTCACTCTCACCGCCGTCCGCGCCACCGCACGCTCATCGCAGCAGGCGATCCGGCCATCACAAGATAGATGACGAGAGGACCAGCTCGTGACCCAGCAGCCGGGCATGGACGGAGCTATCAGCGACGCACTGGTGCGCAGTCGTCGCTACTTCACGAAGGCGAAGATCTCCGACGACCTCCGGACCCTCACCAAGGCGGGGGGACGGCAGGCCGACGATTTCTACCGGGACCGCTGGAGCCACGACAAGGTGGTCCGCTCGACGCACGGCGTGAACTGCACCGGGTCGTGCTCGTGGAAGGTCTACGTCAAGGACGGGATCATCACCTGGGAGACCCAGCAGACCGACTACCCATCGGTCGGCCCGGACTCCCCGGAATACGAGCCGCGTGGCTGCCCCCGCGGCGCCGCCTTCTCCTGGTACACCTACTCGCCGACCCGGGTCCGTTACCCCTATGTCCGCGGCGTACTCCTGCAGATGTACCGCGAGGCCAAGAACCAGCACGACGGAGATCCAGTCGAAGCATGGGCGCACATCGTCGAAAACCCCCAACGTGCCAGGGCCTACAAATCTGCCCGCGGTAAGGGCGGTCTCGTCCGCGCCACCTGGGACGAGGCCGCGGAAATCGTTGCTGCCGCACACGTGCACACGATCCAGAAGTACGGCCCCGATCGGGTCGCCGGGTTTTCGCCCATCCCGGCCATGTCGATGGTGTCGCACGCCTCCGGCGCCCGGTTCGTGAACCTGATCGGCGGCTCGATGCTGAGCTTCTACGACTGGTATGCCGATCTGCCCGTCGCTTCACCGCAGGTCTTCGGCGACCAGACCGACGTCCCGGAGTCCGGGGACTGGTGGAATGCCGGCTATTTGATCATGTGGGGTTCCAACCTCCCTGTCACGCGCACCCCCGACGCGCACTGGATGACCGAGGCCCGCTACCGCGGTCAGAAGGTCGTTGCGGTCGCGCCCGATTACGCCGACAACGTGAAGTTCGCCGACGAGTGGCTGCCCGCCAAACCGGGTACCGACGCCGCGCTGGCGATGGCCATGGGGCACGTCGTGCTGAAGGAATTCTTCGTCGACCGAGAGACCCCGTACTTCACCGACTACGTCAAGACCTACACCGACCTGCCGTACCTGGTGAAGCTCGACGAAGCCGGCGGCGGGACCTACACATCGGGCAAGTTCCTGACGGCCGCCGACCTGGCGCCGGCCGCCGCGGCTGAGGCGAACGCCGCCTTCAAGACCGTCCTCATCGATTCGCGCACTGGGGAACCGGTCGTCCCGAAAGGCTCACTCGGGCACCGGTTCGGTGACACCGATGTCGGTCGGTGGAACCTTGAACTCGGCGACGTGGACCCGCTGCTCTCGTTGCTCGACGGCGCGGCCGAGACCGTCACGGTGCGGATGCCGCGCTTCGACACACCCGATGGGGCGGCCGTCGACCTTCCGAGGGGGGTCCCGGTCCGTCGGGTCAACGGGCATCTGGTCACCACCGTGTTTGACCTGTTGCTCGCGCAGTACGGTGTCGGTCGCGACGGGCTGCCGGGAGAGTGGGCCAGCGGGTACGACGACGCGGAGTCGCCGTACACACCCGCGTGGCAGGAACTCATCACCGGCGTCCCGTCCGCGACCGCCGCCCGGATCGGGCGGGAATTCGCCGCGAACGCCGAGGAGTCGCGGGGCCGTTCGATGATCGTGATGGGAGCGGGAACCAACCATTGGTTCCACTCCGACACGATCTACCGCGCCTTCCTCACCCTGACCAACCTCACCGGTTGCCAGGGAGTCAACGGTGGCGGCTGGGCACATTACGTCGGACAGGAGAAGGTCCGCCCCATCACGGGCTACACGCAGATCGCCAATGCGCTCGACTGGAACCGGCCGCCCCGCAACATGATTCAGACTGCCTTCTGGTATCTGCACACCAACCAATTCCGCTACGACCACTTCGGCGCCGACACCCTGTCCGCGACCACCGGCACCGGACAGCTGGCAGGTTTGTCCACCGCCGACGTGATCGCCAAGAGCGCCCGCATGGGCTGGATGCCTTCGTATCCCACATTCGACCGCAATCCGCTCGACCTCAGCGACGACGCTGCCGCTGCGGGCAAGCCGGTGGGTGAGTACGTCGTCGAGCAGCTCAAGTCAGGTGAGCTGGACTTCGCCGGCGAGGACCCCGATGCGCCGCAGAACTACCCGCGCATCCTGTCGATCTGGCGAGCGAACTTGCTTGGTTCGTCGGGCAAGGGCAACGAGTACTTCCTCAAGCATCTTCTCGGCACGGACTCTTCGGTGCGGGCCACCGAGACCCCCGAGGGCAAGCGCCCGGTCGACGTGACGTGGCGGGACGAGGCACACGAGGGCAAACTCGATCTGCTGATGACGATCGACTTCCGTCAGACCAGCACCACGATTTTCTCCGACGTTGTCCTGCCGGCGGCGACCTGGTACGAGAAGCACGACCTCAACACCACCGATATGCACCCGTTCGTGCACTCCTTCAACCCGGCGATCGCTCCGCCCTGGCAGACCCGCACCGACTGGGACGCGTGGCAGACGATCGCAGCGAAATTCAGCGAGCTCGCTGCTACCCGTTTGGGTGTGCGCAAAGATGTTGTGGCCGTGCCACTTACGCACGACACCCCCGACGCGATGGCTAACCCCCACGGCGTCGTACGCGACTGGAAGAAAGGCGAGTGCGAGCCGATTCCCGGTGTCACGATGCCCAAGCTGGTCGAGGTCGAGCGTGATTACGGCGCGGTCGCCGAGAAGATGAACGCGCTCGGACCGTTGGTCGACACCCTGGGCGCGACCACCAAGGGCGTCACCTTCGAGCTGAGCGAGCAGGTCGAATACCTCAGAGGCAAAAACGGTGCCGTGCGCGGCGGCGTCGCTGACGGACGGCCCTCACTCAAGCGCGACGTGCATGTCTGCGAGGCCATCCTCGCCCTGTCCGGCACGACCAACGGCCACCTGGCCACGCAGGGCTTCAAAACCCTGGAGAAGCGCACTGGTGTGCGGCTGGCCGACCTGGCTGAGGAACACGAGGGTAAGCAGATCACCTTTGCCGACACCCAGGGCCCGCCCGTCCCGGTGATCACCTCGCCAGAGTGGTCCGGTTCCGAGACCGGCGGACGGCGCTACTCGCCGTTCACCATCAACGTGGAGCGAAAGAAGCCTTGGCACACGCTGACCGGGCGGATGCACTTCTACCTCGACCACGACTGGATGGCCGAGCTCGGTGAGGGGCTGCCGGTATACCGGCCACCGCTCAACATGGCGGCGCTGTTCGCGGAGCCCGTACTCGGGAATGTCTCCGACGGTTCGGGCGGACAGGTCGAGGGGCTGACGGTGCGGTACCTGACCCCGCACAACAAGTGGTCGATCCATTCGGAGTATCAGGACAACCTGTTCATGCTGTCGCTGTCGCGTGGCGGCCAGAACATCTGGATGAGCGACCGGGACGCGGTCAAGGTCGGGATCAAGGACAACGACTGGATCGAGGCGGTCAATCGCAACGGGGTGGTCGTGGCGCGGGCCATCGTCTCGCACCGCATGCCCGAAGGGACGGTGTACATGTACCACGCCCAAGACCGGCTCATCGATGTACCGATCGCGGAGACGTCGGGCAAGCGGGGCGGCATCCACAACTCGCTGACGCGTCTGCTGGTGAAGCCCTCGCACCTCATCGGTGGCTATGCGCAGCTGACCTTCGCCTTCAACTACCTCGGCCCCACCGGCAACCAGCGTGACGAGGTCACGATCATCCGCAAGCGCTCACAAGACGTGGAGTACTGACATGAAGGTCATGGCTCAGATGGCGATGGTGATGAACCTCGACAAGTGCATTGGGTGCCACACCTGCTCGGTCACGTGCAAGCAAGCGTGGACCAATCGTGCAGGGACGGAGTACGTTTGGTTCAACAACGTCGAGACCCGGCCCGGCCTCGGTTATCCGCGCACGTACGAGGACCAGGAAAAGTGGAAGGGCGGCTGGGAGCTCAACAAACGCGGCCGCATGAAGCTCAAGGGTGGTGGGCGGTTCAAGAACCTGATGACCATCTTCTCCAATCCCAAGCTGCCGTCGATCTACGAGTACTACGAGCCGTGGACCTACGACTACGCCACGCTCACCAACGCTCCCGCCCAGGAGCACACCCCCGTTGCGCGGCCGAAGTCGTTGCTCACCGGTGAGAACATGAAGATCGAATGGTCGGCGAACTGGGACGACGACTTGGGTGGATCGACTGCCACGGCGCACCTCGACCCGATGCTTGCGAAGATCGCGGAGAAGGTGAAGTTCGAGTTCGAGCAGACCTTCATGTTCTATCTGCCGCGGATCTGCGAGCACTGTCTGAACCCCTCGTGTGCGGCCTCGTGTCCCAGCGGCGCGATCTACAAGCGTGAGGAGGACGGCATCGTCCTGGTCGATCAGGAGAAGTGCCGCGGCTGGCGCAAGTGCGTTTCCGGTTGCCCCTACAAGAAGATCTATTTCAATCACCGCACGGGCAAGGCAGAGAAGTGCACGTTCTGCTTCCCGCGCATCGAGGTCGGCCTGCCCACCGTCTGCGCCGAGACCTGCGTAGGCCGGCTGCGCTACATCGGCCTGATGCTCTACGACGCCGACAAGGTGCTCGAAGCGGCGTCCACTGAGGACGAACACGGTCTCTACGAAGCCCAGCGCGAGGTGTTCCTCGACCCGTTCGACCCCGAGGTGATCCGCGAGGCAGAGAAGGCCGGAATCGCGCGCGACTGGATCGACGCCGCCCAGCGCTCGCCGATCTACGCGCTGATCAACACCTACCGCGTCGCGCTTCCGCTGCATCCGGAGTACCGCACGATGCCCATGGTCTGGTACATCCCGCCGCTCTCCCCGGTCATCGACGTCGTGCGTGACACCGGAGAGGACGCCGAGGACAAGGGCAACCTATTCGCGGCCATCGACGCGCTGCGGATTCCGGTCGAGTACCTCGCCGAGCTTTTCACCGCAGGCGATGTCGCCCCGGTGGACGCCGTGCTCAAGAAGCTGGCCGCGATGCGGTGCTACATGCGCGACATCACCATGGGCCGCGAACCGAACGGCTCCATCCCGGCCGCAGTCGGGATGAGCGAGGAGGAGATGTACGACATGTACCGACTCCTCGCGATCGCGAAGTACGACGAGCGCTACGTGATCCCGCCCGCGCACGCGGAGCAGGCGCACTCCCTCGAAGAGCTGGGGACAGAGTGCTCGGTCTCCGAGTACGGAGGCGGGCAGCAGGACCTGTTCGGCGAAGGCTCCGGTGTGCCGACGCCGATCGCGGTCGAGAACTTCAAGATGCTCAAGGAACGCCAGACAGCCGACTCGCTCGGCTCGCTCACCGCAAAGAGTGCGCGCGTCAACCTCCTGAACTGGGACGGCAAAGGCCCGCCCGCAGGACTCTTCCCCCCAAGTGGCCCGGACTCGTGAGCCGACGAACGAAGGTCGACCTCGCACCGCAGCAGCTGACCATCGCTTGGCAGTCAGTATCGCTGTTGCTTGACTACCCCGGCCCCGAGATTCTCGATCGCCTGGACGTTCTCCGCCACGCGTCGCACCGGTTGCCGGTGGTCATCGGGGAACCGATCCGCAGATTCACGGACCATCTGGAGCAGTCGTCACTACCGGCGCTGCAGGCCGAGTACGTCGAGACATTCGATGACCGTCGCCGATGCAACCTGTTCCTGACGTACTTCGCCCACGGGGACACCCGCAAGCGAGGAATGGCCTTGCTACGGTTCAAGCAGACCTACCTCGGCGCCGGCTACGAGCTCGACGACTCGGAGTTGCCAGATCACCTCTGCGTGGTGCTGGAGTTCGCGGCGACCGTGGATCAAGAACGTGGTCGGCAACTGATGCTCGACCACCGCGCAGGGCTGGAGCTGTTGCGCCTCTCGCTGGCCGACTTGTCCTCTCCGTGGGCGGATCTCCTCAACGCGGTCACTCTGACCCTGCCTGCGCTCCGCGGCGACGAGCGCAAGGCGGTACGCCGGCTCGCCGCGCAAGGTCCTCCGGAGGAGGAGGTGGGACTGGCGCCGTTTGCGGCTCCGCAGTTCAGCCCCAGCGCGACGTCGGGCCCGCACGCCTTGTCGATGCCGTCTTTCCCAGGAGCACACCAATGAACGAATTCCTTTTCGTCGTGGTGCCCTATGTTTGCCTGACGATTTTCATCGTCGGGCACCTGTGGCGCTACCGCTACGACAAGTTCGGCTGGACCACCCGATCGAGCCAGCTCTACGAGAGGCGGTTGTTGCGTATCGGGAGCCCGCTGTTCCACTTCGGGATGGTCGGAGTCATCGGCGGTCATATCATCGGTCTCCTGATACCACAATCCTGGACGGACGCCGTCGGGATCAACGAGCACGTCTATCACATAGTGGCCGTCTCGGGTGGTCTGCTCGCAGGTGCCGCGGCGGCAGTGGGGATGGCCATCTTGATCTACCGCCGTCGCACCGTCGGCCCGGTGTTTTCAGCGACGACGGTGATGGACAAGGTGATGTACGCGTTCCTCGGCGCCGCGATCGTGCTGGGAATGTGGAACACCATCGCCGGCTCGATCATGACCATCGGCGGTGAGTACAACTATCGTGAGGGCGTCTCGGTCTGGTACCGCTCGTTCCTCGCCTTCCAACCAGATGCCAGCCTGATGGCGAACGCCCCGTTGGGCTTTCAGTTGCACGCTCTGGTCGCTTTCGGTCTCTTCGCGCTGTGGCCGTTCACCCGGCTCGTTCACGTGTTCAGCGCACCCGTGGGTTATGTCACGCGCCCGTACATCGTCTACCGCAGCCGCGATGACCACCTAGGCAGCCACCGGCCACGGCGTGGCTGGGACCAAATGTCGCAGTGACTCCCGTGGCCGTCTCTCCGAACCTAGGCGACCCGCCCGCATGAGCGCGTCCAATACGCGCGAGCTCGGTTCGTGCGCGACGAGAATGCACGGTTCTGTCTTGCACGTTCGGTGAGACCTCCGCATACCCCCGCACCGGACGCGACGGCGACCCGCTGCAACCTTGTGCGGGTTGTATTGGGGTTGACCCTTGATGGTGGACATCTGATCGCGGGACTGCTGGTCCTGCGGGGAGGATGTTCCCGTGTCGGGGAAACGCAAGCGCAAGACCTACACCCCGGAGTACCGCGAGCAGGCGGTGCGTCTGGTTGTCGATACTGGCCGCCCGATCGCGCACGTCGCCGCGGAGATCGGTGTTGGAGAACAGTTGCTCGGCCGGTGGGTCGCAGCGGCCAAAGCGCGCTCGGCAGCCGATAATCCCGAGGTGCTCGATGACGACGAACGCAAAGAGTTGGAACGGTTGCGCAACGAGAATGCTGAATTGCGTTTGGATAGGGCGTTTTTGAAAAAAGCAGCGGCCTTCTTCGCCTCCGAACAGAACCGGTAGCAATGTACCGGGTCATCGAAGCGGAGAAGGCCAACTTCACGGTGGTACGCATGGCCGGACTGCTGGAGGTGTCGCGTTCGGGGTTCTACAAGTGGCGTGCCGGCGGACTGGCCGGCCCGTCGCCGACTCAACGGCGCCGCGACCTCATCGACGCAAAGGTCAAGGAATTCCACGATGCGTCCGATCAGGTGTACGGCTCACCGCGGATCCGCGCCGATCTGCGTGACGACGGGGTGACGATCTCACGCAAGACCGTGGCAGCCTCGATGCGGCGACAGCAGCTGGCCGGGATCAGCCCACGAAAGTTCACCCCGGTGACCACCGTGATCGACCTGGATGCCCACCGGCCCCAGGACCTGGTGGAGCGCCGATTCGACCGCGGTGAGCTCGACAAGGTGTGGACATCGGACATCACGTACTTGTCCACCGGTGAGGGCTGGCTGTACCTGTGCGCGGTCCGGGACGGGTGCTCGCGGCGGGTGCTGGGCTGGGCCGTGCAGGACCACATGCGCACCGATCTGGTGGAGTCCGCACTGTCGATGGCCGTGGCGCTGCGCGAGGCGCTGCCCGGACAGGTCATCTTCCATGCCGACCGGGGCACTCAGTACACCTCCGGGCAGCTCGCCCGGTTCGTCCGCCGCCACGACATCGCCCAATCGGTGGGTCGAACCGGGGTGTGCTGGGACAACGCCCAGGCCGAATCCTTCTGGAGCACAATCAAATCGGAGTTCTACCACAAATACTATTGCCCACGTAGAATGCTGCTAGGCTCGCGGTCGGCGACTCGATCGAACGGGTCTACAACCGCCGACGGAGGCACTCGAAACTCGGCATGATCAGCCCAGTCGAGTTCGAGAACCGCCACACTCAGACGGCACAAGCCGCCTGACCCCGTGTCCACCATCCGGGGGCAACCTCATCCCCGACTTGCTACGACGGGACTTCACCGCCTCGGTGCCGAACCAGAAGGGACTGTGGATTTAACGGTGTTTCCGGCCTGACACGCTGAGCGATGCTCGGCGAGAAAGGTCGCCACGATGACGACACTGAATGACGTGACCAAGAAGAAGGCTGAGCAGTCCGCTGAGCAGAAGGCCGCGGTCGAGCTGGTGCGGCTGGCCCAGGAACAGGGCCTGTCACTGACCGGACCCGATGGGCTGCTCAAACAGCTGACCAAGACGGTGATCGAGGCCGCGCTGAACGAGGAGATGACCGAGCACCTCGGTTATGAAAAACACGACCCGCCCGAGGCGGGGTCGAGCAACATCCGCAACGGCACCCGGTCCAAGACTGTCCTGACCGACACCACCGGCCCGGTCGAGATCGACGTACCGCGGGATCGGGCGGCGACGTTCGAGCCGCAGATCGTCAAGAAACGGCAGCGCCGGCTCACCGGTGTCGATGAGGTCGTGCTGTCGTTGTACGCCAAAGGGCTTACCACCGGCGAGATTTCGGCGCACTTCGCCGAGATCTACGGTGCCTCGGTCTCCAAGGAGACGATCAGCCGAATCACCGACAAGGTACTCGAGGAGATGAACGAATGGACGGTACGGCCTCTGGATGAGACCTACGCCGCGATCTTCATCGACGCGATCGTGGTGAAGGTCCGCGACGGCCAGGTCGCCAACCGACCGTTCTACGCCGCCATCGGGGTCACCCTGGGCGGGGAACGCGACATCCTCGGCCTGTGGGCCGGCACCGGCGGTGAAGGCGCCAAGTTCTGGATGGCCGTGCTCACCGACCTACGAAACCGCGGCGTCAAGGACACCTTCTTCGTGGTCTGCGACGGCCTCAAGGGACTGCCCGAAGTGGTGAGCAACGTGTGGCCCCAAGCGATCGTCCAAACGTGCATCATTCACTTGATACGCAACACCTTTCGGCTCACGTCCCGCAAGTACTGGGATGAGATCAAACGCGATGTGAAGCCGATCTACACCGCGGTCAATGCTACTGCGGCCCGCTCGGCGTTCGATGATCTGGCCGAGAAATGGGGACAGCGCTACCCAGCGGTGATCAAACTCTGGGACAACGCCTGGAACGAGTTCATCCCGTTCCTGGACTACGACGTGGAGATACGGAAGGTGATCTGCTCGACGAATGCCATCGAGTCACTCAACGCCCGCTACCGCCGCGCAATCAAGGCCCGCGGGCACTTCCCCTCCGAGCAGGCCGCCCTGAAATGCCTGTACCTCGTCACCCGATCCCTGGACCCGACCGGCGTCGGCAGGGCACGATGGACGATGCGGTGGAAACCCGCGCTGAATGCGTTCGCGATCACCTTCGGCGACCGATTCCCGGCAGCCGAAACCTACTGATGAAAACCGCCGGAAACACCGTTAACGAGATAGTCCCAACCAGAAGTGGTGCGGCGACTTTTAATGCCGACGTCGGCATTAGAAGTCTTATGCCGACCCGTGGAATATGCCGACAGTCGTTGCGATGGTGCAGCCCAACGGTGGTGCTGAGGTACAAAAGGTCGGCATAGTCGCATAGTCGTGGTCACGCTTCAGGCACTGAATTGTCTGGAGGTGAGGTCCGTGACGAAGAGATCGCCGACGGCCCGGTCGTATCCGGTTCGAGTCCCGCGGGTTCCGGTGGGCCCTTTGGCGCCGATGGTGCTGGGCGAGTGTTCGGGATGGTTGGCCGGGCTGGGCTATTCGCCGGGTTCGGCGGCCGCGGTCGTGAATGTGTTGGAACGACTGAGCTGGTGGATGCAGCTGGTGGGCGTCGAGGTCGACGACATCGATGAGGATCTGCTGGCCCGGTTCCTCGAAGTGGAGGGATCCCGAGATCTTCCGTGCGCCACAGTGAAGCGTTGGATCGGCACCATACGCAGGTTCTTGATGGCCGCCGGCTATCTGAATTCGGCTGGGGTCCAAATAGATTCACTCACGCCGGTGAAGTCCGCGGTGGTGGACTGGTGTTCGTGGATGCGGCAGCAGCGCGGACTGACTGAGAAGACCATCGCGGCCCGTTGTCACTACGCGGCCGGCCTTCTGGAGGTGTTGACGGCGGCTGACGGTTCGGTACAGTGGCGGCGCCTGGACGCGTCGATCATCAACGCCTACGTCGCTGAGCGTGGACGCCCCTACGGTGTTGCTGCACGTGCTCACATCGTCGGATCTGTCCGCTGCCTGCTGCGGTGGGCGTTGAGCACCGGCCGCCTCGATCGGGACCTGACCGCCGGGATCCTCAAGGCTGCCGGGACGCGGCGATCGTTGCCGCGGGGCGTGGACACCGATCAGGTCGCGGCCTTGCTGAGTGTGTGCAATCAGGCCACCGCGCTCGGCGCGCGGGACCGGGCACTCGTCACGATCCTGGTGCGCCTTGGCCTACGTGCTGGCGAGGCCGCCCAACTGAGGATCGACGACATCGACTGGGCAAGTGGACGTCTCAGGGTCACCGGCAAGGGTCGCGAGCACCTGTTGCCGCTCCCGGTCGATGTGGGTCAGGCATTGGAGACGTGGTTACGGCTGCGGCCGCCCGCTCTGGACCGGGCCGTGTTCGTGCGGCTGCGGGCACCCCGACAGATGATGACGACCTCGGGCATCTCGGGGGTCATCGCCCGGTTATCGGATCTGGCGGGGATCGACCGGATCTACGCGCACCGGCTGCGGCACACCGCCGCGATGGACGTGTTGGCCGCAGGTGGCTCCTTGACCGAAGCCAAGGAGCTCCCGGGGCACGCCTACACGGTCACCACGATGGGCTACGCGAAAGTCGACCTCGCATCGTTGCGCGAGTTGGTCGTCCCGTTCGGGCAGGTGCCGCGATGAGGACACTGCGCGAACGACTCGATGAGTACTTGCAGCTGCGCCGGTCTCTGGGGTTTCAGCTCAACGACCTCGAACGCCAAGTCGGCTTGTTCTGCACCTGGCTCGAAGCTCAAGGCCAGACAACGACGTTCACCATCGATGATGCCGTGACGTGGGCCCGGCTCAACCCCGACGCGCACCCCTCATGGTGGGCGACCCGCCTGTCGTTGGTGCGCCGCTTCGCCGCCTACCTCCACGCCGACGATGTCGATGTCCCCGTCATCCCCAACGGCTTGCTTGCGGCCCGCAAACCCCGAGCCGTTCCCTTCATCTACAGCCAACAAGACATCGATGCGTTGCTTGCCACCTGCGACACCGAGTTCGCCGACGAACGGATCGCCGCGACCCTGCGCACCGTCATCGGTCTGCTTGCCGCTACCGGCCTGCGGATCGGCGAAGCACTGAACCTGCGAGTACCCGACATCGACCAGCACAACGACCTGCTGACGATCAAGGCCGCGAAGTCTGACGAGCGGCGCGTCCCAGTGCACCCCTCGACGACGGCCGCCCTCAGGCAGTACATCGCTCTGCCTGCCCGAATGGCCACCCGCCCCGACCCCCACGGCCCGGTCTTCGTGACCTGCAAGGGAACCGGATACGTCTACGTGTCATTTCAGTCCCTGTTCAAACGAGTCCGGGAGGCTGCCGGGCTCATCCCACGGAGCAGGGCACGCCCCCGTCTGCACGACCTGAGACACACCTTCGCCACCGCGCACATGACCGTGGCCTATGCCCACGGCGGTGACCCCGACCGGGTGCTCTCGCTGCTGGCCACCTGGCTGGGGCACTCCGACGCCGCCCACACCTACTGGTACCTGACCGCGACCGGGGAACTCATGGCCCTGGCCGCAAGCAAACTCGAACCCATCTCCGAAAGTGAAATACAGTGAACGCCTTGGCTATTAGTTTGCAGACCTACTTCACGACCTTCGCCCACACCCAGCGCGACCTGTCGATCAACACCATCGCTTCCTACCGCGACACCTGGCGGATGCTCCTGAAGTACCTGACCGCGACACTCGGGATTCCCGCCGACGCACTCGACTTCGACGCCGTCACCGCCACGCACGTCACCGGGTTTCTCGACCACCTCGAACACGAACGTGGCAACAGCAGCAGAACCCGCAACGCCCGACTCACCGCGATCCGCTCCGTGCTCGGCCGGGCTCTGCCCGACCATCCCGAGCACGCCGCCACCATCACCCAGGTCCTTGCGATCCCACCCAAACGCACAATCAGGCCCGTCATCGAGTTCCTGACCCCCGCAGAGGTCGACGCACTACTGGCCGCACCAGACCCCACCACCTGGACCGGGCGACGCGACCACGCCCTGCTGGCCATGACCGCGCAAACCGGTCTGCGGATCAGCGAGATCTGCTCACTGACCCACGACGACATCCACCTCGGCACCGGCCCTCACATCGCCTGCACCGGCAAAGGACGTCGCCAACGGATCACCCCGCTGACCAGAGCCACCGCCAGCACCATGACGACCTATCTCGCCGAACGGATGACCCGGCCAGGCTCCGCGCTGTTCTGCGGCCCCCACGGACAACCCTTGTCCCGCGACGCACTCGAACATCGCCTCGCCACGCACATCGCGACCGCGACGACCACCTGTCTCAGCCTCACCGCCAAGCACGTCACGATGCACACCCTGCGCCACACCGCGGCGATGAACCTTCTCGCCGCTGGAGTCGACGTCTCCGTAATCGCCTTATGGCTCGGGCACAGCGACACCCACAGCACCGACGCCTACCTCCACGCCGACATGGCCATCAAACAAGCCGCCATCGACCGGACCAGGCCACCCAACGTCAAGCCCGGGATCTACCGCCCCGCGCCCAACATCCTGGCCTGGCTGACATCCCTGTGAATATGCCGACCCCTCAGCCCCGAAAGCCGCGCAGGAGAGCGCCATCGCAAGCACTGTCGGCATATTCCACGGGTCGGCATAAGACATGACCGAGATCCCCATTGGCGAGGGCAAGCTGTACCTGGCCACCGTGCTCGACTTGTGCTCCCGGCGCCTGTTGGCGTGTCCGACCTCGGCGCACCCTAAATCCGACCTGGCGTGTGATGCGATTACGATCGCCGCGGCGTCGCGCGGGGGGGCGTGCCACCATCGGGGGCGTGATCATTCACACCGACCGGGGTCGACCTACACTGCGTCCCGCTTTACTGCTCTGTGCCGCAACAGACTTGGTGTCCGACAATCGATTTGACGGGTCGGATCCTGCCTGTTGGCCGGTGGTCCGGCCTTTCTGGTCAGGCCTGGCTTCTTCGCGAAGACCGACCAGATGTGTTCCTGGGAGCACAGTCGGGCGACGCGGTTCTCCCCGGCGGTGATCCCGCGTCCGGGGAGTTCATCGGCGATGAATCGATACCCGAACGCCGGGTCGTCGGTGTGGATGCCGCGGGCCGCGTTGATCAGATGCGCGTCAGCCCAGTAACGTTGTGACACTGGCTCTTTGCACCACTTGAAGAACGCTTGTGTGGAGAATCCGAGCACCCGGCAGGTCACCGTGACGGGCACTGTGTCAGCGGCATGGTCAAGGACCAGCGGGTACATCATTTTGGGTTGACGCGCCGGGAGAGATAGCCCACGGCGCGCCGCATGACCTCGGCTTCTGCTCGAGGAGCTCGCGGTGCGTCAGACCGCTCGCGTGCGCTGCGTCGAGTGCAGCCGCGATCTGCTTGATCCGTTTGTGGGCTTCGCGCAGCTCCGCCGACTGGTCGCCGGCACGTTGACCATCGGGATCAAGGCCGTCGTCGCGGTCGGCGATCTTGAGCCAGCGATGCAAGCAGGCTTCAGAGATGCCGAAGTCCTTTGCGAACTGACGGACCGGGGCCTCGCCCTTGCGGGCCAAGGCGATCACGTCTCGGCGGAACTCTTCGGGAAATGCTTTCGGCACGAAAAACATCCTTTCACCGTGAGGAACGATCCTCACAGATCAGATGTCAACCAAACCCGGGGCAGTCCCTAACGAGGCAGTGAAGCATTCGCCACGGGGTACGTCGAGAGCGTCGCCCTTCACGCCGACCAACAGGGCCGCGGTCTGGGGCGTCTGGTCAGGGATCACGCAAAAGCGATCATCCGCGCTCAGCATCGGCTCGGCGCCCTCAATGCAGTCGAGAGTGCCGCTCCGTTCTATGTCGGTCGGGGTTGGCAACCTTGGTGCGGTCCGACTCGGGCGGACACTCCCGGTGGGGTGGTCGATACCTACGACCCGGCTGATCGGAATTTCGTCTTGCCGACGGTCAGCACCGGCCGCCGACTTGCGGAGTCGGCACCGCTGAGCGGCGGCGAGCCGACAGGTTCACTGACTTCCTACAGTAGCTAGGCTGCACCGTACCCAAAGCCTCGGGTAGACAGTCGAATCCATGCCAGTCATGGCCCCTTGGTGGCGCACCCGGATTCTCGCTCGGGACGGTCACGCGCAGCGCCACCGACGGGGCGTGCACCGCGTGTGTTCATGCATTGAGGTCTACTCCCGGCCAGGATGTCCTCGTAGCTAGGCGATCCAGCCTTGCGGGTTGGCAGTGCGTCCACGGGCCTGAACCGTCGCGAATACCTCGTACTAATCCGCCACGATCTTCGTAGCTAAGCTAGGTGAGGAGGCTGCTGACTAATCTCGCGTGGCGGTCGAGTGTTTGGTCGCGAGATGTTGGGATGCTTTGGGGGTGTAAGCTCGCCGACTCATCGGTGCGCCGACGCAAACGGGCGGACGATTGCTCACCGGATGCGTCGCCGCCACGCGGTACGGTGTCGATCGCCCGGAAGTGTTTCGATACAACCGATCTCAGAGCGACCGGGGAAGGTCCATGATCTTGACGATACGGATCCGCCACAGTCGCTCGGACTGACTGCCTTCCAGATATCGCCATTTGTGGGCACCGGGACGCGCCCGTGCGAACTGCTGGCGTAGGTCAAGCGGATCGTGACAGATGACTAGGACGAAGGACTGGCCGACTTCCAGCGCGTCGAAGCGGGCGAAGATCATCTGGTCGCGTTGAGATTTGGGAAACCGGCGCACGTCCAGTTCGTCGGCACCGTCGAAGCTCATCTCGGGGTCGGGAAGGCTCATCTCGTCATCTCATTCCTCACCCATGCCCTCGGAGGGGGTTGAAGCATTCCCTTGGCGGACAGACTTTTCGATGCGCGCCCCGAGGTTGGCATCGACGCTGCGCCAGTATTGCAGCGCACGGTCGAGCACGTCACCGGTGACGCCGCCGGTCAGCGCGCCGGCGATCTGTTCGACGGCAGCGGTACGTTGCGCGTCGTCCCAGACTTCACGCACCAGCGTGCCGGGCTGTACGAAGTCGTCGTCGTCAGAGTGCAGCGAATAGGCCGAGCGGAGCAGCTCGCCGTCGGTCTCCCAGCCGTCCTCGGCCGGTCCGGTGTCATCCGACCAGGGCCGTCCGATGCTGTTGGGTGCGTAGACGGCGCCATCGCCTGCGTGATGGTAGGTCATCTGGCCGTCGAACATGTAGGTGTTCGTCTGCAGGCCGTCGCGGGGTTGGTTGACCGGCAGTTGGTGGAAGTTCGTGCCGATGCGGTTGCGTTGGGCGTCGGCGTAGGCGAAGGCGCGGCCGAGCAGCATCTTGTCCGGGGACAGCCCGGTGCCGGGCACGGTGTTGCCCGGGGAGAAGGCGGCCTGCTCGATCTGGGCGAAGAAGTTCTCCGGGTTGCGGCTCAGGGTGTAGGTGCCGACCGGGATCAGGGGGTAGTCGGCGTGTGGCCACACCTTGGTCAGGTCAAATGGGTTGAAGCGGTAGTCGGCGGCCTCGGCGTAGGGCATCACTTGAACCGATAGCCGCCAGCTTGGGTGGTCGCCGTGAGCGATCGCCTCAAACAGATCCCGGCGGTGGAAGTCGGCGTCCTCGCCGGCGAGTGTGGCGGCTTCGGCGTTGGTGAAGAACTCCATGCCCTGTTCGGTGTGGAAGTGATACTTCACCCAGAACTTCTCCCCTCCGGCGTTGACCCACAGATAGGTGTGCGAACCGTACCCGTTCATGTGCCGCCACGTCCTGGGCAGTCCGCGCTGACCCATGAGATAGGTGACCTGATGCGCCGATTCTGGATTCAAAGTCCAGAAATCCCACTGCATCTGGGCGGAGCGCAAGCCGGAGTCCGGTAGCCGCTTCTGGCTACGGATGAAGTGCGGGAACTTGATCGGATCGCGGAGGAAGAAGATCGGCGTGTTGTTGCCGACGATGTCGTAGTTGCCCTCTGCGGTATAGAACTTCATCGCGTACCCACGCACGTCCCGCCAGGTGTCGGGGCTGCCTTGCTCCCCGGCCACGGTGGAGAATCGCACCAGCAGATCGGTGTTCGTACCCTTCTGGAACAGCGCGGCCTTCGTGTACTGGGAAACGTCCTCGGTAACCTGCAGGCCGCCGAAAGCGCCTGAGCCCTTCGCGTGCGGGCTACGTTCGGGCACTCGTTCTCGGTTGAAGTGCGCCATCTGCTCCAGAAAGTGCACGTCGTGCAACACGATCGGCCCATTGGATCCCACCGTCAGCGAGTTGCGATCGCTAGCCGCTGGTGCACCGGAGCTCGTCGTCGAGCCGGATTCCGAAGTAGTCATGCTGTTCTCCGCTCAGTTGGGCGCTAATGGATTTGGCAGTCGGGGCAGACGCCCCAGAAAGTCACTTCGGCCTCGTCGATCACGTAGCCGGTGTCGACGCTGGGCTGCGCGCACGGCATACGGCCGATGACGCACTCGACATCGGCGATCGCGCTGCACGATCGGCAGGCAGTGTGGTGGTGATGATCGCCCGTCTCCAGCTCGAATCGTGCTGGCGCACCGGCTAGCTTGATGCGGCGCAGCAGGCCCGCCTCGGTCAGGGCATGCAGCACGTCGTAGACGGCCTGGGTGGACAGCGACCCGAGGTGGTGCCTGGCGCCGACGGCGATCGCCTCGACGTCGGCGTGTGGATGCTCGCTCAACACGTCCAGCACTGCGAGCCGGGCCTGCGTCACGCGCAAACCCGCCATCCGCAACTGGTCCTGTCGATGAGCCACGAGATTCCGCCCTTCCCAAACTCGAACCATTCAAGTACTACTCTCCCTCCATCACTTGCATACTGCAAGCCTTGTTATCAGCAATACGTAAGATTCAAGTGACCCCCCCGAACCCGGGCCGACAGGGCGGGTGGGGAGCAGGACGGGAAGGTTGAGATGGACGAGGCCGCGATCGCGGCAGCGATCGTGTCCGGACCGGGCGCGGTCATCGCCGCCGACCGCAATGCCTTGATCACGTTTTGGAACACCGGCGCCGAACGAACCTTCGGGCTCGCCATCCAAACAGGCCGTGGGGGAGTCGCTTGACCTGATCATCTCAACGCGACTGCGGGCGCGGCACTGGGGCGGATGGCATCACGTCATGGATACCGGCTAGAGCCGTTACCGCGACGGGAGCATACTCGCGATGCCCGCCGAGTGACGGGACGGACCGACGATTTCAGTCGAGTTCACCATCCACCCGGTCTTGGACGCCGGCTTTCAGATGCTGGGTATCGCCGCCACCCGGCACGATGTCACCACACGTTTCGCCGAAACACCGGACTTGAGCCGACAACTCGACGCGCGAATCTGACACTGCGACCACGACTCACGATGTCATTTGGCGGCTTCGCCTGTGCTTGCAATACTTGTCGAATGCACCAGGTTGAGCGGCACGGGACGACGAAGACCACGGTCGAAGAACTGGTGTCATTCGAAGTGGCCACCAGGGATCTTGTCGGCGTCGCCCTGCGTAGTGTGGACGAGGTCGGAGTGTCCCTGCCGCAGGCCCGGCTGCTGCTGGTGCTGGCGCAGTTGGGACGGTCGACGTCGACGGAATGCGCGAACGCGCTTGGCGTGGTGGGGTCCTCAGTAACGCGGCTGGCTGATCGATTGCACGCCACTGGGCATCTGGTGCGCGGTGCGGATCCGGGTAACCGCAGTGTCGTCACGTTGGAACTGACGACGAAGGGTCGCAAACTGGTCCGGCAGGTGACCACCCGTCGTCGCCGCGAATTGAGCCGGGTGCTGGATCAAATCGACCCAGCAGAGCGCGCCGTCTGCGCAACTGTCCTGCGCATCCTGCATGAACGGTTCAGCGAGGACGATCGGCACAGTGCGATGCCGCTCTGACACAGACACCGTGTTCGTCGATCCTGGGCGCTGACCGTACCCGGACGTCCCAGGGGCGGCGGTACCGCGAGTCGTTGGGCGCGGAGTATCCCCGACTCACCTCGGTAGGGATCCTTCATCACGCTAGTGGTGTGTTCCGCTCGACGAATCTGCAAAGTTCGCCGTCGGCCTGGGATGGCCAACGCGCGCTCGACCGTCTAGTATTTACACAAATCCGACTTGTATAAACTCGGCCCAAGCGGTCCGGCGGAGGAGGTGATGAGCATCGGCGTTGCCGAAGTGTGCGCGCGCTACACGGGGGAGAACACGCGGCGTCTAGCGCCGGCCCGTGACGGGGGGCGACAGCTCAGCGCTGGATCGCCTGGTGACGGGACGGGAATTCCTAGACGCGGCAGCGCAGCAGCCACAGCGGCATCCGAAAGGCTCAGCAGCAGTCGCACACTCGTAATGTTCGATGACGCCGAATCTGGGCAGAGCGACCACCCGCGACCGATTGCACCGGTCGCGACGCCCTGCTCACGGTGACGTACAGGAGGACCCATGCGCGTCGAAGTCGACCGTGATCGCTGTGAAGGCAATGCCATCTGTGTGCGAATCGTGCCAAAAGTGTTCCAACTCGACGACGACGAATACGCCATGGTCGTTGCCGATCCCGTTCCGATCGAGCAACAGACGCTCGCCGAGCGCGCGATCGCCGAGTGCCCCCGCGCAGCCCTGTCGCGAATTGTCTAGACGTGGTGGATTTCTCACCGGATTCGACCGAGCATTGATGCTGGGTGATCTCGACCGCCCGCCCCTTGCCGATCAGATCGCCGCGGCGGCGCGACCACACGTCCCGTCGCGATCGGCGATCGGACGCCCGCCACTTAATACTATTCTTCTACGTGTTAATTAGAGTAATGTTGCACTATGACGTACGTGATCGGACTTCCTTGCGTGGACATCAAAGATCGCGCCTGCGTGCAGGAGTGTCCCGTCGACTGCATCTATGAGGGTGCTCGGATGCTCTACATCCATCCCGACGAGTGCGTGGACTGCGGTGCGTGCGAACCGGTGTGCCCTGTCGAGGCGATCTACTACGAAGAGGACCTGCCTGAGGCGCTGCAGGCCTACGCCGGCGAGAACGTCAAGTTCTTCACCGATACCCTGCCGGGGCAGGCCCTGCCACTCGGATCGCCCGGCGGCGCCGCGAAACTCGGCGTGATCGACGCCGACACCGAACTGGTGGCGTCCCTACCGCCGAGGGAAGGCTGATGTCCAACGACGCCCCGGCGCCACCGGGGAGGCGTGAGCTGATCCTGCAGCTGCTGCGCACGGCGACCGGTCCGCGCAGCATTGCCGATATGGCCGAGGAGATGGCCGTTCACCCGAACACGATCCGCTTTCATCTCGAGGCCTTGGTGCGTACTGGTCGGGTCGAGCAATTCATCGGCGACACCGCCGGCCCCGGGCGGCCGCCGGTCCTGTTCCGGGCCAGCCGTCGGATGGACCCGGCGGGACCGACCAATTACCAGCTGCTCGCGAACATCCTGACCACCTATCTTGCTACCAACGCCGCGGATCCCACCCGTACCGCGGCGAGCTTGGGACGCTCGTGGGGCCCCTCTCTGGTCGACGACCGGCCGCGCCGTGCGCTGTCCAAGACCCAAGCGGTGACCGCGTTGACCGATGTCCTTGCCGATCTCGGCTTCGGGCCCGAGCCGCCCACGAGTCGACGGAGCACCGAGATCCGGTTGCGACACTGTCCATTTCACCAGCTGGTCCAGACCCACGGCGAGACGATCTGCGCCCTACATCTCGGTCTGATGCAGGGTGCACTGGAGTCGATGCGCGGACCGGTGACAGTCGACCGCCTCGATCCCTTCGTTGAGCCGGATCTCTGCGTGGCTCACCTCGCGCCGTTGGCCACTGCAGCCCGCGAGGGAGGTGCTCACGGTGCCGGCCGTCGTCCGGGGCGCTGATCACGGGCGCCGGTGCAGCGATGCGCGTCCGAGCAGAGCCGCACTCTCTGCCCACCAGGCCCTCCTTCCACGACAGGAGTCCGACATGGCACATGAACCCACCCTGACCTCGAGGGGGCGACGATGAGCGTTCAAGAGGCGGGCATCGAGGCGCTCGGCGATCACGACTACCTGGCCCTCGTGCCCTTGGGCGAGGACGTCGTCACGATCCGCATCCGAGCTACCCCCGAGGTCGTCGCCCAGATCGCCGGAACAGCGGGCGACGAGACGCGCGTGGTCGCCGCCACGATCGCGTACCTGACTGCGCGACAGCGCGCCGACGACCTGCCTGGGCAGCTCGACCTCGAGGACGTCGCGGCCGCCTATAACGGCTACGTGGAGGACATGCGCACCCGACTTGCCGGCGCGCAATGACCTCGCATGCAACCGACGGGTCCCAGGAAGACTCGGGCATGGCGAAGAATGCACTGATCTCCCTTGCACGTGCACAGTTGACGGCTGCGCACGACTCCGGCAGCGGACGCAGTGCGCACACCCTCTACGGCGGTCCTCACCACGCACTGCGCCAAACGCTGATGGCTCTGACCGCCGGATCACGGCTGTCCGATCACGAAAGTCCCGGCGAGGCGACATTGCAGGTGCTGCAGGGACATGTCCGGCTGACCAGTAGCAACGCTCGCTGCGACGGCATTGCGGGTGACCATCTCGTCATCCCGCCATCCCGGCACGGCCTCGACGCCATCGAAGACTCCGTCGTCCTCTTGACCGTCGTCAAATCGGTTCAGCCGCCACAATCCTGACCCTGCAGAATCTTCGACGAGACGCCCCGCTCGAACGCGTTACTGCCCGTCGACGTTGCCCATGTGGTCGTGCAGCACTATCCGGCCGTCGGCGAGCTGATAGGTGAGCCCGACGATCCCCAGCGACCCGGCTGCGACCCGTTCGGCGATGACGGTGGAGCGGGAAATCAACTGGGCGGCTGTCTCATTGACGTGCCGCGTGACGAATTCGCCAACCTCGGTGAGTCCGTCGCGGCGGCCACGCAAGATCGACGACGACACTCGCTCGACCACATCCTGGACGTAGCCGGAGGGTACGACACCCTCGTCCAACGCGGTCAGCGTGGCCTTCACCGCGCCGCAACTGTCGTGACCGAGCACCACGATCAGCGGCACGTTGAGCACCGCCACCCCATATTCGATGGACCCAAGGACCGCCGAATCGACGACATGTCCGGCGGTGCGCACGACGAACATGTCGCCCAGACCCTGGTCGAAGATGAGTTCGGCCGCGACCCGGCTATCGGCGCAGCCGAAGACCACCGCAGTGGGATGCTGGGACGTGGCGAGCGAGGCCCGGTGCTCGATGCTCTGGCTGGGATGCTCGACCTTGCCGGCAACGAACCGCGCGTTACCCTCCCTGAGCGCCTTCCAGGCGGTCGCGGGGCTAGTAATGGGCACAGCGCACATTGTGGCTCGCTTTCTGGGCGATCAATACGGTCATGCGTGAGGTAGTTCTAGCGGCCGCGCACTCTGCAACGGTGATCGGCTTTGGTTCCGGAAGTCAGGCTGATGTGCAACCGACGCACCCTGGGGAGCCTCGCTGCGAACCGTCAAGCGGCGCGGGGAATTAGAGGCCTGCGGGGGTGATGGTCAAACCGGGACGGCGGGTGTGCACCGTCAGATAGCTCAATCCGTCCTTGCCTGCGGCGACGGCGCGCTGCGCCAGGTGCGGCAGCCACACGAGGGTGCCCTCGGTCAACGGTACGGCCCCATTGATGGTGATGAGCTGACCGTCGCCGGCCAGGACATGCCACATAACGTCGATGTTCGGGTCGGTGTGCCACTCGATCCGCTCCTCGGGTTGCAGACGGATTACGTTGGCGTCCAACTGCCGCTGCGCGGTCTCAATCGTCCACACGGTCCGGTCGGCGGGCGCAGCAGTGGCTGCGGTCAACGCCTTGGTGTCACACACGACTCGGGGTAAGTCGATCGCGGTCCGGCGGGTGATCTGGATTCGCCACAGCTGGCGCTCGGACTCGGCCTTGTGCAGGTAGTCCCAGTCATACTCCCCAGGGTGGTCACGCTCGAACTCCTGCCTCAAGTGTTTCGGGTCATGGCTGTTGACGAGTACAAACGATTCGCCCACGGCGAGAGCGTCGAAGCGGTCAAAGATCAACGGATGCCGCAGCGGCTTGGCGATCTCGCGAACATCCAGGTCTTGTCGTTGGATGCCGTCAACGTGGGATTGATTCATGTTTACATCCTATTCCTACAAGTATAAATTGTATTAAAATGGATGACGTGGCTGAGGGCTTCTCGTCAGTGGTATTGCAGCCAATTGAATCGGCACCGGCGCGGGGATCACCGCCCCTGCGTCCGCACTGGTGAAATCACTACGGCTTCTATCTCAACCCTCACTAGATGCGAATCGCCATCCGGGGTTCGCTGCTACCGATCGCGGGTTGCGTTGCCGGCTAGGTACATCAAGAGGACTTCGGGGTCGGCGAGCGCGGCGGGATCGACGCGTGCGCCGGAGCGCACCAACGCTTCGATGGCATCGGTGACACCCCAGGTGTTGACGTTCATGCCGGCCAGCACTCGTCCGTCGCGCATCCAGAAGGCGATGAACTCGCCGCTGGGGACGTCGCCGCGGAAGACGACCCGGTCATAGCCGTCTGGCCCGATGTAGCCGGAGTACTCCATGCCGATGTCGTATTGGTCGGAGAAGAAGTACGGAACATGGTCGTAGGGGGTAACCGTGCCCATCATGTTCGCGGCCGCTACCGGTCCTTGGTTGAGGGCTGCCGACCAGTGCTCGAGTCGCAGGTGTTTGCCCAGCAGCGGGTAGTAGGAGTTGGCGACATCCCCGGCCGCGAAAACGGCGGGGTCGCTGGTGCTCAGGTGCTCATCGACGACGATCCCGTTGTCCACGTGCAGGCCGGCCGCTTCGGCGAGCTCGGTGTTGGGCGTGATGCCCACACCAACCACGACCGCGTCGGCCGCCACGAGGTCGCCGTCGGCCAGGCGTACGCCGGTCGCCTTGTCACTCGCACCGATGATTTCAGCCACGCCGGCGTCGAGTCGCAGTTCGACGCCGTGCGCGCGGTGCAGAGTGGCGCAGGTTTCGGCCACCTCTTCGCCGAGCACCGCCAGCAACGGCAGCTTGGCCCGCTCAATGAGTGTCACGTGACACCCCGCCGCCCGGGCGGCGACCGCGGTCTCCAAACCGATCCAGCCCGCCCCGATGATCGCCACGCGCTGCGCCGAGGCGAAGGCCGCCTGCAGTGCCTCGCTGTCGGCGACCCTGCGCAGGTAATGCACACCAGCGAGGTCCGCGCCGGGCACCGTGAGGCGCCGGGGCGAAGAACCGGTCGCCACGAGCAGCTTGTCGTAGCCCAGCGTCTCTCCAGACGATGTGCTCACTTCGTGTGGAGAGCAGTCGATTCCGGTGACCTGTGTGCCCAGGCGTAGGTCGATGTCGTGTTCGACATGCCCTGTGCCGGATGGATGTAGATCTTTTCCCGCTCGGTGCTGCCCAGCAGGAAGCCCTTCGACAGCGGGGGTCGGTCGTAGGGCCGCTCGGCCTCATCTCCGAGGAGGACGACCTTCCCGCCGAAACCGTTCGTGCGCAGCGCTTCGGCTGCCTTGGCGCCAGCCAGGCCGGCGCCCACGATGACAAACGTCTGCTGTGCGCTCATGTCTATCCCTTTCCTGTCGTCGGAGCCTTGCGTGCTCGTGCACGCTGGCCGAATCTCATTGCGGCGCTGCATGTGAGCGCCCGCAGACCCTCAGGGTGTCGAGGAGCCCACGGAGGGCGACGATCCCCGACGTCTGTTTTGCGCGGTGTCGCCGCAAGGGCGGTCATTGCTGCGCCACCCGACGTGCCTTGGCGTCCAATGTGACCAGGAGATCGGCGAACGACTGGTGAAAGCTGGCGACGCCTTGGTCTTCAAGGGTGTGCCCGACGTCATCCATGTCGACCCCTGCCGTCCTCAAATCGTGCATGACTTCGTGGGCCGGCGCGATCCCGACGTCGATGGTGCGCGCGACCGTACCGTGGTCCTCGAATGCGGTGATGGTGGGCTCGGCCATCGTGTTGATGGTGTCGGAGCCCACGAGACTGTCAACGTAGAGGGTGTCGGGGTAGGCGGGGTTCTTCGTCGACGTCGAGGCCCACAATGGCGTCTGCGGGCGGGCGCCGAGGGCGGCGAGTTTCTCCCACCGCTGACCGGTGAATCGGTCGCGGTACATCTGATAGGCCAGACGTGCCTGTGCGACTGCGGCACGTCCGCGCAACGCCAAGGCGTCTGCACCGCCGATCTGCCCGAGTCGATGGTCGACCTCGGTGTCGACACGACTGACGAAGAATGACGCCACACTGCGGACCGCCGCGAGAACACCGCCGCGCTCGGCAAGGGTTTCCAGGCCGTCTAGGTAGGCGTCGATCACCTGCGCGTAGCGGGACAGGGAGAAGATCAGGGTGATGTTGATGCTCAGCCCCCGACCAATCAGCGCCGCGATCGCCGGGATGCCCTCGGCAGTCGCGGGAATCTTTACCAGTAGGTTGGGGCGGGCGATGCGCTCGTGCAGGCGGGCGGCCGCGGCGATGGTGGCCTCGGTGTCGCGCGCGAGCTCCGGGGTGACCTCGATCGACACGAACCCGTCGTTGCCGCCGGAGTCATCGAAGGCCGGACGCAACACCGCCAGCGCATCGGTGACGTCCTGCACGGCCAACTCTCAATACGCATCCGAAACCGAAAAGCCCTGTGCGGTGAGAATGGCGAACTGCGCGTCATAGGCATCGGAGCCCTCGACGGCCCTTGCCAAGATGGTCGGATTGGCCGTCACGCCCCGTACTCCGTTGGCTACGAAAGTGGCCAGTGTGCCGTCGCGCAAGTACGGACGGGTGAGGTTGTCGAGCCAGGGGCTCTGCTGTTGCTCGGTGTAGAGCCGCTTTAGCCGTGTCATTGCAGCAGCCGAGATCTGTGGGGCCGCCCGCTGATCACGGGCTCACCCGCGTTGAACGGCGGCCGAATCAAGGACGTCATGATGACCTCTTTTCACACACCGCCGACTCGCTGTCGGCGGGACTGCTGAGGGACGACGCCTGCGGCGCCGACAGGTGTGCACTTGGGGGGCTCACGTCGTGCACCACCACGCAGCAGCGATCAGGGTGCGGATCGAGTTCGGCGTGCGCGTGCGGGTCACCGCAACCCTCGATAACCCCTTCGACGAGGCGCAGATTCAGCCCACACACCACGTCTGTGTGCTCCTGGGCGACCATGTGAAACGGACAATTCCGCAGGGTGATGCGGCCATCATCGCCGGTCCGCGGCAGGTAGCCACAGTTGTGCAGCGCCCCAACGACGTTGCCGCCCGTTTCGCCGCCCGCGCGCCTGCCGGCGTCGGCGGCGGCCTCGTTCACGGCGGCTCGAACTGCTCCGCTGCCATCCCGCTCCACCGATGCGACGAGCAGTTTGGCGAGCAGTTCGTAGTCGCGGGGCGGCACGCTGACGCTCATTTCCTGCGTGGCCCGGGTGTAGAACTTCAGCTTCCCCGGCTTCTACGACGTCGCGTTGCGCGACTTCGGGTTGCTGCTGGCCGCCCTCACCCTGGCCCGGTTGGCCTTCGTCTACGACCCGGCGTGGCATCGGCGAGGCGAATGGGTCACCGATCTGCCGGTCGCGTAGTCGACCCCACCATGGTGATCCCTCCGTTCATTCCGGCGCCACTACGCCGGCGACGGGTGAACGGAGGGATCACTCTCGTCTCCCGGAAGGAACCCGCCATGCATTCCAGCCCGGCACTGCAACTCGTGCACGAACCATCACATCGGGATCTGGCCGCCGCCGAAGTCGCTGCGGCCGCATTCCTTCGAGCCCTGGGGATTTCCTTGGATTCGGAGAGTCTTGCAGGCACACCGGGTCGGATGACGCGCGGCTACGCCGAACTGTTCACTCCGCGGGCCTTCGATCTGACCACCTTTCCCAACGACGAGGGCTACGACGAACTCGTCGTTTCCCGCAACCTGCCGCTGCGATCGGTGTGCGAGCATCACATGTTGCCCTTCGTCGGGATCGCACACATCGGGTATCTGCCCGGCGAGCGCGTCATCGGACTATCCAAGCTCGCCCGCGTCGCCGAGCACTTCGCCTGTCGGCCTCAGCGCCAGGAACGGCTCACCAAACAGATCGCCGATTGGCTAGACGAAAAGCTCGCGCCCCGCGGCGTTGGCGTCGTCATCGGAGCTCAACACAGCTGCGTGACCCTGCGAGGTGTGCAAGCCGCCGGGTCGTGCACCCTCACCTCCGCAATGCTCGGCGCCCTCCGCGAGGACCCCCGTTCACGTCAGGAGTTCTTCGCACTGACTGGCGCCAACGCCTAACGGCGCGGCGCCCATTTCCCCAAGGAGTCTGTCATGCAGACCTTCACCCTTCAGCCGAAGCGCTGGTGGGTTGTCCGGGTATTCGGTCGCAATCCGCTTGTGCGCCTAAGTGACCGAGTGGAGGCGGTGCTCGTGGTCCTGGCAGTCGTGGTCTTAACCATCGCCGCTCCGGTCGCGGGGGCCGTCGGCACCGCCGTGTACCGAAACGCACCGTCTGACGTATCCCGAACAGGCACAGACGCGGCATCCGGTCACCGCGACCGTTCTCGAGGACAGCACCGCCGTCGTGGACGGCTTTGGATACACCGTCAGCGTCCAATGGCATACAGCAGCAACAGAACACGCCGAATCCTTGGCCTGGAAACACCTTGTCAAAGCCGGTGACCGTATCGACATCTGGGTGGACACCGACGGGACTCCGGTGAGTGCGCCGGCCCCGGCCTCGAATGCAGGCATCGATGCGGTGATGGCCGGGATCACGATTTGGCTGAGTGTGCTCGCCGCGGCGGCGGCGCTGACCGTTCTGGTGCGGCGGCGACTGAACCGTCTCCACAGTGCCGACTGGGACCGTGAACTGTGCAGCGTGGGGGAAAGGCGCTCGACATGAGTCACTACAACAGCAACGTGCGAAGACCATCATGTTGGTGCCCGCAGCGGGTGCCCATGGGTCGTCGCTGCCGTTGCTTCATCACGGTGTAGCGATATTGGCGGTGTTATCGGTACAGCCTCGTCGATCGCGAGGGAACAGAAGGCCTCCTCGCGGTGATGTGTCGGCGCATTGCTTCCAATGCCGGGCTCAACGGTCCGGTTCATGCTGTCACCGTCGTGCTCTTCGATGAAGGCCTTCGTCTCATGGTCTATTTCGTGGTACGCACGCTCTACAACGACACATAGACCCCCGTCGGGCATGGTCTTGTGCCCGTGGTCAGTTCGCAGCTCTTGCGCTGATTGATCTAGTCGAGCTTGGCATCGACGATGATCTTCGCCCCGGCGAACAATCGCGACACTGGGCACAACGTTGCGGCCTCATCCACCACGGCGGCGAAGGCGTCGGCAGCCAGCCCCGCCACCTTTGCGGTGACCTTCAGCCGCGACGTGGTGATCGTCGGGACCCCGTCGACTGCGTCCAGGGTCACGGTGGCGTGCACATCCAGCCGTTGTGGCGGGGTGTTGTTCTCGCCCAACTTCAATGCCAACGCCATCGCGAAACACGATGAATGTGCTGCCGCCGCCAGCTCCTCCGGACTTGTCTTGCCGCCTGGTTGCTCGGTTCGAGAGGCCCAGGTCACCTGCAGGCCGTCCAACGCGCCGCTACTGCCCTGCGACAGCGTGCCTTCGCCAGACGCTAGAGGACCCTCCCAGGTGGTCTGCGTGGTCCGATCCGCGATGCTCATACGAACTCCTTTACGTCCTATCCGAACGCGTACCTCGAATATAAAGCAGTTTATCCCTTTATATCACTCGTTGCGCGTAGAGTGGCTCAGTGAGGCCAGCGCTGCGGGTGCGACGAGCACCGCCACGGCCCGACAGCGCAGAGTGGAGACGCGCCATGTCCGATTCGCTGTATCAGCCGACCACACCGCAGATGTCGGCTCGCCGAAAAGCTCTTGCTCCCAACATTCACGACGCCTTCGACGGGTTTTCCCGGGCGGTGTTCGCCAACGGTGCGCTGCCCGAGAAGACCAAACAGCTCATCGCCGTCGCAGTGGCACACGTGACCCAGTGTCCGTACTGCATCACCGGCCACACCAAGTTGGCGAGGCGCAAGGGTGCGAGCCCCGAAGAAATCATGGAGGCCATCTGGGTCGCGGCGGAGATGCGAGCCGGCGGCGCGTTTGCGCACGCCGCGTTGGCCATTCACGCGATGGATCAAGTCGACGCCCACGCTCACACCCCAGGTGTGGATGGAGAGCCGTCGTGAGCCTCAACGGTTTCGGTGCCCGTGATCGGCTCGTCGTCGACGGCCAAGGCTACGACATCTTTCGCCTGGACCGGGTGCAGACCGCGCAGCGATTGCCCTACAGCCTGCGGGTGCTGCTGGAGAATTTGGTGCGCAATGAGGACGGCCGTCTGGTCACCGGCGAGCAGGTGCAGGCGTTGGCGGCATGGGATCCCTTGCGGCAGAGCGGGACCGAGATCCAGTTCACCCCTGCGCGGGTGTTGATGCAGGATTTCACCGGCGTCCCCTGCGTGGTCGACCTGGTCGCGATGCGTGATGCGATGACCGCGCTCGGGGGGGACGCGGCAAGAATCAATCCGCTGATCCCCACGGAGTTGGTCATCGACCACTCGGTGATCGCGGATACGTTCGCCCGTCCCGACGCGTTCGGCGTCAACGCCGGCCTGGAGTTTCACCGCAACCGGGAGCGCTACCAGCTGCTGCGGTGGGCACAGCAGGCGTTCGACGATTTCCTGGTCGTCCCGCCAGACACCGGAATTTGCCATCAGGTCAACCTCGAGTATCTGGCCCGGGTGGTGTTCACCCGGGCCGGCCCAGATGGGCTCCAGGCCTATCCGGACACGCTCGTCGGCACCGACTCGCACACCCCGATGGTCAACGGGCTCGGCGTACTCGGTTGGGGGGTCGGCGGCATCGAGGCGGAGGCGGCCATGCTCGGGCAGCCGATGAGCATGCTGATCCCGCAGGTGCTCGGTCTCAAGCTCACCGGGGAGCTGCGCGAAGGCACGACCGCCACCGATCTGGTGCTCACGGTCGCCGAACTGCTGCGTCAGACTGGGGTGGTGGGGAAGTTCGTCGACTTCTACGGCCCCGGCGTGGCGAACGTGCCGCTGGCGAACCGCGCGACCCTGGGGAACATGAGTCCCGAATACGGTTCGACCTGTGCGATCTTCCCGATCGACGGGGAAACGCTGACCTATCTGCGGCTGACCGGACGCCCCGAACCCCAGATACGACTGGTCGAGGCGTACGCCAAGGAACAGGGTTTGTGGCATGACCCTGATGACGAGCCGGTCTACAGCCAAAGCGTCGAACTGGACCTGGCTGGCGTTGAGCCATCGATCGCCGGGCCGAAGCGACCACAGGATCGAATCCCGCTGTCCATGGCCTCGCATGCGGTCGGTTCGCTGCTTGCCGGTGGCCCTCGGTCGGTCATGCAGGCGGCGGGGCTCGATGAGGCGTTGGGTGAATCATTCCCGGCAAGTGACCCGGTGGCCATCGACCACGACCGCGACGACGACGTCCCGTTTGCGCCGTGCGGTTGCGGCCAGTCCCACGAGTGGCGGTTGAACCCGGTGTCGGTGACCCTCGAGGACGGCACCCGCGTGGAAATCGGTCACGGCCACGTGGTGATCGCCGCGATCACCTCGTGCACCAACACTTCCAACCCGTCGGTCATGATCGGTGCCGGCCTGCTGGCCAAGAAGGCCGTTGAGCGCGGCCTGTCCCGACAGCCTTGGGTGAAGACGACACTCGCACCCGGCTCGCGTGTCGTCACCGACTACTACGACCGGGCCGGACTGACCCCCTACCTAGATCGGCTCGGGTTTTCCTTGGTCGGCTACGGCTGCACCACCTGCATCGGCAATTCTGGACCGTTGATCCCGCAGGTCAGCGCAGCCGTCACCGGACACGACCTGACGGTGTGCTCGGTACTGTCGGGCAACCGGAACTTCGAGGGCCGCATCCATCCCGAGTGCAAGATGAATTTCCTGACCTCCCCGCCGCTGGTGATCGCCTACGCGCTGACCGGCACCATGCTTGCTGACCTGCTCAACGATCCCCTCGGCACCGACTCCGCCGGCCAACCGGTGTACTTGCGAGACATCTGGCCCAGCACCCAGGAGGTCAAGGAGGTGATCGACGAGTGCGTGCAAGCCGAGATGTACACCCGCGGCTACGCCGACGTGCTAGTCGGCGACGACCACTGGCGCAGCCTGGACGTCGCCAGCGGGCAAATCTTCGATTGGGACGCCGGATCCACCTATGTCCGCCGCCCCCCGTACTTCGACGACATGCGCGCCGATCCGGATCCGGTGACGGACATCAGCGGGGCCAGAGTCCTTGCGATGTTGGGTGATTCGGTGACCACCGACCACATCTCACCGGCCGGAGCGATCAAGTTCGATTCACCGGCCGGGACATACCTGCAAGAACATCAGGTGGAGCGGAAGGACTTCAACTCCTACGGATCCCGGCGCGGCAACCACGAGGTGATGATTCGCGGCACCTTCGCCAACATTCGGTTGCGCAACCTGCTGGCGCCAGGCACCGAGGGGGGTGTCACCCGGCACCTTCCCGACGGCGAGGCGATGTCGATCTTCGCAGCAGCCACCCGGTATGCCGCTGATCACGTGCCGTTGATCATCCTTGCCGGTGCCGAATACGGGTCCGGATCGTCACGCGATTGGGCGGCGAAGGGCACACTGCTGCTCGGCGTCAAGGCCGTGCTGGCCACCTCGTTCGAACGGATCCACCGATCCAACCTGATCGGCATGTCGGTGCTGCCGCTGCAATTCGCCCAGGGGGAGTCGCCCGAGAGTCTCGGGCTCACCGGTGAGGAGGTGTACTCGATCACCGGTCTCACCGCCAACGGAGCATCGGGACCCCTGCCGAATCGGGTGACGGTGCGGGCCGAGACGGGTGGATCTGCAACGGAATTCGATGTCACTGTGAGGATCGACACGCCGGCTGAGGCTTCCTACTACCGCCACGGCGGAATCCTGCGGTACGTGCTGCGGCAACTGCTCGGCCAAGATCCCAAGTAGGGAATCGAGGGAAATGACACCCAAGAGGCCGCCGCTTGTTATCTCGGTGCTGGCTCCCCGCCTGCTGAAATGGGTGTCCAGGTCGAACGTGGCGGTCTATCGCGCCACCGACGGGCGCGTCGGTGGCCACGAACTAGGGCTCCCGCTGTGTCTGTTGACCACGACTGGCCGCAAGAGTGGGTTGTCCCGAACGAGCCCACTGATATTCATGGCCGACGGCGCCCGGGTGGTCCTGGTGGCGTCACAGGGCGGTCTGCCCACACACCCAATGTGGTTTCTGAATCTGTGCGCCAACCCCGAGGTGCGCGTCCAGATCCGAACGCAGACTTCTACCATGCAGGCCCGCGTCGCCGACGACGCGGAACGCACCCAACTGTGGCCGAGACTCGTTGCGCACAACCCGCGGTGGGCCAAATACCAATCGTGGACCGACAGGGTGATTCCGGTCGTGGTTTGCGAGCCGGCCTAGCCTCACTTCGCGAACCCGAAGGAGTTCCTGCCCGGCCGCGTCGGCAAGAAGCAGACCGTCTAGCGCAAGCGTCTGTCGATCACCTTGCGCGGCCCTGCTCGAGGCTGGGGTGGGTAATCGGTACGCGATTGTCAACTGCGCCGGCGCCATCGACGAAAGTGATCCCGTTCAGGGCATTGGTGTACGCACTGGGATAGCGCGTCCGCGGCCGCTGTTCGATCCGTTGCAGTTCAGCTTCCCTACCGGTCGACCAGATGCTGTGCTCTTACGTCCACGCCGTTCGATGCCGAGAATCCCCAGCGTCTCGTCTGCGCGGAGACGCATCGGGAAGCCCGGCGTCACGTGAATCGCCGGTCTTGGGTCGTGAAGCGCGACACGGCATTCGAACACGTCACGGGACAAGTCACCGAACGGTCGGAAGTCGTGTCGCCGGCTTCAATCGCTGCACTTATGCGGCCACGTTGCGCTCCGGTGCGCCAGAGCGGTCATGTCCCAACGAATGTGGCCGGGTCATGCCGATCCAGGGCGCGACGTTCGCGACGCGAATTCCGAGAGTGTACAGCGGGGGTGACCCACCTCAATGCAGCAGCGCAGCAAGGACGACGGCCTCGCTGATGTCAACAGCCTTGCTCGCCGTAAGCAGCGTCAGTGTTCTCGCTTTTGCTAGGTCGCGTAAGTGCGTCAGGGCTTCGGCCCGCGCAGGGTCAGTCAACTCGTCCTGATAGCGACGCGTGAACTCCTCGAAACGTTCTGGAACGTGGTTGTACCATTTACGCAGCTCGTTGGAGGGCGCGATCTGCTTGCACCACTCGTCCAAGTCTGCTTTTTCCTTGGTCATCCCGCGCGGCCAGATTCGGTCCACCAGCACCCGAGTGCCGTCACCGCGTGCCCGATGGTCATACACGCGGCGCACCTGCACTGCGTGGGCGTTCCCCATGTGTTGACCTCCCGCCTCGGCACGGCATCTCGCCTCGTCTATCGACGGCTGAGTCGATGGACTTCTGCTAATATAGAGGAAGTATATCCGTCAAACACGCACAAGGTAAGGGGTGTGAGGTGGACGAGGAGACAGACACTGCGGCCGGTCCGCCCAGGCGACGAGATCGCCTGCCGCGCAACCGGCAACGTGAACGGGTACTTCGGATGGTGCGTGAGCACGGCGGCGCGATTGATGCGGTCGAGCTCGCTTCGCGCCTCGAATTGCACGTCACCACGGTGCGTTTCCATCTGGACGCGTTGTGCGACGAGGGCGCCATCGAGCGCACCCGCATGAACCGGGACGGCGTGGGTCGTCCACGCACCGGATATCGTGCCGTCGAGGAACGCCTGGACTATCGGATACTCGCGGAAGTTCTCGCGATGGAGCTAGGGGAGACCGCGGAAATACGCGCTCGACGTGCTCAGCGAGCCGGACAGCAGTGGGCCGGCCGGATCGTGGATTCGCAGAGCAAAGCCGTTGTCGGCCAGGATGGTACGGATGCGGCGGAGGTCGGTGACGCGCTGGATCGCGGAGCGGTGCTCGCCACTGAGGTCTTCAACCGGATGGGGTTCGCCCCCGAACTGGCTGCTGAATCAGAACCATCGTCATCGCTGTCGGCTGACAGCGAGCAGGTGCTCGGGCGGGAGCGGGTCATTCGCTTGCACGCCTGCCCCGTACGGGATTTGGCCCGCGCCCACCCCGAGGTGGGATGTGGCCTGCACCTGGGGTTGCTGCAAGGTCTGCTCGACCACGCCGCGGCCGCGGGTGGACATCCAGACAATGAAGACGCGGCCTTGTCGGCCACGGCCAGGCTCGAGCCGTTCGTCGAACCCGAACTGTGTATCGCCAGGTTGGCTCCATCGTGAAGGTCTCCAGGTGATTGAGGTCCGGGCGCCGCTGAAGCGGTCGTGGGTAGATCTGGCCGCGCGGACGTCGAGGCGTCGCCGCGATGTATCTACCGCCAGCTACATGTCGAGGACATGCCGGCGGAACGGTTTGTAAAGACAGCCCAATGATGACGGTGCTCGAACGTGCCATCGCCGCCGCGGCGAACGCCGTCGGCGCCGACGCGGAGGATCTGCGGGGGCTCGCGACCGGCGCGGCTCTGCGTGAATGGCAGCCCGGGGAATGGTTGTTTCACGAATCGACGCCCTACCACTGGGCGGGCATCCTCGAGGAGGGTGCAGTCGAGATCGTTCGCGGCCTGCACGGCGATGAACACGTCCTTTACACCCTCGGCAAGGGATCGATGGTCTCCGAGGGCGCGATCCTCGGCAACACCGCGCACTTCGCGAGCGGGCGCACCCGCACCGGCGCACGCGTGTGGGTGATCACCCGCGAGACAATGGATCTCGTCCGCCAGCAGAACCCGGAGGCCTATTACCGCGTCGTGGCACGCGTCGGCCAGCGACTAGCCGACCGTATCGGGCTGCTGTCGGACACGGCGTTGGGCGTGAGCGCTTCGCGGCCACTGCTCGCGCCGCGCAGGGAATGCGACCTGCTCGGCTGCCGCGAGGTTCCCGGGCGCGCGTACTTCGGCGTGCAGACATTGCGCGCCGTCGAGAACTTCGCGATCTCCGGAGTCGCGCTGCGCGACTTCTCGCGGTTCATCGACGCGTTCGCGTTCGTCAAGAAGGCCGCGGCACTGGCCAACGCCGAACTCGGGGTGCTCAGCGAGGACAAGCGCGACGCCATCGTGGCGGCCTGCGACGAGATCACCGCCGGGCGCCTTCACGACCAGTTCGTCGTCGACATGATCCAGGGCGGCGCGGGCACCTCGACCAACATGAACGTCAACGAGGTGATCGCTAACCGCGCACTGGAGATCCTCGGGCACCAGCGCGGGCAGTACGCGTATCTGCACCCCAACGACGACGTGAACCGCTCGCAGTCGACCAACGACGCCTACCCGACGGCGCTGAAGCTCGGCGTCTTCCTGGCCAGCCGCGACACGCTCGCGGCGATGGCAGAGCTGCAGGCGGGGCTGCGCGCGAAAGGCGAACAGTTCGCGCACGTCATCAAGATGGGCCGCACGCAGCTGCAAGATGCCGTGCCGATGACGCTCGGCCAGGAATTCACTGCCTACGCGACGATGGTCGCTCAGGCGCGCAGCCACCTCGACGATGCCGCCCAGGATCTGCTTGACGTCTCGCTGGGTGCGACCGCGATCGGCACCGGGATAGCCAGCCCGCCCGGCTACGCGCCGCTGGTGACCAAACGCCTCGCCGAGTGCAGCGGCCTACCGGTGCGACTGGCATCCGACCTGGTCGAGGCGACCCAAGACTCGAGTGCGTTCGTCGAGTTCTCCGGCGCACTCAAACGCGCCGCAGTCGTGATCTCGAGGATCTGCAACGACCTGCGGCTGTTGTCGTCGGGGCCGCGGGCGGGTCTCAACGAGATCAACCTGCCGCCGACGCAGCCCGGCAGCTCGATCATGCCGGGCAAGGTCAACCCGGTCATTCCGGAAGTCGTCAACCAGGTTTGCTTCCAGCTGATCGGCTACGACGCGACCATCTCGATCGCGGCCGAAGCTAGCCAGCTCGAGCTCAACATGGCCGAGCCGATCATCGCCTACGACCTGTTGCACGGGCTGCTGATCCTCAAGAACGCCTGCGTCACGCTCGAAAGTCGTTGCGTGAGCGGGATAACCGCCAACGAAGACGTCTGCCGGGGCTACGTCGAGCGCTCGATCGGCGTCGTCACCGCACTCGTGCCGAGGATCGGTTACGAGCGCGGCGTCGCGATCGCGCAGGAGGCACTGGCCAGTGGACGCAGCGTCTTCGAGCTTGTGCGCGAAAAGGGCTGGCTCGACGACGACGAGCTGGCGCGCCTACTCGCGCCCGAGGCGATGACCGACCCGCGGACGCCGAGCGACTGGCCTGGCACGACGTCGCTACCCCAGCGTCACGTGGAACCAGCCGTCGGGCTCGGGACCGTAGGAGATTGACCAGCGACCCGAATGGCTGTGCTGGGTCAACGACTCCTAGGCCTCGGGGACCCTGGTGCGGAGGCGTCGTCGAAGGGAGCGGAGGCGTCCGCGGAGTCGGGAGGCGATCACCTCTCGGGGGAGCTGGCTCGGAGTGGGGCAGGCGACGATGATCCTTCCGTCATCCGGGTCGCATCCCTCGACGAAAGTCACTCCGTTCTCGGTGTACGAGAAGGTCGCCACATCGTAGGCGAGCAGACGATGCGATATCCGGAGCAGTTCAGCCTGGCTGTCGGTTGCCCACATGAGGTATTGGACACCGGTCGCGCCGACACGTGGCCGCCGAGAGGGTCCGTTCGAGTGCAGATAAATCTGAAAGCCGCCAGGTGTCAACAGCAGCGCCGTGTCTTGCTCGTGCAGGGCGACCCGGCAAGCGAACACGTCGCAGTAGAAGTTGACCGATCGGGCCAAGTCGGAGACCGTCATCAATGACGACGCCACCTTGGCGCTGGCCCCAATAGCTGATCCTGATTGAGGTTGTTGGTCCGGTTCCGCCGCCACCGCGCCCCCCTGTTTAGATGATTTCATTCCTCTATAATACGCTTTGAGGTCTTGCGATAGAAGCCGTCGCCCGAAAGCGGAGGGTCACTAAAGGCAGGTACGGGCCTCAATGTCACGAAAGCCTCGACGTCGGGCGTCGTACGGAAGCTCGTCGTTCGAATGGTCGCAGTGCTGGCATTGTCGCCGCTCAGATTTGCCGTTGGACAAGACCATCGATCTGCACTTTGAGTCGTTCCCGGAGCTCCAGTTCGGTTTCGTGTTCTGCGGCTTCGGCTTCCAGCATCAGTGCGCGGCGAGCAGTGGCACGGATGGCCCGCACGGTCGCGCGGTGCTCCACGGAGTGACTGGGAAGGGTGCGAAGCCGTGCGCAGCGGTTGAGTTGCTCGTCGGTGGTGCCGCGACGCAGTTGATCGCGCAGCGCTTGGGGAGCGTTGACGATGAGTGCTTTGAGTTGGCCAATTGCTTTGGTGCGGGCGACGATTGCACCTTCGCGGGTGGTCAGCAGTACACGCATCGCCTCTCGGTCACCGCGAGCCCGCGGGGCAGCGAGGTGCTCGCGTGCCAGTGCCTCGCGCGCGGCTCGCACGGCATCCAGATCATCTGACTTCGCTCCGTCACGGCGTGCCGGGCGGGCGGGACGGTCGATCTCAACGACCCATTCGCCACGTTCGAGCAGATGGGTAGTCAAACCCGCGCCGAAGCTGCCGGTGCCCTCTATCGCCCAGACCCGCCGGCCAGTGGCGTGCGTTGCGGCCAAGACGTCGAGCTTGCGGAAGCCGAACGCGTCGGTGGCCACGGTGAGTCGTTCGACGAGCCCCCCGCCGGCGGTGACCACGGCGGCGGTGTGTGAATCGCGATGGGTGTCGACGCCGATGACGAAGTCGACGGTTTCTGCCAACATGGGTTTCATGGTGTTCCTCCATTTCGGTGGGGTGCATCAAGGTCGGCACCGGCCTGGAGGAAGGTCACCGTGACGGCAAGACTGTGATGAGGCACGACCCCGAAAGGGCCGGCCAGGCTTCTGATCAGGCCAACAGGGTGGGCCAGGCCGGTGCCAGTGGCCAACGACGACATATCCACAGCAAGGGCACGACCGCCGTTACGGTGATCGGCCAATGAGTCTTTCGAGTCAGTCGTGGCCACAGGCACCGACCCTTCCACGGGCGACGCCAGGACTCTAGGAGCCCGTTTCAAGACTCACAGTGGGTCTTGCCAGTCCCGGGCGGCCCGAGCAGGACGACGTTGGATGCCTTGGCCAGGAACGCGCCGGTGCCCAGGTGGGCGATCATGTCCCGGTTCAGCGCTGGTTGGTGATCGAAGTTGAAGTCCTCCAACGACTTCCGGGTAGGGAAACCCGCCGAACGGATGCGGGTCGCCGCGCCGGAGGCTTCACGGGCCGCGACCTCCCGCGACAAGACTGCCGCGAGATACTCCTCATGGGTCCAGCCCGCGTCGCGAGCTTGCTCGGCCAGGCGGGCGGCGGACTCGCGGATGCGCGGCGCCTTGAGGGCTTGCGCGTAGTGGAGAATGGTCTTCATCGGGTCCTCGGCCATGCTCATGCCACCTCGCCATCGGAAGTGACTGTGCCCGTGGTGAAGTCGACACCAAAGGCGCGGTCGTAGTCGGCCAGGTCACGCACCAAATGATCACCTGCCGACGGAGGTGGGCCGGCTTGGAACTGCTGCCGCAACGCTGCGGCGGTCGAGACATGGGCGGGGTCGGTGAGGGTTTGTCGCGCCGCCCAGCAGCGGTCATGAGCCGCCAGCAGGCGTCCCGATCGAGTCACCGTCACCTGAGCCAGAGTGGTGCTCACCTCGACGAGTTGGCTGATCGCGGTCGGGTCCACGGAGTAGTCATTGCCGGCCACCCTCACGTAGTAGTCGCGTCCCAACCGCACCGAAGCCATTGACTGCACGACCGGCGGCACCGGCGGCAGCGCCAGCATGTGAGCTCGATCGGGATCGAGGAAGTCGATTGGACGACCATCGAGGACCCGCACCCGACGACTGTTGGCGGCCGGAAGCCATTGGCCAAGTTGATCATTGAAGTCCTGCGGTGAAACAAAGCTGCGACCGGGCAGGAACGACGTCTCCAGATACCGGTTGGCTCGCTCCACCATCCCCTTCGATTCCGGGTCATAGGGTTTCATCTGCACCAGCCGAGCGCCCAGCGTGCCCATCAGCGAAGTCACCGGCTCGGTCAACCGACCCCGACGTCCGATCCCGGCCTCGTTGTCCCACCACAACTCATGAGGCACCGCAGTGAAGTTCTGCGAGAGCAACTGCCACATCCCGGCCACCAGATCCATCGTCTGGCGCGAGGGCAACATCACAGAGGAATGTGCACAGTACGTTCCAGGTCGACCAGCAGCGTCGGATGGACGCTGCTTCGTGGTCTCGGGCGTAACCGGCGAACGCGGTCCGCATCGAATCCCTTGTTATGTCAGTTGTGTTGAGTCGCGTCGGATCGCCGTCGGTGACTAGTGTCGCGATGGCGATGAAGTCTTGACGGTACGCCTTCATGTTCAGACGGCTTCCGCGTCTGAAGCTCGTCGAGGAACTCCACGAACCACGCCGGGAACTGAACCTTCCCGAGCCGGGCATGTTCATATCGTCACTGTGACGTTTTGAGGCCCCGCCCGTGGAACGCGGGGGCGTCGCAGGACGTGTCATTGCCGGGCGAACTCCGGTCCGGCACCACTCAGGCGGTCCTTGGATAGCGGTTCGACGTCGAATCGAGGCCTTGAACTGTAATGATCGCGACTGTCACGTAATGGCGGAAAGCAGGGGGTAAATCGGATAGCTCTCAGGCATTCCCGGATTACCCTCAACTATTTCCGGATCGGACAGGAAAAACCTCGTCGCGAGCACTCGGCTAATGACGCTCACCTAGAAATCGTGCCGATAAGCGACATTATGTCAACTAGTAAGTTGGTTATTCGCATGCGATGCGAATACGTCCTCTCCTGAATCTCATCGGGCAAGGCCGAGGAATGCCATCATTGCCCGCTCGACCTCAACGAGTTGCTCTGCGGTCAGCCGACCGACCCGGTCGTGGACGTTCGACCTTCTGACGGTGGTGAGCTTGTCGATCATCACGTCACTATCGCGATCAAGTCCGGATAGCCGGCCGTCTCCACCGGCTATCCGAATACGAATCAGCGGCGCATCCAACAGCGTGCTGGTCATCGGCGCGACCGTCACCGAACTCGTGGCGTCGAAAAGATCGTCCTGAACGATCATTGCCGGACGCGGTTTCGTCGCGTAGACACCCCCCGCTACGGTCCAGATCTCCCCTCGATTCACTCCTCGTCCCATGGCGTCGAGACGGCCTCGATGAAGTCCTGGTCATCGCTGCGTTCGTCCGCTCGTGCGACCAATGAGGCCTGGCGACGCGCCTCGGCGGCGAAACCCTCAGTGCGCACGTCAGGCACCCAGACCTGCACTGGCCGCAGCCCCCGCTCGCGCATACGCCGTCGGTACTCGCCGACCCTCTCCCTCACCGCCATAACGCAATGTTACATGTAACGCTGAATCTTGGGCCGAATCGTCAGATCGGGCTGGCCAGCAAATTAGTATCCCAGCTACGGCACTGCTCGACGATTCGCCTGGCCCGCACTGGAGATGGTTATCAGCGCGAGCTTCGACGGCTGATTCGATGTTGGCTACCCTCGCGACTGGGTGGAATACGGCGAGATCGAATATGGCGGGTTGCCAGTAACTTCAGTCGGATCGATTCTGGCGCGGCCTCATGCGGATGCGACCAGTACTACTCGTTGTAGCTAATGGCTGCCGCTCGAGTCATGGGCCGACCGCTGCGGCCGGTTGACAGCCGCGCCAGAAGATTCAGGGGCGTCCGCTATCTTTCTCAGCGGAAATAAGGTTCAACCGTGCCACTGCGCTTGACGACCATCGGATGTCCGCGGCGATCCTTCGCGGTAGGCACTTCGACACGCACCCAACCCTCGGCCACGTTGTATTCGTGAACATTGGTGTTCTCGACGCCATTGAAGCGAATGCCCACGTCTCGGCGCAGAACCTCCTCGCTATAGAAGGCGCTGCGCGGATCGATGGAGAGGTGATTCGGCGGAACGTCTGTGTTCTGATCCTCGGACATGATGGCCTTCGTTGCATACATCGTTAGGTGCTTGATTGTTCTCAAAGAATCTACGCGACCCTGCAGTAGCGGGTTGCGCGTAGGTCTCCGCCGTTGAAGCGAGTACGCATCAACGGACCATCCAACAGCGTCCACGTCGTCGGAGCTATGGTGACCAAACTCGTGAAGTCGACGAGGTCAGCCTGAACGATTACCGCCGGGCGCGGCTTCGCCGCGTAGACATGTCCGGCCACCGTCCAGGTCTCCCGTCGATTCACTCCTCGGCCCAACGCGTCTTGCGCTGAGCTGAGCTGCTGGATCGTGGAACGAGCCTGGCAGGCAACCGCTCTAGCTCGAGCTCTCCCCTAGACGTCCAAGTCGACCCGGCCAAGCGATGCCGCCGACCCGAGCCGCTTCGCGCGAACTGCGTGGCGCTGACCGATCCGAATTGACTGGCGGCGCGGTACTTTCGTTCGCGCCGTAGGCTCACGGCGTGGACAACGTGACCCTGGCCAGCACCGCGGCAACGGCGGCGCTGACGGTGGGGCTGGCGGCCTATGCAGCGTTGATCTTCGTCGGCATCGCGATGGCGATCTACGACGAACGCCGGCACCGTCGGCGCCGGGCGATCGTCGCGGCGGTGATGGTCGGGGTGCTGACCCTCGGCGGGCTGGTTATCGCGATCGTCAGCAGTGTCGCGTGAACTCGTGCGGCAACGCCAATGAGGCGCTCGACGGCATCAAGACAGCATTGGCCGTGAAACGACGAGAGCAGTTGAGCGCGAATGACGTCGTTGTCGTGACCACGGCGCACACGTCCGGTGAGCATGCCCTGCCCCAGTGGGCCCCACACGAGGACACCTAGTCCGTACTGCTGTGCTGCGGGAAGCACTTCACGCTCGATGCCGCGATTGACATTTGAGTACGGTGACGTCTCGATCAAGCCGATCCGGAATAAGCCCGCACCCGATGATCTTGGAAGAGTTGCCCTCTCCCCGACTCAGGAGCATCCATGACCCGTCCCGTCCGCGTTGCCGTGCAGATCCAGCCCGGCGGCACGCCCGACTACCGCACATGGCGCGACGCCGTCCTGGCCGCCGACGACCTCGGCGTCGACGTGATCTTCGGCTACGACCACTTCCACCGCCCGGCGATGAAGGGCATCGCCGACGGCAAGCCCATCATGTTCGACGAGCAGCCCGACGTCGCCAACTTCGAGGGGTGGACCGCGCTCGCGTCGTGGGGCGAGATCACCTCACACGCCGAGATCGGGCTACTCGTCACCGGCGTCGGCTACCGCAATGCGGACCTGCTCGCCGATATGGCGCGCACCGTCGACCACATCAGCGGCGGCCGGCTCATCCTGGGCCTCGGCGCGGGCTGGTACGAAAAGGACTACAGCACTTACGGTTATGACTTTGGTACCTTCGGCTCCCGCTTCGATCTGTTCGACGAGCGCCTGATCCGCATCGAAAGCCGGCTCGCCGCATTGATTCCGCCGCCCGTGCGCAAGCTTCCGATCCTCATCGGCGGCACGGGGCCCAAGCGCTCGCTGCCCGCTGTCGCCAGGCATGCCGACATCTGGCACGCGTTCCAGGACCTCGACGCGTTCCGTAGGTCCAGCGACCGCGTCGACGAGTTGGCGGCGACGTTCGGCCGAAACGGCGCCGATATCGAACGGTCGACCCTGTGGGAGAACCCCGACAGCGCTGATGCCTTCCGTGATGCGGGAGTGACGTTGTTCCAGACCGAACTCACCTCCGACGACGGCTACGACCTCACGTCTCTCAAGCAGGTGCTCACCTGGCGGGACAACGGCTGAGCCAAATCGTTGTCTCGCTGACCTATTCGCCGCCCTGGTGATCTGAAGAGGTCCCTCGATGTACCGAAGGTGAAGGATTCGGCTTAACACCTCGACCTCGCCCGGTACACCCTCAATGAACTCCGTCAAGGCCTCGAAGCGGAGTTGCCCCAGTTCCCTCATGGCTGACGATCCGGCTGTGCGATCTGCGTTCTAGCATCGCTTTCGTGGTTGCTGGGGCACAATTGCGCTTACGCGAGTGACGATTTTATCCGGGGGCCGATCGGTGAATGAACGTACAGGCATGATCCTGATGGTGGGGGCGGCGTCCATCGGGCTCGCACTGACCACTGGTGACGGGATTGCGGTGGCCGAACCATCGGCGACGAACTCGGCGGAATCTGGTCCCTCCTCATCGACCGATTCGTCTCCGTCGACGGCCGGAAGCACGCACACCCACGCCAGCGGCGGCCCCAGCACGGCGATGGGCGCATCCAGCGATCCGAAGGGGCAAGCTACTTCAAGCGGAATAGGCGTTGAAGACGCTGGCGCTGATGCAAGCGAGTCGACTCCCGGCACCGAACGAGCCGCCGGTTCCAGCGCCGACGACGACGATGACTCGACGGGTGACGCGGGCACCGACGCCGGTGCCAAACACCACCGATCCGGTGCTGTGAAGTCCAGTCCTGTTGCGAAGGGCACAGTTTCGCCGCCCGAACGCGACCGCGCCGACTCGTCGGTGAACCCGCGACCTCAGGCGCCCGCCGTGCACGATGAGGGGCCGGCGGAGACCCCTACCGCCGTCGACGCCGTCTCGTCCACTCCATCGGATCTGGTGACCAAACCCCAGCCATCGGTGGCGGCCGTTCCCGAGCAGGTGCCGACAGCGGCGACGGTTCCACCGTCAGACCCCAGCCCGGCTCATCAGGTGGTGACGGCACCGGACGGGGTCATCGCCGGCGTCGCCAACTTGCTCGGCACACCGGGTGCACCAGCTCCGGTCGAGCCCCCGTCGGTGTGGACCGTCCTGGCGTGGGTTCAACGCCAGGTTGCCGAGATGGTGGCCGCTCCCATGGCGTCGCGGCAGATCGCGGCATCCAAGAGCACCACCGCCACCACCATCGCGACCGTCACCACCATCAACGTCAAGGAGTACGGAGCGGTCGGAGACGGCATCACCGATGACTCGGCCGCCATCAAGGCTGCGGTTGCCGCCTTGACGTCCGGCGAACGCCTCTATCTCCCCTTGGGAGATTACCGATTCGCCCAACAACACCCCGTCGGTGAGGCCGCGATCGTGCTGGCGGGCCTGTCGAACGTGACCGTCGAATTCGAGCCGGGGGCTCGGCTGCTGATGGACAACCTCGACTCGAACGGGTACGGGACGAGTCACGGCATCCGCGTGCAGGGGGCGGCGTCGCACGTAGCGATCCTGAACCCGACGATCGAATGGGTCACCAGGCCCTCGGCGCGGAGCTTCGGCGACGGCATCTCGGTCCTCGGCTGGCCATCGGACTCCCCGCCCCCGGCTGGCTGGGTCGGCTCGACGGGAACGGTCGACTTCGTGTCGATCATCAACGGGCGGACCGTCAACGCCCCGCAGGCTGGAGCCGTAATCATGGGGGCCTCCGACGTCACGGTCACTAACTTCACGGCGATCGGTACTTTGGCCGACGGGCTGCACTTCAACGCCGATCGCCGCGTCACCGTCGACGGCCTCGTCGCCGTGAACACCGGTGACGACGGGCTGGCCTTCGTCACCTACTACGACCCGAGCCAACTCTGGACCTACGGCCCCACCGACGGCCCCTTCAATCAGGCCGGCGTCGGCGCATGGAACAACGGCGGCTCGGTCGCCTCGCACATCTTCGTCACGGGCGGCCGCGCGAACGGCGTCCGCGTGCAGGGCGGTTATGACATCACCATCAGTGACATCACGGTGACCGACAAGGACTTCGGCATCCAACTCAACTCGGC
Organism: Mycolicibacterium sp. TUM20985; assembly: GCF_030295745.1. Lineage (NCBI taxonomy): Bacteria > Bacillati > Actinomycetota > Actinomycetes > Mycobacteriales > Mycobacteriaceae > Mycobacterium > Mycobacterium antarcticum. The sequence goes on from NZ_AP027291.1 coordinate 2,553,298, forward strand.
GAAGGCTACCGGGCCCGGGGACTGGACGAGCCTGGCCTCGCGTGACGTTCACTTCTCTAACGTGACCATTGATGGTGCCCAGACCGCAATAGTATTGGCCACCAACAACATCGATGGTACCGAGGACCCCATGTGGTGGGACTTCGCTGGTTCGTCGATCAGTGACGTCACGATCACCGGCGCCAAGAACTGGTCGCTCGCGGTGGAGACGCCCGCCACTATCACCAGCAAGTTCGCTGGAATCACACTGCGGCACATTCGTGCCGAGAGCATGGCGGCCGATGGACCGTTCGGCGGCGGCAACGGAGGAATCCTGCTCGCGTCGTTGCACGACTCGGTGATCGATGACGTGCAGCTGGTCTCGGATCACTCGGGCGACATCAACTTGCTCGGCGCGGGGCAACTGCGCTCTGCTCTCTCCGCCGAGGATCTGCCGTCATCCAACCTCGACGTGAATGATCTCGTCCTGCGGGGACCCGGCCGCATCCTCATTCAAGACATCGCGGGCGTGCACTTCGGGAACGTGGCGTCTTATGGCGCGGACTCGAGCGCAGTGATCCTCTACCGCGTCAAGGGCGCGTCGTTCGACCACATCGGTGCATACATGCCCGGACGGGGTAGCGGTGAGGGCTACGGCGTGCGCCTGCTGCAGGTGTTCGACATCGGCATTCAAGACATCGAGGTGACCATCGACGACCACATCGGAACCACCTGGTGGGCAATCGAACTCGGCGGGGGAATCCCGACCGGGGACATCGCGGGCAGAGGCGTGCGGATCGCGAACGTCACCTACGTCAGCGAACGGGACGCCACCGGGTCCGACATCGTCTGGCAGGGCGGACCCTACGGCCCGGTGGACTGGTTCATCCAGGCCACCTGGCGCCACGGTGGCGAGGCCACGCCGCAGTGGCGGTCGGCGCTGTACGGCGACACCAGTCCGGTCTGAGCCCAGCACAGCCATCGCTCGGCTACCCACGCCCGGAAGCGCGGCGCGCCCCAACAGCCGAGCGCGATCGCTTCGGGAATCAGCGAGATCGCCGCCTCGGACCACGGTTGAGCATCGATGACGAACACCGACGCCAACGCCTCATCGACTGGCGCGAGCTGATCCTCGCGGCTGATCGCGAGGACCTTGGCCCGCGCCCGACGCGCCGCCGCACCATACGGCGAGTTCTCCAGCAAACCAAGCCCTGCGAGCACCGCCAGCGACTCCGGCACCGAGAGATTCAGCGGCGGCAGTGAGTGTTCCCGCAGGATCGAATACCCGCGCGACACCCCGTAGTCGGCGTAGATCGGAACCCCCGCAAGCTGGATGGACTGGATGCCAGCTCAATCGTGCGCTTCGACACCTCGAACTCCTCCGAGAGCCGAGCGGCCGACAATGGCCGGCGTGATCCCCGCAGCAGATCGACCAGCGCGTACAACCGCTCGGCTCGCCTCATGAGTGTGAGTGTCCCCCAGTCTCAGGTGAGGTGCGCGCGTGTCCCATTGACCGACCACACCTCGCGGATCAGCCCATCGTCGGTGAAGTCGAAGACATCGATCCCGCCCACGGCAAGATCCCCGACCTGCATGTTCCAGAGCATCCGCTGAGAGGTCACCCCCCCGGGCACACCACGGTACCGAGCAGTCCCCCGGTGTGTCTGACGATGACTTCCGAAGTGCCCTAGGGACTTTCGCCAAGCCGCCTGCTCAGCTGCGAGTGAACCTGCGCGCCGTGCATCAGAGCCCGGAAGGTACGACCTTGCCGTTGACCGTCACCTCGACCTGATCCGTCTTCGCGTCGTACTCGATCTTGCCGTGTTCGAAGGTCGTCACGAGGAGATCGCCGACGGTGTTCTCGTCGCTGGTGGGCGCGCCCAGCGGGCCCACTGAGCCGTTTTCGCCGGTGACCGCAGGCAAGCCCTCAGGGTCGCGCTGGACATTCCAGGCCTCGCGGATCCTGCCCCAGGTGATGTATCCAGGCGTACCCGCTTCGTCGTTCTTGGCAGTAATCACGCCGCCCTGGAACTGCTGGAACACCACACCACTCTCCCGTGCGCCCGCATTGCGGTCACCCGTCAGTGGCTTGCCGAGGGCCTGCCGCTGATTCTCGGTTGCCGACGCGTACTTGGCCGCAATCGGACCGGTCAGCGTCACCTCGACGTCTCTCTCCCCGGTGAGCTTCACTTCGGTGGGCGGGGCTTGAGTCTCGGAGGTGACGATCAGCTCGACCTGCGGCGGCGCCGACGCGTCGACATTTCCGCCATTGCTGCAGCCGACGGTGATCAATGCGACGACGGCCAGGCCGACGACTGCCGTGTGGCGGTATGCGATCGTCCTCATGGGACTCACTCTCGCGTCTTCCTTCGGTACGGGTCAAATCTCGGCGGAATCGCCAGCCATGCGGTCCCCGACCCGGCCGGACTGAAGGGTGGGCTATCCGTGGGTGCATGAAGCTCGGTTGCCGACGTCTCTTGGCTGGCCCATGACGCCAACACGGCCAGATTGTCAAAGGCCGGGCCCTCCCGCAGGTGCGGTGTAGACATTCAAATGCAGGCCAGGTTCGGTGGGCACGTCCATGGACTCAAGATTCGAGTCGGCGGGCCCACCACCGCTGCCGGAATAGCTCACTGCACGTTGATAATTCGCCCGGCAACGCGATGAGCCCCTCGTCGTGGGGATTACGGCCCACTTCCATACGCAACGTGGCTGCCGCATTCCGCGCCACCTGGCGATCACTCCCCCGGCCTCTGTGCGTCCAGTGGGGGCCGAAGCATGCCGTAGCAACTCGCGTAATTCCCCACTGAGTCACGGGGGCGCACGTCTGGTGGCGACCCCCACGATTGCAATTTCGATTAGGGGGAACCCATCTGGCACCGGTTCTCGTCAATCGACGATGAGCCGAGCGACCCTCCGCGCCAAGTGCGCGAGAGCTCCGACGAAGAAGAGAGCCACATCATGACCACCTCAGACCCGCGGGAACCGACCGACTCCACGACTTCCGACACCGGCGCCGACCTGGAGGTCGACCACGCCGCCTTGGATGAGCCGCGCGGTAACTGGCAGGCCGCACAGGACGCGGCGGCCCATGCCGAGAATCAGCTCTCCCTCGTGTTGGGACGGCTCGAGGACAATGCCGAACGCCGCACCGCCGACGAGGCCGCGCTGCAAGCCGCGATCGACCAGCAGGCCGAACTCAAGCGCGCGATCAAGACGGCGGGTGAACAGCGGGAAACGCTGCGCAAGGCGCGAAGCAAGGCCCAACGCGAAGTGGAAGAGGCACGCAAGCGCGCCCAAGCCGCCGAGGCGAAGTACGACGAGGCTCTCCTCGTCGAGGTGCTCGCCGCGCAGAAGAGCAAGGATCTGTCTGCGTCCGATAGCCAGTCGGAGGCAGTGCATGACGAAACCGATGGCGTGGCGACACCTCTCGCGCCGTCGTCTGCTCAGACGACGGCCGCAGCGGTGACGGCTCGCAACGCGGGCGCCTAGCTCACGTCGTCCAAGGCGGTGCAGGCGTTCCGATCACCCGACTGAGTGATTCCAGGAGGTAGGCGATCATGGCTCGCTTCGAGGACAGGGTTGCGATCGTGACGGGCGCGGGGGCGCCGAACGGCATCGGCGCCGAAATCGCCCGCCAACTGGTCGAGGAGGGCGCCCGGGTGGTCATGGGCGCGACGTCGGACCGCATTCACGAGCGCTCAGCCGAACTGGGCCCGGCGGCGGTAGGCGTGATCGCCGACCTCACCGTGGACGGTGCAGCCGACACACTCGTGCGAGCCGCGTTGCAGAAGTGGGGGCGGCTCGACGTGTTGGTCAACAACGCAGGCATGACGTCTGTCTCGGCTGGTTGGGACGCCGACGACGAGGTGGCAGACCTGTCTCTGGCCGACTGGGAAGCCGCGATCTCACGGAACCTGACCACCGCGTTTCTCGCCTGCAAAGCAGCGATCCCGGTGATGCGCGCGGCGGGCTACGGCCGCATCGTGTCGATCGGATCTACCACCGGGACGGTCAACGCGATGCCGGGCCAGTCGACCTACACTGCCGCCAAGGCTGGCCTCGTCGGGCTGACGCAGGCGCTGGCGCTAGAGGTCGTCACCTCCGGGATCACCGTGAATGTCGTTGCGCCGGGCTATGTCTCGACAGGATCGCAGCTGGCCTTCGAAGCTGATGCTGCCGCCGCGGGCCCGATCGGGCGCAGCGGCACGCCACATGAGATCGCCGCCTGCGTGCTGTTTCTCGCTCACGAATCAGCCTCGTTCGTCACCGGCTCGGTGTTGGTGGCCGACGGGGGACACAACCTTCCCGAGACGTGGAACGCGCGCTGATCGGCTCGGCTCCCCGACCCGCGGTCGCCGCCAATCACCGCTAGATTTGACGCAGAAGTCCGACGGAAGGATCCGCCCATGAGCGTGCAGACACGTGCCACCTACCGCACGATGGACGAGGGCACCGCGGAGGACTACGCCCTCATCGAGCGGGCAGAAGAGGCCAACAACGCTGGACTGGTCCCCCGCGTCCTCGCCCTGGTAGAGGCGCTCGCCGATGGACAGCAGGCGTATCCGATCAGTCGGCTCGAGCACACCCTGCAATCGGCGACCCGTGCCGTCGATGACGGACGTTCGGATCAGTACGTCGCCGCCGCGCTCCTGCACGACATCGGTGACACGTATGCACCGCACGCCCATGGCGCCTTCGCGGCCGCCGTCATCGCGCCTTACGTGTCCGAACGGCTCGCCTGGATCGTCAAGGTGCATCCCGAGTTTCAGCAGTATTACTACGCCCCTCACATGGGTGGTGTGCGGGATGCCCGGGAGAAGTACCGCGGGCACCAATGGTTCGACGACTGCGTCGAGTTCTGCGAGAAGTACGACCAGAACTGCTTCGACGTGGACTTCGAGCACCGTCCGCTCGAGTTCTTTCGATCGATCGTCGAGCGCGTGTTCGCGCGCGAACCGTGGACTGCCACCGACTGACCGATCTGTCGCACGACGACGCGGCCGGACGCATAATGAACGCCGTGATCAAGTCACTCGCCCCGGCCCACGACGATTCCACCGCCGTGGCCGGGTCCGTGGGGACGGTCAGCAGCGCGGTAGTCGCCGGCTCGGCGGGCACCGTGGCGAGCACCGTGGTGGCCGGCTCCGCTGGCACCGTGGCCAGCGCCGGTGTGGTGAGTTCTGCGGCTACGGTGGCGAGTACGGCAGTGGCGGGCTCGATGGCCACCGCTGCCAGCGCAGCCGTCTCCGGAAGCATGGTCATCACGATGTGCGTCGCCATGGCTGGATGCATCGCCTGCGTCGCGTGCGGATTCTGCAAGAAGTGCGTCGCCTGCGTGGGTTGCGTCCGTTGCTTCGACTGCGTGGGCTGTATCGGCTGCTACGACTGCACCGGTCTGCGTTTCGCGTTCGGGAAGCGCGACGTTCATGCCTGACCGCGGCTAGGCGGACCTAGGTATTGAAGTCCGGCAGTGGGTTGTCGGCCGCGGCCTGTTCCGGTGTCACCTCGTCGTCGCGTTCGTCGGACTGCTGTTGGCGGGTCACCTCGGCGGCGTGCCGCAGGTTCTCGCCGGTGTTCTCCACGTGGTCGGGTGTGCTCATGACGAAGGCATACCCGTAGCGGCGCGATCCTATGTGGCCGCACGTCTACAGCGCTCCGAGCAATAGACGACCTGCTCCCACTGTCCGCGGGCGCGCCACTTCTTGCGGTTCGCGAACGGTCGCTGGCACACGACGCAGAGCTTCTGCTCGGTGTTCTTCTGCACGATCTCCCTCAGCTCCCCGTGCCGTCGTTCACTGGTAGCGCCGCGGAACCGTCCACGGTCTGCCGAACTCCTCGTCGAAGCGTTCGGGATCGAACGGGCTGTCGCCCCCGGCGGGAAAGCTCGTCAACTCACCGAACACCACGCGTCCATCGACGTCGTAGAGATCGACCCGTACGAAGTCGGTGTCGGCGCCGAGCCGTTCGGCCAGACCGATCATCTCGTCGAGGCAGGCCGGCCTGGGGGGCCGCGGATCGGCCCACGGCGAACCGCCGCTGAGCGGGAGGTGCTCCCAATCGGGGTGGAAGAAGTCCTGCGTCCGACGACCGAACCGCCCGCCGTCGACCTCGACGAAGCAGCAGCGGCCGTGAAACACGAAGAGCTTGTAGTCGTCCGGTATCTCGCCGTCCGCCCCGGCGAGCATCTCCTCGACGATCACTTGCCGAGGCACCTGGCCGTACACCCACTCCCGGTTCGGGCCCTGCCCGTAGAGCTGCGCCAACCAGCCTTCGGCGATGCGGATGACGTCGTCCCGGGACGCGTGCTCGGGCAAGACGTGTCGGTACACCCAACTCCCCGGCTCGGTCGGCAGGCGCGCGTCCCGCGGTGCGCGTTCGGAGACGACGATGGCCGCGCCGCTGCCATGCGTCGGCTTGACCACGTAGGCGTCGGGCAGTGTCGTCTCGCGCAGCGATCCGGGTTTCGCGGTGATGGAGTACGCGTGCGGAAGATATTGAGCGCCAACGGTGTTCGATACGTAATCACGCACCCCCGCCTTGTCGGCGAAGGTGACGACGAGCTGTCGACGATCACGCAACATCTTGTAGCGCACCTTCTCGCGAAAGGTCACGGGGCGGCGCGTGCGCCAGAGGCGAACTCCGCGTACTACTCTGCTCCGCTCGCGCCAGCGGACGCCGTCAGTCACGTGCCCAGGCTACGGCCGGGCGCGACACGGCTGCGGGCGGATGTAGCGTGGCGACCGTGAATTCATCTCGCAGGTCCACCTCCGTTGCGTTCGTGGCATGTGCCGCACCGCTGGTCATCATGCTCGCCGCGTGCGGCTCCGACGCGGACGCCGAACCGGCCACGGCCGGCAGCTCGTCCACCGTCGCGGCACCAGGCCCCGCGCCCGCGGCCGACGCCACGTGTCCGACGGCTGCGCCCGTGGCAGGTGGCCAACCCGAGTGGACGTTAGCCGGGACGACCGGGACCCTTGCGGTGACCGGATCGACCGACGCCGCAGCGCCGGAGGTCAAGGTCGAGGGACCGTTCAGCGTGGCCGAGACCCAGGTCCACACCCTGCAGGCCGGTAACGGCCCGGTCGTCACGGACACCGCGGTGGTCAACGTCTGCTACATGGGTGTCAACGGACGCGACGGCGCCGTGTTCGACAGCAGCTACCAACGCGGTGAGCCCGCGGAGTTCCCGCTCGACGGGGTCGTGCCGGGCTTCCAGAAGGCGATCGCCGGGCAGAACGTCGGATCGACCGTCGCGGTCGCGATGGCCCCCGCCGACGGCTACCCCGAGGGTCAGCCCGCAGCAGGCATCCAAAAGGGCGACTCGCTAGTCTTCGCGATCAAGATCCTGGGCGTCACCGGCTGAGTTTGGCCCATCCGCCCCGCTCACCACGGTTCGTCGGGAAGACTCCGGACATGAGTATCCGACGCACCGCTCTGGCAGTCGTCTGGGTGGGTGCCGTGGTCATCGGAGGCGCGGGAACTGCAGGGGCTGCGCCTCCCCCGCCGACCCCGCAGCAGGACAGTGCGGAGTGGACCGTCACCGACGGCTACTTCGTCAAGCAGATCGCCTGCACGCCGGATACACCCGGTGATCCGGTGGCCATCACCTGGGATGCCCCCGGATTCATCCCGTGGCTCGGTGGGACGGGGATGATCCACGACGCCAACCCCCAGCTGGGCGGTCAGTTCTCGACCCACTGGGTGCCGGTGCCCGGCTACTGGGACGTGGCGTACGAGTTCTGCTGACGACGGTGTTCACGCGATCGCTAACCTATGGCCCATGACCGATGACCGCGTGCCCGGCGGCGTCGTGCACGACTTGCCCGACGACCTCCACGGCGCATTGATCGCCAACGACACCGCACTCGACGCGTGGAAGGACATCACACCCCTGGCGCGCAATGAGTTCATCTGCTGGGTCGAGGACGCCAAGCAGGCGAAGACCAGGGAACGCCGGATCCGTCGGACCCAGGAGGAATTAGAGGAAGGCAAGCGCCGGCCGTGCTGTTGGCCGGGGTGCAAGCACCGCTAGGGGACGATCGGTGGTGCCGCCGGATCGACGGGTGCCGGTGCCTCGACGCCGGGGGGCGGCGGGCCGTTCAGCGGGTAGTACCCGGGCGGCAAAGCGGGTCCGCCGGTGTTGGGGGCGGCCTGGACCGGTGCCGTATTGGACTCGGGGTAGTTCAGCGAGACGAATCCGGGCGGCAGTGGTGGCGGCGGGCCGGCGCCAGGCGGCGGCGGCGCCCCGGCGGGCATGCCGTCGGGCGAATCGCCAACGCCGTACGGGTCCTTCGCCTGATGCCAGGCGTCCTTGATGAATCCCAGGGGACCGGAACCCGAGCCGTAGGACTGGTTCGCGATCTCCGGCACCATCGGCGCACCGACGGGTGGAGGTGCGGGCGGGGCGTCTCCCCCGGCAACGAGTTGCTGGGCCGGCGCTGGCGGCGGCGGCGCATCGGGAGCACCCGGTACCGGCGTGAAGGGCACTTCTGGGTCGGCTGCGGCCTGGGCGGCCATCGCCAGCGACCCGCCGGCGATGAGCATGCCCGCGAAGACGAGCTTTGCGGCGTTGGCGGCTATGACCCGCTGTCCTTCAGTCATGTATCCCGTTCGTCCTCTCCGATGGCGCTGCGTCATCGTCCCACACATCGACGTCGAGCGACCCGACATCGTTGCCCAGAACGGGTCCGGCCTGGCTGGCCCGCCACCTGTCGAGCGCTCGCCGGTCCCGCTTCGTGGGTCGACCGGCGCCTCGCTCACGGAACGCGACCGGCACCGTGACGGCCGTCGGAGGGGGCGCGGGCGTGCGATCGAGGAAGCACGTCACGGCGTCGGCGGCACCGACGCGCTTCTGGATGACCCGCACCACTTCGACGATCCGCGTGGTCTCCCCGACGCGCGCCCGCACCTCGTCACCGGGTGACACCGTCGTCGACGGCTTCGCCGGGCGATCGTTGATCCTGACGTGACCGCCCCGGCACGCGGCGGCGGCGTCGGGTCTGGTCTTGGTCAACCGAACGGCCCACAGCCACCGGTCCACGCGTGTCGATTCGGGGGTCATCAGAGCCGGGCGAAGCAGGCGTCGGCGTCGTCGCGGGGAATCGAGGCGTCCCGTGTCGAGAACGTGCCGACGACGCCGGTGGCCGTCACCTGCACGCTGTCGGCATGAATGCCGAGCGGGTACTGCGCGTTCAGCTTGGCGGTCAAGTCGTCGAGCGCGGTCTGCACGGCGTCCTTCGCCAGCGGACCGGTGACGTCGAGGACCTGCAGGGCGAGGTCGCCGTCGGTCACCACCGGCTTCGCCGTGACGGTGATGCTCCCGGCCTCCAGGTTGAGCGTGCCCGCGGCGGCGTCGGTGGTCACCGCGGTGACCAGGTTGCCCACTCCGGGCAGGTTGGCGGCGACGGTGTCCTTGATGCCAGCGGCCGTCCACGTCAACGTGGCGTCCAGGGAACCGATCGTGCCCTTGGAGTCCGAGGTGCCCTGCAACCGGACGTCGGAGACGGTGACGTCGGCCTGCATGCCCTTCGCGTCCTGCACGTTGTCGCCGTCGGTGGCGACCGAGATGTTGGTGTAGTGGCCGGTGACGTGCTGCCACAGGAACGGCGGATTGACGCCGAACGAGACCGTCGCCCCGTCCCTGACGACGCATTCGGCGACGTCGACCAGGAGGGCGTCCACTCGGTGTCTCGCATACAGCTCGGCACCGGCCAGACCGCCGACGACGATGGCCAGCACGATGATCGCGATGAGGGCGAGTGACAGCGGTTCGCGCAGCCACGACCGCTTCTTGTTCGGCGGATCGTCGGTGGGGGGCGGCGGGACGACGGGTCGAGGGCTCCGCGGGATTCGCTCGGTGGGGACGGCGTCATCCGGGCGGCGGAACCGCTCGGTGGGCGGTTCGGGTCGCGGGGGGCGCGGAATCCGCCGGGTCGGGGCATCGGGACGGACGGGTTCACGCCGCTCCCCCGGTCGCCAGGGACCCTGCGGCGGTGTCGTCACCCCACCGATTGTGCCCCACGCCGGCCCGGCCAGGGCCGGTGTCAGGTCCGGGTGTCGAGGGAGATCACGCTGATGTCGGGCGGCGCACCGACTCGGACCGGCGGGCCCCAGTAGCCGGCTCCGCGCGTTACGTACAGCTGGGTGTCGTCCACGGCGGACAACCCGGCCAGCGCCGGTTGCACGGCGCCGACGATGTAGTGGAAGGGCCACATCTGGCCGCCATGGGTGTGACCGGACAACTGGAGGTCGACGCCCCGCTCGGCGGCCTTGGTCACCTGCACCGGTTGGTGGGCGAGCAGGACCGTCGGCCGGGACGGGTCCACGCCTGCGAGGGCGCGGTCGAAGTCGGGTGGGTCCCCCTCGGAGGCGCCTGCCACGTCGTTGACCCCGGCCAGGTCGAAGGCCGCGGCACCCCGACGAATCACGGTGTTCTCGTTGCGGAGCGGCTGTACCCCCAGCCGCTCGAGCTCGCGTAGCCAGGACGATGGATCCTCGACGAAGTACTCGTGGTTGCCCGTGACGAAGAACGAGCCTTCTCGGGACGTCAAGTCCCGCAACGGTTCTGCAGCAGATCCGAGTTCGGCGACCGTTCCGTCGACCAGGTCGCCGACGATCGCGATGAGATCGGGTTCGGTCTCGTTGATCATCCGGACGATTCGTTCGGTGTGCGCCCGTCCGGCCAGCGGGCCCAGATGGATGTCGGACACCACGGCGATCCGAAACCCGTTGAACGCCGGGTCGATCCGGCGCAGGCGCACCGGTACGTGCAACACGTTGGGCGGGCCGAGCGCGTTGGCCGCGCCGAATCCGACCACGCCGACGGATGCGGCGCCGGCCGCCACCGCCCCGGCCCGCGCGAGGAACAGCCGGCGGTTGACGCCCTGGGGCCCGGTGGGCGCCTCGGGTGCCTCGGGTGCCGACCAGCGCCGCAACGCCCAATGGGCCGGCTCCAGCACGAGAAGGCTCAGGAACAGATAGACGATCAGACCGAACCACAGATAGCCGGGCCAGGTGAACCAGGCCGACGCGGTGTACCCAAGCCGGTCCGGAAGGGTCAGTGCGGCGATCAGCAATGCCGCCAGTGCGATCAGCAGGCCGGTGAGGAGCCAGCGCATCGGCCCGGCGGCGGTCGTGTCCTTGACCATCCGCTTCCACACGTAGACGTGCATCAGCCCGAGGACCGTGCTCAAGACGACGAAGAACATCGGGTCAGCGCACCCGCACGCTCAGGCAGGTGACGCAGCCCTCGAGCTTCTCGTATTCCGAGACGTCGACGAGTTCGAGCCGGTAGCCGCGATCGGCGAACATCGCGGCCGTGCGGGGCGCCGCGGAACTCATCAGCAGCAGGTCGTCGTCGAGGATCACCACATGGGCGCCGGGTTCCTCGGGGACGGCGAGGAACGTCGGGAACAGGCCGGGATCGTCGACGACGGGTGCGTACCCGATCACGGTGCCGTCGGGCAGCGCCGTGACCGCGCTCTTCAGGTGCAGCGCACGGGTGAGTGGCACCGGGGTGACGGTGTAGCCGCGGGGTGCGACGAGGCGGGCCAGCTGCTCGATCGCCGGCGCATCGGTGGTGCCGCTGAGCCCGACGTACACGTGCGGGCCGATCTTCAGCACGTCACCACCGTCCAGCGTGCCCTCGGTGATCGCGGCTGCCTCGAACCCGAGATCCTCCACCGTGCGCCGCACCGCGGTGACCTCTGGATTGCGGGCGGGTTGCCGGGGATTGGTGAACACCGCCAGGTCGCCGAACATCACCACGGTGTCCTCGACGAAGACGCAGTCGGGCATCGTGTCGTCGGCGTCGATCACCACCGTGGGCCAACCGCTGCGGTGCAACGCCGCCACGTAGCCGTCCCACTGCCGCTTGGCGAGTTCGAGCTCGACGGGGTGGCGCTCGATGAACGTGACGATGCCGTCGGCCAAGGTCTGCGCCGGTCGACGCACCAGCGCGTACGGACGATCAGGCACGCCGCGTCACCTCGGTGTCCTGGCACAGATGGGCGGCGAGCTGATCGGCCGTGGCGGTCCACCCGTACCGATGGTCCTCGAGTGCCTCGGGTGGCAGCAGCGAATGCTCGATCGACATCAGCGTCCGGTCGTCGCCGAGCGGTTCGAAGGCGACGTTGACGATGCTGACCGCCGTCGGATCCTGCCAGCCCGAGTGGCTCCAGGTGAAGCGCAGCAGGCGGGGCCGATCGATGGCCAGGAAGTGTCCGATGATGAGCGTCACGTGCCCCAGCCGGTCGACGTCGAAACGTACCGTGCCCCCGACGCGGGGCTCGACGTCGATCGCGACGCACCGTGCCGGACGCGGACACATCCAGTCCGCCAACGACTCCGGGTCCAGCCACTCGTCGAACACCACCTCCGGCGTCGCAGGCATGACGCGCTGCACGCGGGCGGTCGCCACCTCGCTCACCGTGTCCCCCGCTTCCGTCGTAGGCGGTCCGAAAGCGCATCGGCACGCGCCGACCAGAAGTCCGTCTGCTCACCGATCCACTGCTGAGCCGCGCTCAGCCCGTCGGGTTGCAAGGAGAACCAGTGCTCGCGGCCGCGCACCTCGCGGCGCACCAGGCCGGCAGATTCCAGGACACCGACGTGACGTGACACGCCCGCGAATGTCATCGGCAACGGAGCGGCCAGATCGGTCAGCCGGGCGTCGCCCCGGCGCAGCGCCTCCAGGAGGGCGCGGCGCGTGGGATCGGCGAGGGCGGAGTAGGTCCGGTCGAGCAACTGATCTTCAACCACCCTGTTGACTATACCCACGGTTCCGTGGTGTGCTTCCGTCATGAAACATTCAACAGATGTGTTGAACGACGACACGGTCCGCCCCGAAACCGTTGTCGCGCAGGCAAGGATCGTCTCGGCGCAGGAGTGGCAGGTAGCCGATCCGCGCCTGATCGCGCAGCAGTACCAGAAGACGCGTGAACGCGTCGTCGGGCTCCTCGCCGACCCCGACGCCGACTGGACCGCACCGGTCGCTACATGTCCCGGATGGTCGGTCCGCGACGTCGTGGCGCACCTCGCCGCCGTGGCCGAGGACATCTCCGCCGGGACGCTGACGGGTGCCCCGACCGACGAGCAGACCGCCGCTCAGGTCGCGCGGTTCGACGGGCACGACCACGAGGGAATAGTCGCGGCGTGGACCGCAGCCGCGGGACGGCTGGACCGGAACGCCGCAGCGTCGGGTGTAGCTCCCCCGCTGGCCGACGCGGTCTGCCACGAGCACGACGTGCGCCACGCCCTGGGGCGGCCGGGCGCCAGAGATTCCGACGCGGTCTGGTCCGCCACCGAGCAGCTACTCACCATGTTGGTCACGCCCCGACCACTGCGGGTGATCGTCGAAGACGCCGAGTACGTCAGTGGCCCGGACGGGCCGGACGAAGTAATGCTTCGGACGACGCGTTTCGAGGCGGTGCGCTGGCGGACGGGCCGCCGCAGCCGTGCGCAGCTCGCGGCCATGAACTGGTCCGACGATCCAACGGAGGTCCTCGATCACCTCTATCTGTTCGGGCCGGCACGGCGCGACATCGCCGAATGACGGCTGCGGGTACGGGTGCGGAAGACCCGGCAGCGGCGCGCACGGGTTAAGGTGAACGCGAGTCGGCCGAATCGGTGGGAGCAAAATGATCAACGTGAAGCGCGGAATGCTGGTCGTCGGCTGTGCCGTCGCATTCGCCGCCGCCCCTCTGGTCGCCGCCTCGCCGGCTGCCGCTAAGGACTGCCCGTACGGCACGGTGCCCACCAAGTTCGAGGGCGTGTGCGTTCAGGGCCAGGCCGGCGGATTCGGCGCCCCCGGCGTCGTCGTACCGCCGCAGGCCTCGATGCCCGGCGCCGTCGTCGACGAGAACTTCAATGGCTACGGCTCCGTGAACGGCATCCCCTGCACGCCCGGCAACGTGGGCAAGTGCATCGCCCTGCAGCAGAGCCAGGGCTAGGCGCCGACCCTCTGGCCCGTCAAGCGACCGGGCCGACATATCTCGAGTAACCCGCGCCTGCGTGATGGCGCGCGGGGAGACGAGATCGTCGTTTCGATCGCCCTGAGGTAAAGCAGTGACTTGTCGCGGCGCGGCCGCGAGGCTTCTGCCAGTGACCCGATCCATTCGCTTCAACGCCTTCGACATGAACTGCGTCGCCCACCAGTCCCCCGGCCTGTGGCGACACCCGCAGGACCGCTCCTCGGAGTACAAGGATCTGGCCTACTGGGCCGATCTGGCGAGACTCCTCGAGCGAGGCCGGTTCGACGGGCTCTTCATCGCCGATGTGCTTGGCACCTATGACGTTTACGGTGCCAGCGATGAGGCTGCCATCCGGCAGGCCGCGCAGATCCCGGTCAACGATCCGCTCCTGCTGGTGTCGGCGATGGCGGTGGTGACCGAGCACCTCGGCTTCGGCGTCACCACGGGCACTGGGTTCGAGCACCCGTACCCGTTCGCGCGCCGCGTCTCGACCCTCGACCACCTCACCAAGGGCCGGGTGGGCTGGAACGTGGTCACCGGCTACCTGCCTGCGGCCGCCCGCAACATGGGGCAGACCGATCAACCGGCTCACGACGCCCGCTACGACCACGCCGACGAGTACCTCGAGGTGCTCTACAAGCTGTGGGAGGGCTCGTGGGAGGACGACGCGGTGCTCCGCGACCGTGAGCGCGGCGTCTTCACCGACCCCGACAAGGTGCACCACATCGGCCACGAGGGAACGCATTTCACCGTTCCGGGCATCCACCTGTCCGAACCGTCCCCGCAGCGGACGCCTGTCATCTTCCAGGCCGGGGCGTCTCCACGCGGGGTGCGGTTCGCCGCCGAGAACGCCGAGGCCATCTTCACCGCCGCGCCGACGAAGGCGATCCTGCGCGAGACGGTCACCACGATCCGCCGCGAGCTCGAGCTGGCGGGCCGTGATCCCTACTCGGCCAAGATCTTCAACCTGACCACCGTCATCACGGCCGGCACCGACGAGGAGGCGCGCGCCAAGCACGCCGAATACCTGTCCTACGGCGATCCCGAGGGCGCGTTGGTGTTCATGTCCGGGTGGATGGGGGTCGATCTGGCGAGTTACGGCCTCGACGAGCCGATCGGGAACGTCGACTCCAATGCCATCCTGTCCGCGGTGAAGGCGTTCCAGTCCGCCGATCCCGACGGTGGCGAATGGGCCGTCCGCGACATCGCCAACTGGGGCAAGATCGGTGGCATGGGGCCTCTGATCGTCGGCTCGGGTGACCGGGTCGCCGACGTGCTGCAGGAATGGGTCTCCGAGACCGACGTCGACGGCTTCAACCTGGCGTACGCGATCACGCCGGGGACGTTCGCCGACTTCATCGATCACGTGGTCCCCGTGCTGACGGCCCGCGGCGCCTACCAGTCTGAGTACGCGCCGGGAACTTTGCGCAACAAGCTGTTTGGCCGTGGTGACCGACTGCCCGAGGAACACCGCGGCTCGCGGTACCGTGTGGGCGGTCCTTCCTCCACGATCGTCGACCGCCCGACCACCGTGCCCTCGTCATCGTCTTCGGCGACATCGCAGCCGACCGCCAGCCGCTAGGAGTTCCTCCCATGCCCGTCAAGCTGCACTGGTTCCTCCCCACCTACGGTGACAGCCGACTGATCGTCGGGGGTGGGCACGGCACTCCCGCCGGGGCTGCCCACAGTGACCGGGATGCGTCGATCGACTATCTCGGCTCGATCGTGCGCGCGGCCGAGTCGTTCGGGTTCACCGGTGCCCTGATCCCCACCGGAGCCTGGTGCGAGGACGCGTTCATCACCGCCGCGCTGCTGGCGCGGGAGACGACGTCGCTGGCCTTCCTGGTGGCACTGCGGCCCGGTCTCGTCAGCCCCACCCTGTCCGCGCAGATGACGGCCACGTTCGCGCGGCACGCCCCCGGCCGGATCCTGATCAACGTCGTCGTCGGCGGTGAGGCGCACGAGCAGCGGGCCTTCGGCGATCACCTGGACAAGGACGCCCGCTACGAGCGGTGTGACGAATACCTCGACGTCGTCCGCCGCCTGTGGGCCGGCGAGACGGTGACCACGGACGGCGTGCACATCCAGGTCGAGGAGGCGTCCCTGGCGACGTTGCCGAATCCCTTGCCGCCGTTGTACTTTGGAGGAAGCTCGCCCGCCGCCGGTCCGGTCGCGGCCCGTCACGCCGACGTCTACCTGACCTGGGGCGAACCGCCGGAAGCGGTGCGGGACAAGATCGAATGGATCCGCGGTCTGGCCGCCGAGCAGGGCCGCCGGGTGCGCTTCGGCATTCGGCTGCACACCATCTCGCGGGACACCGCCGACGAGGCCTGGGCACAGGCGGACAAGCTCGTCGGTGCGCTCGACGACGAGACCGTCCGCGCGGCGCAGGCTGGGCTGAGCCGCAGCCAGTCCGAGGGTCAGCGCCGGATGTTGGCACTGCACGAGGCCAACCGTGCCAACGGATCCTGGCACGACGCCCGCAGTCTCGAGATCGCGCCGAATCTCTGGGCGGGGGTCGGTCTGGTGCGGGGTGGGGCTGGGACGGCGCTGGTGGGGAGTCACACCGACGTCGCCGATCGGATCGCCGAGTACGCCGAAATCGGCATCGACGAGTTCATCTTCTCGGGCTATCCGCATCTCGAGGAGCTCTACTGGTTCGGCGAGGGCGTGGTTCCGGTGCTGCGTGAGCGCGGACTGTTCGACGCCGGCCGCGTCGATTCAGCGCCCGCCTCGATCCCCTTCTTGGGCACCGCGCGGTGAGTGCACCGGCCGCAGTGGATCATTCGACCTCGGCGGCCGACGCCGTCGCGGTGGCGGAACGGCTGTCCGCACGGTTCGCGGAGGAGGCGGGCACCCGTGACGCCGGACGAGAGCTACCGCACGAACAGGTCCTGGCGCTGAAGGAGTCCGGGCTGCTGGCCCTCTCGGTGCCCGCCGAGTACGGCGGCGTCGACGCCCCGGCGATCGTCCTCGCGGAGGTGTTCCGATCGCTGGCCCACGCCGACCCGTCGGTCGCGCAGATTCCGCACTCGCACTTCACGTTTCTCGAAGCCCTCCGGTTGCAGGGGACGCCAGGACAGAAGACGTTCTTCTACGGCATCGTCTCGGCGGGTGGGCTGCTGGCCAACGCCCAGTCCGAGCGGGGCCCCCACCCGATCGACGTCGACGCCACCACGCTCACCGCGACCGACTCCGGTGACTACGTGCTGAGCGGCCGCAAGTTCTACGCCACCGGATCGCTCTTCGCCGACTGGCTAATCGTGCGGGCGTCGCTCGCGGACGGCTCGGGTGACGCACCGACGTCGGCCACCCCCAAGGCGGTGGCCTTCGTTCCGCGCGATGCGCCAGGACTGCAGATCGTCGACGACTGGGACGGCATGGGTCAGCGCACCACGGCGTCGGGCACCGTCACCCTCGACGACGTCGTGGTGCCCGCCGCGCACGTCGTCCCCTTCAGCCCGATCTTCGCCGAACCGACCGTGTACGGCGCGCGGGCGCAGCTGCTGCATGCGGCCATCGACGTCGGCATCGCGACCGGCGCGCTCGCCGAGGGCATTCGCCAGAGTGCGAAGGCCCGCCCGCACTTCGAGGCGGGGGTCGACGCCGCCGCGGAGGATCCGACCGTCGTCGCGATGGCCGGGGAGCTCTACGTCACCGTGTGCGGTGCCCAGGCCTTGCTCGCTGACGCCGCCCGGCAGGTCGATGCCGCCCGCGCCGACCTGACGGCCGACTCGGCCGCAGCGGCGTCGGTGGCGGTGTCGGTGGCCAAGGTGGCGGCGGTACGGGCTTCGCTCGAGGCGTCCTCGGTGCTGTTCGATCTTGGCGGCACGCGAAGTGCCTCGGAGGCGGGGAATCTGGCCCGCTACTGGCGTGACGCCCGCACGCACACCCTGCACGACCCGAGCCGCTGGAAGGTGCAGCACATCGGTCGGTACGTACTCTCGGGCACCCGGCCCCCGCGCCACGGCCAGATCTAGCTACGACCAGGCGCCGGCGAGGTATTCGGCGCGACAGGCTCGGCGTGCCAGCTTGCCGCTGGTGGTGCGCGGAATGGCCCCGGCGGGCAGGATCTTCACGTCCTGCAGCGAAAGTCCATGGTGGTGAAGCACTTCCGACCGGATGGCGTCGAGGGCCGCTGCCGGATCGGCGCGGCTGCTACCCGCCGCACGCTCGGCGATGACGACCAGACGCTTACCGTCCGCGGTGGGGATCGGGAACGCCGCGACGTAACCGCGCCGGACCGTCGATGAGGCGTCCGCCGCGGTGGCTTCGACGTCCTGCGGGTAGAAGTTGCGGCCGTCGATCACGATGTGGTCGGCGATGCGACCGGTGATGAACAGCTCACCATCGAGATGGAAACCCAAATCCCCGGTGCGCAGCCAATTCGCTTCGGACGGCACTCCCCCGGCATGGCTGCCCGATGGCTGCCGGGACAGCAGCTTGGCGCCGAACGTCCGACGCGTCTCCTCTGGCAGGCCCCAATAGCCGCGGCCGATGTTGTTGCCGTACAACCACATTTCGCCGACCTGCCCGTCGGGCAACTCCGCGCCGGTCTCGGGGTCGACCACCACCGCCCATTCGCTGCGGGCGACCTGACCCAACGACACGTGCCCGACGGCGTACGGGGTGTCGGGTGCCACGGCGACCGCCTGCCCGGCGGCGAGCCGGTCACGATCGAAGTAGACGACGGTCGCCTCGGCGGTGGGCGCGGTGGTCGAGATGAACAGCGTCGCCTCGGCGATGCCGTAGGAGGGCTTGATCGCCGTGGGCCGCAACCCATGTGGGGCAAACGCCTGGTTGAACATCGTGATCGCCTCGATGCTGACCGGTTCCGAACCGATGATGAGCACCACGTTGCTCAAGTCGACGTCGTCTCCCGGTGCGGGCAGGCCCCGCTGGGCGGTCCACTCGTAAGCGAAGTTGGGTGCGGCAGTGACGACATTGCCGCGCCGCGACCCGTCGGACAGGGCACGGATCCATCGCTGCGGTCGGCGGATGAACGCCGTCGGCGACATCAACGTGGAGTGTCCGCCGTAGACCGCGGGAAAGCCGATCATCGAGAGGCCCATATCGTGGTAAAGCGGTAACCAGCTGACGCCGTGGGTGTTTCGGTTCAGCAGGTCGATCGACAGGATCATCTGGATCAGGTTGGTGCCCACTGCCCGGTGGGTGATCTCCACGCCGACGGGTGGGCGCGTCGACCCCGACGTGTACTGGAGATGGGAGATGTCGGCCACGTCGACGTCGACCGGGACGAAGCCGTCGCCGTCGGCGTCCGCGATCCGGTCGATGACCGCGATCTGCGGTCGCTGCGCACGCGGCAGCGTGTCCAGGAATGACTCGACGGATTCCAGCACCGCAGCCGTGACCAGCACGACGGCAGGCCGCGAATCGCGAAGTGCCGTATCGAGGCGCTCGGCATGGCCGGGCAGCTCGGGGGCGAAGAGTGGTACGGCGATGTTGCCCGACTTGATCGACGCGAAGAACCCCGCGACGTAGTCGAGACCCTGTGGGGCGAGGATCGCGACCCGGTCCCCCCGGGATGCGACCGACTGAAGGTGCGCCCCGATGGCACGCATGCGGACGCCGAGCTGTGCCCAGGTCAACTCGAGTGCCTGACCCTCGTCGGCGCGGGTGAAGTCGAGGTAGCGGTAAGCCACGGCGTCCCCGACGTGCGCGATGTTGCGGTCGATCAACGAGGACAACGTCACACCCGGCGGCAGCGCGACACCGCCGTCGGGGGTGAGGCAGTCCTCGATGCGCAGCAGCCCACGGGGGGCGAGGTACTCCTGCTGAGAACCGCGAGACATGGCGTCATTCTAAGCGGCCCAACGGATTGCGAGGTCGGTCCGACGGGTGTCAGGCCGTGCTCCCTCAGCTGGGGTCGCCCACCTTGACCAGCATCTTGCCGATGTTGGCGCCGGTGAACAGCCCGTTGAGGGCGTCGACGCACGACTCGAGGCCCTCGAAGATCGTCTCGCGGTGGACCAGCAGCCCCTGTTCCTCCCAGCCGCGCAGCGCGGCGAACGCCTCGTCGAACCGGCCCCACTCGTCGAGTGCGTTGAAGCCCTGCATGGATGCGGTCTTGGCCAGGATGTTGACGTAGTTGGCCGGTCCCGGATGCTCACCGGTCAGATAACTGGAGATGACGCCGCAGAGGACGACCCTGGCCTTGGGCGCAAGGCGGCCCAGCACCGCGTCGAGGATCGGCCCACCGACGTTGTCGAAGTAAACGTCGACCCCGCGCGGACAGTGCTGCTTCAGGGCGGCCGACAGGTTGCCCTGGCGGTAGTCGATGCAGGCGTCGAACCCGAAGTCCTCGACGACCGCCCGGCACTTGTCCGGGCCGCCCGCGATGCCCACGACGCGAGCGCCCGCGATCTTGGCGATCTGACCGGCCACCGATCCGGTGGCACCCGCGGCGGCCGACACCACCACGGTGTTGCCCTCCCGGGGTTGGCCGACGTCGTGCATCCCGAAGTAGGCCGTCGCCCCCGTCGGCCCGTAGATCGACATCACCGCCGGCTGGTCGACGTCCGCCATCCCGGTCACCGGCGTGCAGAAGATGTCGTCACGGACGATGACGTACTCCTGGAAACCCGACAGGGTGGTGACGACGTCGCCGACGGCGTAGGCGTCACAACGGGATTCCACCACTTCCCCGATGCCGGCCGCCCGGATCACCTCGCCGAGTTGGACGGGGGGTAGATATCCCGGTTGGTCGTCGAGCCACGTCCGGGCGGCAGCGTCGATGCCCACGTACGTCGTGCGCACGAGGGCCTCGCCCTCCTCGGGTCGCGGCGCGGCGCTGCTGATCAGTTCGGTGTCGCCCGCGTCGATCAGACCCCTCGGACGGTGACGCAGGACGATCTGGCGGTTCGTCAGGTCGGGCACGAGGGTGAAACTACCGAACCGTGCCGTCGCACGGGGCCGAAGCGGGAAGCCTGCCTAAATACATCGCGTAACATTCTGCTACCGGGTGTAGCATTTTGTAACAGGAGGTGCCGTCATGTCGGAAGTCGCCGATCGAGTCACCCGTTTCGCTGCCGACCTCGTCGACAGCGCCGAAGCCGAGGGTGCCCGCCAGAGTAGGTCGACCAAACAGCAGCTGGACCACTGGGTGCGGGTCGGACGCGCAGTGTCGAGCCAGCAGACCGCCGCCCGTCGGCGGGTCGAGGCCGCACTGGCGGGTCAGCTTCCGTTGGCAGAGCTGACGGTCGAGGAGGGCGTGGTGTTCAACGCGGAGATCGCCGCCGGCATCGACGAGAGCCTGTCCCGCACCGACTACGGCCGGGTTCTCGCCGGCCGCGGGATCACGACCGTGGCCCTCGACGGCGACGGCAACATCGTCGAACACCGCCCGGATGGGACCTCGACCGTGTTGACCGGCGCCACGTGACCGCGGTGTGAACCGTCTCGACCTGGTGGTCGGTCCGAACGGCGCGGGCAAGTCGACGTTCGTGGAGTTGACCCTCGCGCCGCTCCTGCCGAGAAGTGTCTTCGTCAACGCCGACGAGATCGCCAGGCAACGCTGGCCCGACGAGCCCGCGTCACACGCCTATGACGCCGCCAGGATCGCGGCCGACACCCGGTCGGCGCTCATCGACTCGCACGTGTCGTTCATCGCCGAGACCGTCTTCTCGCACCCATCGAAACTCGAGCTCATCGCGACTGCCCACACCGCGGGCTACACGATCGCGTTGCACGCGTTGATGATTCCCGAGGACCTCGCGGTCGAGCGGGTCGCCTACCGGGTGCAGGCGGGTGGGCACGCCGTGCCGCCGGACAAGATCCGCGAACGGTACCGCCGGCTGTGGTCGCACGTCGCCGAGGCCGTCGCCCGCTGCGACACCGCCGTCGTCTACGACGGCAGCGGCCACCGAGGCCCGCGCATCGTCGCCCAGCTCAGCGGCGGCAACGTGATCGGTGCGCCGTCGTGGCCCGCGTGGGCACCGCACGAACTAGCGAAGCGCTGGCCCGCCTGAGCATCACGCGATGATGCGGCCCAGGTACGGGGTCATGTTGTTGGTGCGCACCGGGGAGACCTTGACGACGGGGTCGGTGGCCTCCACCATCTGGCCGTTGCCGATGAACAAGGCGACGCTCTGCGCGCCGTCGACACCGTAGAAGATGAGGTCGCCGGGAAGGGCCTGGCTCGGCGCCACCTTCTGGGCCACCTTGTACTGCTCGCCGGACGAGCGCGGCAGCTTGATGCCAGCGCCCGCGTAGGCGTAGACGACGATGCCCGAGGCGTCGAAACCGACGACGCTGGCGGCCGGCGCCGGGGTCAGGGCCGGGGCCGTGCCGATGATCGTCGAACCCGGTGCGCCGCCGAAGATGCCGCCGCGGGGATCTGGCGTGTTCGCGAGTTGTTCGGTGGCGAGCTCGTCGCCGCTCCTCGAGCCACTGCCGAGGGTGGGGCCGCTGGCGTCGCCGCCACCGTAGGAGAACGGGATGCCACGTTGCGAGAGGGCTCGGGTGATCACCAGATCGACGGCCTGCTGGTTGCGTGCGGGCCGCGTGTACGGGTCGGCGGTGGCCAGTCCAGGCGTCACCGCCAGCAGAGCCAGGCTGATCGCTAGGGCATAGAGGCGTTTCATCGGTCTTCCATTTCTCGTCGAGCCAACAGTGCACTTTCTACTACCTCTCAACGTCGACGATCCAATTGCAGAGTCGCTCAACGCCAATGAGCCGCCATACCGTGACCGAACGGTGACGGGCGCGGCCGGACAGGGCCCCAAATGCGTTGGTGCCGCCGAGGATCGGCGCCCGGTAGGTTTCGTGTCATGAGCACGCAACCCCGCACCTGGTCGGATCGACTCTGGAACGACATCGAACCGACGTTCGCAGCGATCCTCGCCCATCCCTTCGTCACCGGTCTGACCGACGGCACCCTGGACGCGGGCGCCTTCGCCCACTACGTCGCACAGGACGTGCACTACCTGCGGGACTACGCGCGGGCGTTGGCGATCGTCGGCGCCAAGGCGCCCACCTTGGCGGACACGGCGATGTTCGCGCGCCACGCCGCCGAGGTGTTCGACGTCGAGCTCAGCCTGCACGACACGCTGCTGCCCGCCCTCGGTCTCGATCCGGCCACGGTGGGCGGTGCGCGGATCATGCCGACCACGCAGGCGTACAACAGCTATCTTCTGGCCACCACCTACGGCGGAAGTTTCGCCGAGGGTCTGGCCGCGATCCTGCCCTGCTACTGGATCTACGCGCGGGTCGGCACCGCGCTCGCGGACCGCGGCTCCCCCGATCCGCGGTTCCAAAGCTGGATCGACAGCTACGGCGGCGAGGACTTCGGCGAGACGGTGGCCCGGGTGCTCGAGCTCACCGACCGCATCGGCACCGAGCTGAACCCGGCCGAGGAGCTCGCCGCCCGCGCCCACTTCGTGACGACGGCGCGTTACGAGTGGATGTTCTTCGACGCCGCCCATCGCCGCGAGGACTGGCCGGTGTGAGCCAACCGGTGACGAATTCCGGGTTCGCATGACTCCGGCGGTCAGACGGAGGACGATCCAAGTAGGAGTCCATCGGACCCCGTCAGCCCCGTGATTGGGAGGTCTTCGCCATGACACGCACACGACTCGGGTCGCTCGCCAAGGGCGGGCTGAACTGGGACAGCCTGCCGCTGAAGCTCTTCGCCGGCGGTAACGCCAAGTTCTGGGATCCGGCCGACATCGACTTCACCCGGGATCGCGAGGACTGGGAGTCGCTGTCGGAGGTCGAGCGCGACTACGCCACCCGGCTGTGTGCCGAGTTCATCGCCGGTGAGGAGGCCGTCACCGAGGACATCCAGCCGTTCATGTCGGCCATGCGAGCCGAGGGGCGCCTCGGCGACGAGATGTACCTCACCCAGTTCGCGTTCGAGGAGGCCAAGCACACCCAGGTGTTCCGCCTCTGGCTCGACGCCGTCGGGATCACCGAGGACCTGCACCACTACCTCGACGATCTTCCGGCCTACCGGAAGATCTTCTACGAGGAGCTCCCGGAGTCACTCGGCACGCTGTCGACGGATCCCTCTCCCGCCGCTCAGGTGCGCGCGTCCGCGACCTACAACCACGTGATCGAGGGCATGTTGGCGCTGACGGGATACTATGCGTGGCACAAGATCTGCGTGAGCCGCGGCATCCTTCCCGGCATGCAGGAACTGGTCCGTCGCATCGGTGACGACGAGCGACGCCACATGGCGTGGGGCACCTTTACGTGCCGGCGCCACGTCGCCGCCGACGACGCGAACTGGTCGGTCTTCGAGACCCGGATGAACGAGCTGATGCCCTTGGCGCTGGCCAACACCCAGGAGTCCTTCGCACTCTACGACGAGGTCCCGTTCGGCCTCGAGATGGACGAGTTCATGCAGTACGCCAGCGACAAGGGGATGCGTCGGTTCGGCACCATCAGCAGCGCCAGGGGCAGGCCGGTCAGTGAGATCGACCTCGACTACTCGCCGCTGCAGCTCGAGGAGACGTTCGCCGACGAGGACGAGAAGTCCCTGACGTCGGCCTGAACGCCCCTTGCCTCAGCTCAGCGCGGCGAGCGCCGCGTCGTAGTCCGGCTCCTGCCCGATCTCGGGCACCAGTTCGGAGTACGTGACGTTGCCGTCAGCGCCGATCACCACGACCGCGCGACCGAGCAGACCCGCGAAGGGTCCATCGGCGATCGCGATGCCGTAGTCCTGGCCGAAGCTGTCACGGAACCCGGAGGCCGTCGTGACGTTCTCGATGCCCTCGGCGCCACAGAACCGGCTCTGCGCGAACGGCAGATCGTTCGACACGCACAGGACCGAGATGCCGTTCGAGGCGGCCCGCTCGTTGAACGTCCGCACGCTGTTGGCGCACACCGGCGTGTCGACCGACGGAAAGATGTTCAGCAGCACGCTCTTCCCGTTGAACTGCTCGTTGGTGACGGCGCCCAGGTCGGTGCCGGTGAGGGTGAACGCGGGTGCGGGCGATCCGACCGCAGGCAGTTCGCCAACCGTGTTGATGGGATTTCCGCGCATCGTTATCTGTGCCATGGGGACAGTCTGCCAAGTGCCGCCGAAAGTCTCGCGGTCAGTACGCCAATTGGTTGACCGCGGTCGCGAAGACGGTGGGCAGGGCGGCGGCAGCGGGAACGATCCTGGCCCGGATCCGCGCATGGCCGACCGCCTCGACCAGGGCGGCGGTCAGAACGCGGTAGCGAAGGGTCTCCCGGCGCCAGCGACGGTCGTAGGCGTCGGGCCGATCGGCGAGTACGCAGTCCACCAGCAGTCGTGCTCCACCGAACGCCAACCCCAGCCCCTCGCCCGTCAACGCGTCGATGTACCCCGCGGCGTCACCGACCAGCATCACCCGCCCCGCCGTCCGGCTGCGGGCCTTCTGGCGCAGCGGACCTGCGGCCCGGTCGGGTCCATGGGCATGACCGTGAACCCGCTCCACGAGCTCGGGGAAATGCTCGAGGTGGCCGTCGAAACCGCTGCGGGTCGAGCTGAGGATGGCGATGCCGACGCAGTCTTCGGCGACCGGCGTCACGTACGCCTCGGCACCGGGCGCCCAGTGCACTTCGACGGAGTCCGTCCACGGCGCGATCTCGAGGTGGCGTCGGATCCCCCACCGCCGCGGGCCCCGACTGGCCTGCTCCAGCCCCAGGGCGCGCCGCAGGGGTGAGTGCAACCCGTCCGCTGCCGCGAGGTATCTGGCGCGCAGGTCCCCCATCCGCACCGACGCCGAGTCCTGCGACACCTCGCCGACGTCACCGTGCACGAACCGGACGCCCGCGGCGTCGGCGGCATCGCGCAGGGCGGTGTGCAGCACCGTCCTGCGCACTCCGAGACCGGCGCCCGCGCGAAAGGTGGCGTTCACGCGCCGGCGTCCGTCGAGATAGCTGATTCCTTGTAGTGCAGAGCCTTTCGGGGCGACGCCGAGGCGTTCGAGGTGGGCGAGGGTGTGCGGCATCATGCCCTCACCGCACGCCTTGTCGAGCGCTCCGTGGCGGCGTTCGACGACGACCACCTCGAGCCCGGCCCTCGCGCCGTACAACGCGGTCACGAGGCCCGCCGGTCCGCCACCGGCGATCAGCAGGTCGATCACGACAGGCTCGCGAGCGCGGTGTTCTCCACCTTGATCCTGGTCCGCAGCAGTGCGGCGTTGAGCACCGTGAACGCGCAGGCGGTCAGCCAGGCGGTGTGTACCAGGGGTAGCGCGATGCCTTCGACCACGACCGCGACGTAGTTCGGATGCGCGAACAGGCGGTACGGACCACCGGTGATGCGATTCGCCCCCGGGACGACGATGACCCGGGTGTTCCATTGCGGTCCGAGCGCGGTGATGCACCACCAGCGCAGGATCTGGGCGCCGACGACGATGGCCAGCATCGGCCAGCCGAGCGCCGGGATGAACGGTCGGTGCAGGACCAGTGGCTCGACCACGCAGCAGACGAGCAGCCCGACGTGCAACGTGACCATGGCGGGATAGTGGCCGGCTCCGAACTCCATGCCGCCGTTGAGGCGGCTCCAGGCCCGATTCCGTTGGGAGACAACGAGTTCTCCAACGCGCTCGACGGCGATGACCCCGATGAGCAGCGAATACCAGATCATTTCTCAGCGCCAACGCAGCAGAACGAGTTCGGAGCAGAAGCCCGGACCCATTGCCATCATCATTCCCGGTGTGCCCGGTTCGGGGCGTTTGGCGATGGTGTCGCGCAGCACGTGCAACACCGACGCCGAGGACATGTTGCCCACCTCGGCGAGGGAACGCCACGTCAGCTCCAACGCGTCATCGGAGAGTCCGAGCGTGGCGGTGATGGCCTCGATGACCTTGGGTCCGCCGGGATGGCTCACCCACGTACCGACGTCCTCGATGCTCATGTCATGTGCCGCAAGGAAATTCCTGACGTCGTCGCCGAGATGGCGTTCGACGACCCTGGCCACGTCGGGTGAGAGGACCAGGCGGAAGCCGCTGGAGTCGATGTCCCACCCCATCGTGCGCTGCGAATCCGGATACAGATGACTCCGTGAGTCGAGCACCTCGGGGCCGGACGCATCCACGTCGTCGGCGCGGCGGTCGCCGACGGCCACCACGGCGGCCGCCCCGTCGCCGAACAGGCTGCTGCCCACGACGGTGGCCATCGACGGATCGCGTTTGGGTATCAGCGAGCACAGTTCCACGGCCACCAGGACGGCGACGTCGTCGGGTGCACCACGCAGGTAATCGTGGAGTCGCGCCACGCCCGCTGCCCCCGCCACGCAGCCGAGCCCGAACATCGGCACCCGGCGGACGTCGGGTCGCAGGCCGATCTTGCCGGCGATGCGGGCCTCCAGGGTCGGCACCGCTAGACCGGTGACCGTCGTCGAGTAGATGACGTCGACGTCGGACGGTTGCAGGCCGGCCTCGTCGAGCGCCCCCAGCAACGCTGCACACCCCAGCTCGACGGCGTGCTCGATGAAGAGGTCATTGGCCGCGCCGAAGTCGTCGAGCGCGGCGTATTCCTCGATGGGAAGCACCATGTGCCTGCTGTCGACCTTCGCGCTCTGGTGCAGCTTGCGGATGGGGTCGGCGTACTCCGCGTATCCCGGGATGGCCAGCAGTGCCTCGGTCACCTGGGCCTGGGTGTAGCGGTGCGATGGGAGTTGTCCCCGTACGGCGGCGATCACACTCATGTCACCCTCCTCGTTCTAGATACGGCATTCGGTACCGAATGGTTCACGGATGTGTTGGCCGGAGCGGGCGACGGTGGTCGCTCCGGCGTAGTGGTTGAGGCCGAGGCGGTGGTTTCGACGTGTGAGCCGCCCTGGGGCCCACGAATTCCACTCCCCCAGCACGCGCTTGAACGCCGGCATCAGGATCATCCCCACCAGCGTGGCGTCGGTCAGCACGGCCAGCGTGAGGCCGAGTCCGAACACCCGGTACGCCGCGGCGGAGCGGCGAAATGGTCCACGAATCTTCAAGGCGTTCAAGCGATCCCCGAGCGATACGATGACCGCGGGGGTGACGATGAGGGCGGCCGCCGCGGCGAACGCCACCGTCGCGACCCGGCATAGGCGAACGATCGTTGCCGAGAATAGCACCGTGCGGCCCGCCGTAACCATGGTTATGGCAAGGGCCTCCGGCGACCGTCACCAGCGTCGCGATGACGACCAAGCGCCGCGGTGCGGCGATGGCCAGGCGGGCGATCTCGTGCAAGAACGAGCGTCGCGGTCCCGCGTGCGTCACGGTGGCTCCCTACGGTGCACATGTCAACAGTTGATGACTTGCGACGGTAGGGCCCCTAGGGAGCTGTGTCAACAGGCGGTGACTTGACGCAAGGATCCCCCGGGGCGATCGTCGATCACCCCGGGGGATCCCCGTATTCGATTTACCGGCGCTACCCGGCGTTGGCGCAGAAGTTCGGGACGCAGAAGCTGGCACCGCCGGGCCCGGCCGTGGCGCTGCCTCCGGGCACGTACGCGCTGGCGCCGTCGGGACTGGTGGCGGCACCCGCGCCGGGAACCGTTGCCTCGGTGCCGTCGGGACCGGCCTGCACACCCGCGCCGGGAACGGTGGCCGCTGCCCCATCGGGTCCAGCGACAGCGCCTGCGCCGGGCACTGCCGCGCCAGCGCCATCGGGCCCGGCGTCAACGCAGGCAGGCGTGCCTTCGACGCCGCAGGGTGGTGGTGGATTGGCCCCAGCCAGGGGGGCGAACGCGATGGCCGTCGCACCGGCGCCGGCCACCAGGAACTGTGTCAGGAGGTGCTTTCTCATGCCAGTCGGGTACCACCCCATGAGCTCCTCGAAACCACATCTTCGATGAATGCCGATGTCGTGGAGCGAGGTTCAGCGCGCACTCAGGACGAACCGGCATCGGCCCCGCGATGGTCGCGGCGGTGCACCACCACGCCCGCCACGACGATGAACACGGCCGATATCAACGACAGGAAGATTGCCTGCTGTTGATCGGGATCGAACGCCATCAGCACTAGAACGGCGACGATCGCCACGATCACCGCGACGGTGAGATACGGGAACAACCACATCTTGACCGGCGCCCGCTCCCCCTCGGCACGCATCTTGCGGCCCAGCACGAACTGGCTGACCGCGATCGCGAGGTAGACGAAGAGCGCCACGGCGCCACTGGTGGCGAGGAGATAGCCAAAGATCTTCTCCGGCAGCACGTAGTTACCGGCGACCGCTATGAAGCCCACGACCATCGACGCCAGTACGGCCACCCACGGCACACCGTTGCCGGTCAGCTTGCTGACCGACCGCGGCGCGTCCCCACGTTGACCGAGGGAGAACAACATGCGGGAGGCCGTGTACAGCGACGAGTTCAGGCAGGACGCCACCGCCGTCAGGATGACCAGGTCCATGACGATCTTGGAGCCGGGAATGCCGATGGCCTCGAGCGTGGACTGATACGAACCGTTCGCCAGCTTGTCGTACGGCATGAGCGCGACGATCACGAAGATCGACCCGATGTAGAACAGGGAGATGCGCCATATCACCGAGTTCACGGCCTTGCTGATACCGGTGGTCGGATCGGGTGACTCGGCGGCCGCGATGGTGACGATCTCGGTGCCCATGAACGAGAACATCGTGACCAGCATGCCGGCGATCACCGCACCGAACCCGTTGGGCATGAACCCGTCTGGCTCCCAGAGGTTGTGGATGCCGCTGACTTCCGAGTCGGGAATCAGGCCGAAGATCGCCGCGGCGCCAATCCCGATGAACGCCACGATGGCAACGACTTTGATGAGGGCGAACCAGAACTCGAACTCGCCGTAGTTGCCAACGCTGATGAGGTTCGTCGCCGTGAGCAGCAGCGTGACGGCGAGTGCCCAGAACCACTGGGGCCAGCCCACCAGGTCGGACAGGATCGAGGCCGCCGCCGTTGCCTCGACCGGGATGACGAGCACCCAGAACCACCAGTACAGCCAACCGGTGGAGAAACCGGCCCACCCGCCCAGTGCGCGTTCGGAGTAGACGGAGAACGAACCAGTGTCGGGATTGGCCGTGGCCATCTCCCCCAGCATGCGCATCACCAGTACGACGAGGCTGCCCGCCAGGAAATAGGAGATGAGGACGGCGGGACCGGCCTCCTTGATGGCGTTCGCCGAACCGACGAACAGGCCCGCCCCGATCACTCCGGCTATCGAGATCATCGTGATGTGACGCGGTTTCAGACTGGTGCCCAACGCGCCCTCGGGCGTCTTCGATTTCGACGCCTGATTGGTCGACGGTGCTCGGTTGCTCATTGGAACGCCACCCCTTCGGTCCGTGCCGGGTGGGCGACACCCGCCCGGAGACGCGTTGGTTGCCCACCCCGTGCCGGATCAAAACTTCGCGTTACCGGACCCCGATGCACCCGATTTCGGGCCGCGGTAGACGACCATCTCACGCGACAGGATGCGGCGGATCCGCGGCTCGCGGCTGCAGGTCACCGCAAAGACGGTGAGCAGAACCCAGCTGGTCACCGCGCTGGCCAGCACCAGCAGAAAGGCCGCCCATTGTCCGCCGACCAATTCGGTCGAGGCCGTCTGGCGTGACCACAGACGCCAGAAGATCATCAGGTTCACGGTCAGTCCGACGCCGTAGGACAGGGCGAACGAGAAGAGGAAGGGCTGCCATGTGCCATCGTTCAGACGCGCCGAAATCGGCTCGTGCCGAAGGGGATACAGCACCGACAGCACGTTGCCGACGCCCAGCCAGATGAACACCATCGTGATCAGCTGATCTCCCATTGCGATGGGGTTGCCTTCCTCGGCGAAGGTCAGGAAGACGATGACGGGCAGCGCGGCCACGGTCACCAGCGCCGCCATGGCGAGGTTCTTGGTGACCAGGATCTGCCAGATTCGTACGCCGTGCGACATCGCGTCGCGCACCCGCTGCGCCTCGAAACACAGAGCATTGGTGCACACGACACTCCCGACCACCGCCGAGAACAAGTAGAGCGAGAGCCGGCCGACGTCGTCGTACCTCGTCCAGCCGCTGAAGTGGTAGAAGGTGACCAGCGACAGGCTGATGCCCAACGTGATGAGCAATCGGACGAGGATGTCGCGGGGCTTGTCGGCGACCACATGCCGATTCTCGTCGATGATGCGCCTCCCCGCGCCGGACACTGGCGCGACGCGCAGCACGGCGAGGCGTTTCGTCGGCCTCGCGCCGACCCCGTCGATGTCCGTACCGTCCGCCCGGGTGACGGCGAGGATCGCCTCGGCGACGGCGGCCCTGGCGAGCGCCACGGCCACGACGGCGTTCGCGCGGGCCCGTTCCGGTGACTCGACCTGTGCCCGCGTCAGCTCGGCGTCCCGCTGGTAGTCGGTAGCGCGCTCGCGCCAGCCATCCGACGCCGCGGTCGCGGCGATGTCGTGGACGGTCTCGTGCACCGCTGCCAGTTCGGCCCAGGCGTCCTCGACCACCCGGCGCAGCGCGTCGTCGCCGAACTGCGCGGCGGCCGCGGCGCGGTCGAGGCGCCGGAGGGCGTCGGCGAGGAACCGCAGCTCGTCTACGGCGGCGATGTCGGGAGCGGAATCGGCCTCCGAGGTCATGACGCCTACTGAACCATCCCGAAAGTCCGGTGGCGACGCTGCGCGACGCCGACATCTGGGATCAGACGGTAACCTGGTAACAGAGTGACGGGAGTGACGATTGGGTATGTGATCGGCATTGCCCCACCCAACCCCTTCAGGTCAAGGAGCGGCCTTGAACGTCTCAGCTAGTGCCACGCGCCGATGTGCGGTCGCCGGTGCGGTTCTCGTGCTGACTGCCGCCACGCCGGCCGTGGTGGCGGCGCCCGCGGCAGCGGCGGCCGACTGCCCCGACATCGAGGTGGTGTTCGCCCGCGGAACCGACGAGCCGCCGGGGATCGGCGTCGTCGGCCAGGCTCTCGTCGACGCGCTGAAACCGCTGGTGAAGGGCGATTCGATTCGTTCCTACGCCGTGAAGTACCCCGCGTCCTACGACTTCCTGGGCGTTGCGACGGGTGCCAACGACGCCAGCGCCCGCGTGCAGGCGACGGCGAAGAACTGTCCCAAGACCAAGATCGTCCTCGGCGGCTACTCGCAGGGTGCTGCGGTCATGGACGTCGTGACGACATCCCCCATCGCGGGGCTCGGGTTCAAGACCCCGATGCCTCCCACGATGGCCGACCACGTCAGTGCCGTCGCCGTCTTCGGTAATCCCTCGGCGCGGCTGGGGCAGCCCCTGACGACGCTCAGCGCGCTCTACGGACCCAAGACCGCCGACATGTGCAACACCAACGACCCGATCTGCTCACTAGGCCGGGATTTCACCTCACACGTCCGGTACCCGCAGTCAGGCCTGGTCAAGCGGGCCGCCCAATGGATCGCCGACAACCACCTCTAACCGACGATCACCTCTAACCGACGACCACCTGTAGCCGACGACGCCACCAATCGATGCGGCCCCGATCGGTCAGGGCGTACCGCGCCAGGAACTCCGGTGCCGGCTCGGCGGCCATCGGCGCGACCGGTAGGTAGCCGGCCACGGGGCGCAGTGAGCGGCGCTCCGCCACGACGTCCCCGGTCAGCAGGGTGATGGTGCCGAGCCCGCAGGCGAAGGGGAGTTCGGGCAGCGCGCCCGCCAGTGCGAGGCCGGAGGCCAGGCCGATGCTGGTCTCGTTGGAGGACGACACCACGCATGGCCGCTCGAGGCGCTCAGCCAGCCGCAACGCGCGCCGCACGCCGCCGAGCGGCCCGCTCCGCAGGATCGCGACGTCCGCCCCGTCGGCCAGCCACGCGCTCGCGGCGACCGGAACGTCCAGCCCGCGGCGGACGGCGGCCAGCTCGTCGGGCGTGCGCCACGGTGCCGCGACGAACTCGAGCGCGCCGGCGGCCTTTGCCAGCCGCGCAATGGCCAGGACGGCGTCGTCGACGTCGTGAATCTTATTGGTGTGGAATCGAATTGAACCCCGCGGACCGAGCGCCTCCCGAACGGCTTCCACCCGCGCGAGATCAGCGGCCAAGGAGTCCGGCGTAGCGGTGACGGTGACGTCGGCGGTCAGGCACCCCGAGTCCACGACGATGCGGTGGGTCTCGGCGGGATCGACCGCGGGCACGGCCACGGCGATCGCGATCCGGCCCCGCACCGGGTCTGGCCACCCGACGGTTCCACCCTCCATGGCCGCGGTCAGCCACCGCGCCGTCTCGCGGTCATCGGAGTCGGGCGGCGGACTGAACTCACCCCATGCTTGCGGGCCCTCGAGCAGCATGCCCTCGCGGACACCGGACCCGTCGCTGGTGGGGATGCCGAAGACCGGTGCGGTGTCGAAGTCGATAAATGCCTTCATCAAGCACAAAGCTAGCGAAGCATCAGGTCGGCGGGCGCCCGGTACGCCTGCACGCTCGGGGCGACGACTTCGAATCCGGCCCTGCGGTACACGCGGCCGGCCGGATTGACCGCCTCGGTGACGATGACCCATTCGGTGCATCCGCGCGAGGCGGCCCAGCTGGCCGCGACGCCGAGCAGGTGGGACGCAATCCCCCGGCCCCGGTGTTCAAGCGCGGTGCCGACGTTCTGGTAGCGCGCCGTGCCGCCGCAGTCGACGATCCCCAGTTCGGCGACCAATCGGCTCTCGAAGAACGCGCCGACGAACTGGGCGACGTCGTGGTCGACCAGGTCGCGCTGAGCGTTGGCACGGGCCGTCGCGAACCGTTCGTGGGTGCCCTCGGAGACCGCACGGGTGATGACCTGCTCCCAGTCGGCGCCAACGAGGGCGTGGACGTCGTATCCGACGGGTGGCGTCGTCTGTTTTGGCAGAACCGCCGTCGCCAACACGTCGTCCAGTTCCAACTCCAGCCCGCAGGTCGCCCACGCCTGCGGGTTCGCGGGCATCTGGGCGAGTCCGATCGCGATCCAGTCGGCGTCCGGCACGGCGCTCCGGAAGGTCCGCACCCAGCGGTCCGCATCGTCGACCGCCTGGCTATCGGTGACGAAGATGCAATTGCCCCAATGGAAGTCGGGGTTGCGGGGAGTACGGACGACGAGGTGATCGCCGCGATCCTCGACGGTGGAACCCATGTGCGCAAGCACCGCCAGATCGGTAGTCCAACCGATCGGGAGCCTCCGGGTTGGTAAGCCGTGCGGGTCGTCAGCCGAAGAAGCCATGACTGCCCGACTGCCCGGGCGTCGCCCGGCCCTTGTCGGTGTCGCGCGGCGGCGGTGGCGGCGTTGCGCTCAACGGCGCCCGCGTCACGTTGGTCTGCGGCTTCTTCGGTGGATCGTTGGGGGTTCGGTACTGCGGCGTGTACTGCCGCGTGGCGGGTGGCTTGAGCTGCTCAGCCGTGGGAGGTGGCGGAGGTGGCGGTCCCGGCGGTGGTGGGGGCAGTGGCGCGGCCGATGGTGGCAGGGGCGCCGCCGACGTGGTTGGCGCGGCCGGTTTGGCGGACTCGGTCGTGGCCGTTGGCGTCGACTCCTCGACGGCGGGGCCCGGGCCGCGCAGCACGACGACCGCTCCGACGACGGCGAGGATGCCCGCGGCGATCGCCGCAGCGATCAGGACCGACCTCGACCGGGACCGCGAACCGCCGGACCGCGCCTTGAAATCCCAGGCACCGCTGTTGGAGAGACGGGATTCCCACGACGGCTTGGGGGCGGCGGCGACGAAGCCGCTGCGGCGCGTGGGCACGATGTTCAGCGTCGCGGCGATGGAACTTGAAACCGGCCGGTCCTCGACGTCGGCACGTGGCGGGTCTTCGCGCCGAGCAGGTTCGGGCGCGACCGGCGCGGCGGCGATCATGTCCGCCACGAACCACCGGTCGGTGTCCTCGCCGCCGTCGTCGGGGTGAGTCGCCACTGGCTCGACTGGCTGGACTGGCTCGGGCGGTCGCACCGGGGCTTCGTCGGCTGGCTGTGCCATGCCGAACCACCCCTCGTCGGGGTCGTCGAAGGCATATTCGACGTCGATGCGCCGGACGGTCACAGCTCGATGTTAGTCGGATTCCCCGGGACGGCGGCCCGGCGTGTGGACGCCCCCGCGTACTCAATGTTCCCCACCCCGCTCACCGCTGGAAGGATGTCGGGGGTGAGCACGCGATGGCAGCACACCGATGCGCCCCGTGGTGACGACTACGACGCGCGGTGGGCACGGCTCGCCGAGGCCGGCGAAGGCATCCACGGTGAGGCCGACCTCGTCGACGACCTCTTGAGGGCGACGGGTGGACGGCGGGTCCTCGACGCCGGGTGCGGAACCGGGCGAGTCGCGATCGAACTGGCCCGCCGGGGCCATGACGTCGTCGGCATCGACGCCGATCCCGACATGCTCGACACCGCGCGCGCCAAGGCGCCGGAGCTCACCTGGCTGCATGGCGATCTCGCCGAGCCGCCGGGCGCCTCGTTCTCCTCCGTCGACGTCGTCCTGCTTGCGGGCAACGTGATGATCTTCCTCGACCCGGGCACCGAAGCGCTCGTGGTCGGCGGACTGGCGGCTGCCCTGGCGCCGGGCGGCCGGCTGGTGGCCGGCTTCTCGATCTGGCCGGACCGCCTGCCGCTCGAGGAGTACGACCAGTACACCGCCGCTGCCGGGTTGACGCTCGAGAATCGTTGGGCGACATGGGATCGCACCCCTTATGACGGGGGTGACTACGCCGTGTCGGTGCATCGTCGGGCACGTGTGGCAGGGTCGTCGCTCTCGTGACCATGACACCCGACGGTATCCACACGCTGGCGATGACGCGGATCGACGGCTATGTCGAGCCGAGCTGGCCGGAGCGAGGCCAGTGCAGCAGATGCACTTGGACATCTCCGACCCTGCCGGGCATCCCTTCTGCCTGACCACCGTCGGCGCGTAGCCCGGCTCGCACAGATCGCGGCCGACGAACGCGTTGACCGCCAAGTCGCTAAGCTGGCGCCTCTCGGCTGGATCGCCAGCAACCCCGACGAGCGAGGAGCGAGGAGTGACTGCCGACGCAGATGCCGCGAACTCCCCCGCCGTGTCGAAGTCCGCTGCCGGACACATCCGATTG
This sequence comes from Mycolicibacterium sp. TUM20985, assembly GCF_030295745.1. Taxonomy (NCBI): domain Bacteria; kingdom Bacillati; phylum Actinomycetota; class Actinomycetes; order Mycobacteriales; family Mycobacteriaceae; genus Mycobacterium; species Mycobacterium antarcticum. Next base: position 2,589,188 of record NZ_AP027291.1, read on the forward strand.
ACCTCGCACAGCGGCGGAGTCGGCGCGCTCCAGATCACGTGGTACGCCCCAACGGCGACCGAGCGCGGACCGGTGATCGGAACCACCACCAAGCGGGCGCACCGCAACGTGATCGGCACGCACAGCGGTTCCTACGGTGTGTACCGGGCGCTGGCCATCGCCGCGGGCGCGCTGTCCCGTGAGCACAAGGCAGACCTCACCGATACCGCGCCGACCGACGTCATCGGCCCCCATCCGCAGTGGAGCGAGCCCGGCAAGATCGTCAGCCTGGATCCGTGGGGAGCCACGGTCGCCGAGGTGTTCGCCGACGAACTCGCCGCCGGTCACGACATGCGCCCGTCCATCGCCGTCACGAAGGCGCACGTCATCCTGCCCGAGATCGTCGACGCCGTACGCCACGGCAGGCTCGTCCCCGACGGCACGGTGCTGCTGCCCAGTGGCGCGGCACTGGTGACCAAGGCGGCGATCGAGCCGGTCTGGTATCTGCCGGGGGTGGCGCAGCGGTTCGACTGCACCGAGACCGATCTGCGCCGGGTCCTGTTCGAGGAGACCGGCGGGATGTACCCCGAGCTCGTCACCCGTTCGGATCTCGAGGTATTCCTTCCCCCCATCGGCGGGCAGACCGTCTACGTCTTCGGGAATCCCACCGATCTGGCGGATCCGTCGGTCGAGCTGACGGCGCGCGTCCACGACGAGTGCAACGGTTCGGACGTGTTCGGCTCCGACATCTGCACCTGCCGGCCGTATCTCACGCACGCCATCGAGGAGTGCATCCTCGGCGCCCAGCGCGGCGGCGTCGGATTGGTGGCCTACTCGCGCAAGGAGGGGCGCGCCCTCGGCGAGGTCACGAAGTTCCTGGTCTACAACGCCCGCAAGCGCCAAGTCGGCGGCGACACCGCTGATCAGTACTTCGCGCGGACGGAATGTGTTGCGGGCGTGCAGGACATGCGCTTTCAGGAGCTGATGCCGGACGTGCTGCACTGGTTCGGCGTTCGCAAGATCCACCGCCTGGTGTCGATGAGCAACATGAAGTACGACGCCATCACGGGGTCGGGCATCGAGGTCGGCGAGCGCGTCAACATCCCCGACGAACTGGTGCCGGCCGATGCACGCGTCGAGATCGACGCCAAGATGGCCGCCGGTTACTTCACCCCGGGACCCGTCCCCGACGGTGCGGAGCTGAAAAAGGCGAAGGGCCGCGGGCTGAGCGGATGACCCTCGGCACCACGGGCGCTCAGAACGCCGAGAAAGCCGATGGCGCAATGGCTTTGCTGCGAACGACCGCTGCCGTTCGCGAGCGCGCCAACCACCTGCTGCGGCGGGCGCGCGCCGGCGGATCGGCGTACTTCGACGTCGACGACTCCGCACTGCCGGTCGCGGTGGCCGAGGTCGTCGAGGCGACCCGTCGTCGCTATCCGGATCTGCACATTCCGTTCCACAGTCGATGGCGGCACTTCGAGGCAGGCGGTATCGACCGCAAGACCGAGTTGGAGACGCGACTCACGGCACCCGATGCCGGGGCGCGTGCGCGGGCGATGATCGATCTGGTGGTGGTCAGCGTCCTCCTCGACGCAGGCGCAGGCCCCGACTGGCATTACGACGAGGCGGCCAGTGGCCGGCGTTTCGACCGGTCCGAGGGGTTGGCCGCGGCCAGCTGGAACGCCTTCGTCGACGGGCTGTTCTCGAGTGCCGCCGACGCACCGCTGCGGGTCGACGCCGTGGGCCTGCTGAACCTGACTCCCGCACGGCTCGCCGAAGCGTTCCAGGTCGGGCCCGGCAATCCGTTGGTCGGCATCGACGGCCGGGTGCAGCTGCTGCACCGGCTGGGCCGGGCGCTGGCCGCGCAGCCCGAGGTCTTCGGTCCGCTCGGCCGCCCCGGTGACCTGTTCGACCGGCTGCTGCCCGGGACTGGTCCGGCAACCATCGACGCCCACGACGTCCTATCGCTGCTGCTCGACACGCTGTCCGGGATCTGGTTGGCGGACAACGTCATTGGCGGGCAGCCGCTCGGCGACTGCTGGCGTCACGCGGCGGTCCCCGGACCCGGCCTCAGCGCGGGCTGGATGCCCTTCCACAAGCTGTCGCAGTGGCTGACCTATTCGCTGCTCGAGCCGTTCGCATGGGCCGGTGTCCGCGTGGTGGGTCTGGACTCGCTGACCGCGCTCCCCGAGTATCGCAACGGTGGGCTGCTGCTGGACACCGGCGTGCTCCGCATGCGCGATCCACGATGGCTGACGACTCCATGGGCGGTGGGTGACGAACCAATCGTCGAATGGCGGGCCCTCACGGTCGCCCTACTCGACGAACTGGCGCCCGCGGTCCGTGACGATCTCGGCGTCGACGCCGAACACATGCCGCTGGCGTGTGTGCTCGAAGGGGGTACCTGGGCGGCCGGTCGCGTGCTGGCGCAGCGGCTCCGGGGTGGTCTGCCGCCGTTGGTCATCGTCAGCGACGGCACGGTCTTCTGAGGGGATGGCATGAGCGACGACATGGACGGCCTGCATCTGATCGACCATCCACTGATACAGCACAAACTCACGCTGCTGCGTCGGAAGGAGTCCTCCACGAAGACCTTTCGACAACTCGTCAACGAGATCGCCACGCTGTTGGCCTACGAGGTGCTCCGCGACGTTCCCTTGCACGACATCGAGATCGAGACGCCGCTGGAGACCATGACGGGGCGGGTGATCGACGGCAAGAAATTGGTCTTCGTGTCAATCCTGCGCGCGGGCACCGGCATTCTCGACGGCATGTTGGACGTGGTGCCGAGCGCCCGGGTGGGCCACATCGGGCTGTACCGCGACCCGAAGACGCTCGTCGCCGTCGAGTACTACTTCAAGATGCCCGGCGACCTCCACGAGCGCGACGTCGTGATCGTCGATCCCATGCTGGCTACGGGCAATTCGGCGGTCGCGGCCGTGGATCGGCTCAAGGAGTGCGGCCCCAAGTCGATCAAGTTCGTATGCCTGCTGACCTGTCCCGAGGGGGTGGCGGCGATGCGGACGGCGCACCCGGACGTGCCGATCTACACGGCGGCCGTCGATCGCCAACTCGACGAACACGGCTACATCCTGCCGGGGCTCGGCGATGCCGGCGACCGCATCTTCGGCACCAAGTAGTCAGACCCGGCGCGGCAACTGACCACCGATGAGCGGCGCGATCATGTCCGCCATGTACACGTGGCCGGCATCCGTCGGGTGCACACCGTCCGGTCCGATCAGGTCGGGCCGGTCGACGAACCACCGCTCGGCGATCGGGTCGATGAACGTGGCTCCCGCCAGTACGGACTGGAACGCCAGGATGTCGCGGATCTGCAGGACGGCCGGCGGGACGTCGGCCGTCGGCCACGGCGGTCCGATGACGAGGAGTCGCGCGGTCGGTGCGATGCCGTGCGCGAGGGAGAACGCGTTGAAGATCTGCCCGCTGAGCGCGTTCGGGTCGATGCCCTGGTCATTGCGCGAGCCGTAGAACACCACCAGGGCGTCGTCGGGTTTGACGGCCCGCGGAACGAGATCGCCGAAGAGGTTGCCCTGGTCGCCGCGTGCCCCGTAGCCGGCCCGGCCCTCGGCGGCCACGTCGGCGTTGACCGGCACGCCCTGGCGCGCCAGGGTCCGCCACGCCCGCACGGGCCAAGCGTTGCCGCCCTGACCGCCGATCGCGGTGCCATTGGTATAGGAGTCACCGACGACGGCCACGCGGCTGAGCGGAGCGCCTGCGGTCAGGGCGTGGTACTGCGTCACCCGGGTCGACGGCGCGTGGAGCAGCAATCCGACAAGCAGGGCGACCGACGTGACGAAGGTGGCCAGACGAGTACCCATCGTGCGCATCATCCCGCCCGCAGGGTCTTGGGCCGGTCCTCACCTGGGCCGGCGATGGACTTCAGGACGTCGCCGGCCGGGTCGGAGAGCGGCGTGTGTGCGACCTCGACCGGGGTCCGGCGTTCACCGACCATCCGCCTCATCCACATGCGGGCGGGCTCCTCCACGAAGTGAAACAACAGGATCGCCAGGACGACGGCGACGACGATCAGCCCGACGAACACCAGCTTCGCGTTGATGCTCGGCACCATGGTGATCTCGTACTGCGCCATGATCCACAGCCACGAGGTGTGGACCAGTTCGTGCACCATGTAGAGGCCGAATGACACCTGTCCCCCGTAGACCAGAGCCCGGGTCGACAACAGGGCCGGCAGCGTGCCGGACCCGATCGCCAACGTCACGATCAACGGCATGAACAGCACACCGACGAGGCCGAAGTCGTCGCGAATGGACGGGATGGGATGCGCTTGGAACCAGTAGAGCGCCCCGACGATCGTGGCGAGCAGCAGCACCGAGGCGAGACCGGCACCGCGCTGGGCGCGTTCGGTGGGTCGCAGCTTCCGCACGGCGGCACAGGCCAGCGCGCCCGCGGTGAATTGCAGGACGATGCGCGGTAGCCAGCTCCACGGGGTGTAGAACTGTCCCCCCGAACCCACTAGCAGCAACATCGGCGGCAGAGATACCGCGACGGCGAGGAGCAGCAGACCCCGGGCCCGCGTCGCCCGCTGGATCCTGAACACCGCGAGCACCAGCAACCCGAACAGGAGGTAGGCGAGCCACTCGGCGCTGATGGACCACGCGGGGCCGTCCCAGCTCGAGCCGTCGAAGAACGGCTGGAACCAGAGTTGCACCATGAACAGCTGGCGTAGGTAGGTCACCGCCGTGAGCGTGCTCGCCTCGGGCGACGGGAAGTCTCCGACGTTCAGCGTGAAGACGATCCACAACGCGGCGAGATGCATGGTGAACAGGTACAGCGGCCACACCCTGGCGAGCCGCAGCCACAGGAAGTGCATCGTGCTCCTCGTCGACCACGAGTCCCCCATGCGATCGAGGTAATTCCAGGTCAGGACGAAGCCGCTGAGGATGAAGAACAGGTCGACGCCCTGTGCGCCGCAGTCCAGAATCGGCTTCAGTGAGTCATACAGCGGTGGCGAAGCCATCTCGAGCAGGGGCCGGAAGTGGAACAGGACGACCCACAGCGCGGCCACGATGCGCAGGCCGGACAGGGCCCTGATCTCTCCGCTGCGCACAACACTCTTTTCGTGACTCTGCTGTTCTCTTCGCGTGTGATCCGCGCCGTTGCGTCCGCCAGCCGTGCGGGTCGGTGACCCGCCACCGGCTCATGGCAGGGTAACAGCGTTGCTTCGGCCCGGGCACGTCCGCAACGCCGTGTGGTTCCCGAACGGGCCGAATTGACCACTGTACGAGCCGGTCTCGCGATTCAGGTCCGAAGCCGGCGGTTCGAGCTAGGCTTCTGGGCAGTGACCTGCGCCCCTACCGACACGAGGATCCCACCAATGCTCGAAGAAGTTCGTCCGCCGCGCCGAGCGGTCGTCGTCGGAGCTGGGCTCGGTGTGATCGCCACCGCCGTAGCCGCGTGCGGGTCGTCCACGACCACCCCGCAGGCCAGTTCCGAGACGTCGAGCCAGCCACCCGCACCCACCGGCTCGGCGAGTCCATCGGTCTCGGGCGCGCTGGCCGCGGTCGCCGACGTCCCCGTCGGGTCGGGAGTCATCGTCGGCGACGTCGTCATCACCCAGGCGACGGCAGGTGACTTCAAGGGCTTCTCGTCGGTGTGCACGCACGCCGGTTGCAACGTCTCCAAGATCACCGACGGGAAGATCGTCTGCCCCTGCCACAACAGCGAGTTCAATCTCGACGGGACCGTGGCTCAGGGGCCTGCGAAGAAGCCGCTGGAGGCCAAGGCCGTTTCCGTACAGGGAAATTCGATCGTCACAGGCTGATCGGGCCTACCCGGCGGCGTTGGGTCTCAGCGGCGGGCAGTTGCCCTGGTCGTCGACGGCGAGCTCGAAGTGCCAGATCTCGTTGGCGTAGATCTGGCACAACCCGAACTTCGGGCCGTTGCGGATCATCCACTCGTCCGCGGCGACGGGTCCGACGTCCACCGCCCTGCCGAACACGTGCATCGACGCATCCGGTGACGCCACGAACTGACTCGCGACGTCGACGCTGCCGTAGGTCACGACGGCTTCGTCGAAGAGTCGTCGCTGAAAACCCTTCGACCGCCAGCCCGACGTCAGCCTCACGTCAACCCCTTCGGTGGCGGCGGCGCGGGCGGCATCCTGAATGGCATTGCGCAGCAAGGGGTCCAACAGGCCGACCACGGGGTTCGCGTCGTCGAACGGGGATGCCGTCTGACCGTCGGGAATCGACCCGCCGGTCGTGTCCACGGCGGCCTGGCCGATCGAGAGTGCCGCGGCGTCGGCCGGTCCCGCGGTGGCCACGGGCGGCGTCGCGGCCGACCCGATCGCCAGCGGCGCGATGGCGATGGTCGGGCTACGCGTCGGCGTCGGCGCTGGGGTCGGTGTGGTGGGCGCGCATCCGGTCAGGATGGCGGTGAGCCCGACGGTCGCCGCGACCATCCCGTTCACCCCCTGACGCATGTGGTGAGCGTATTCGCCATCGGTGATGGCACGGGCCCCGGAGCCTGTGGCAGGCTCTGGAGGCCGTGGAACTTCCGCGCCCCGATCCGGACCTCCCGCACCTCGCCGATGTGGTGCCGTCGGTGTTGGCGGCGCTCGGCGCACCCCACTTCGAGCGCCGAATCCCCCTGCGCGACGACGTGTGCGGCGCAAGCGTGCTGCTCATCGACGGGCTCGGCGCAGAACTGCTCGACACCTACGCCGACGACGCTCCGCTGCTGGCCGAACTCCGCGGGCAGTCGCTCAGCGTCGGCTTTCCCTCGACGACGGCGGCCGGGCTGGCCGCGGTGGGCACCGGATACCGCAGCGGGGAACACGGCATGGTCGGCTACAGCTTCCTGGTGCCCGGTGCCGGCGTGATCAACGCCCTACAGTGGCGGCCGCATCCGTGGGGTGAGGATCTGCGCGACTCCCTTCCGCCTGAACGGGTGCAACCGCTGCCGACGACCTTCGAGCGGGCGGCCTCGGCGGGCTTCGCGGTGAGCGTCGTGTCGAACGCGCAGTTCGCCGGCTCCGGATTGACCCGCGCCGTGCTCCGCGGCGGCCGCTACGTCGGCGTGCACGGTCTCGGGGATCTCGCCGCCGGCGTGCGTGAGGCGATGGCGGGACGCGGTTTCTGCTATGGCTACCACGGCGACCTCGACCTCATCGGGCACCTGCACGGCCCGGGCTCGACGGCGTGGCGCCTGCAGCTGCGGCAGGTCGACCAATTGGTGCAATCCGTGGTGGAAGCCCTGCCGCCCGGTGCGTTGCTCGCGGTCGTGGCGGATCACGGCATGGTTGGCGTCGACGACTCCGATCGCGTCGACGTCGAGGCGAACAGCGCGCTGCTCGACGGGGTGACCGCGATCGGAGGCGAGGCGCGGGCTCGGCACCTGTACACCGCCGACGGCGCCGCCGACGGGGTGCTCGCCGCCTGGCGAGAGGCGCTGGGTGATCGAGCCTGGGTGGTCTCGCGGGAGGAGGCGATCGCGGCGGGCTGGTTCGGCGAGCGGATCGCCGACGGCGTTCGGCCGCGAATCGGTGACGTCGTGGCCGCCGGACGCGACTCGACGGTGCTGGTCCGACCCACGGTGGAACCGGTCGAATCGCGACTCGTCGGACACCACGGCTCACTCACCTCCGCGGAGCAGCGTGTCCCCCTGCTGCTGGCCTACGGATAACCTCTTCGCCGTGATCGTGCTGCTGCCGCCGTCGGAGACCAAGCGTGACGGCGGCGACGGACCGTCGCTGCGTCTCGATGCCCTGGCCGCACCGGAGCTGGGGCCGCTCCGCGCAGCGCTGATCGACGAGCTGGTCACCCTTGCCGCCGACCGGCCCGCGGCGAGGCGGGCACTGGGCATCTCGGCTTCGCAGGACGCCGAGATCGACCGCAACGCCGCCCTGCTCACCGCGCCAACCATGCCCGCCATCGAGCGTTACACCGGCGTCCTGTACGACGCGTTGGACGTCGAATCCCTTCGCGGCGCCGCGGCGGCGCGCGCCCGGTCGCGGCTCGCCGTCGGGTCGGCGCTGTTCGGGCTGCTGCGCGCCGACGACGCGATCCCCGCCTACCGGCTGTCGGCCGGTTCGAAGCTGCCCGGTCGCGCGACGCTGGCTTCGCGTTGGCGGCCCGTCCTGGAACCCGTGCTGGCGCGCTTGGCCGCCGACGAACTGATCGTCGATCTGCGATCCGGTTCCTACGCGGCGCTGGGCAGGCTGCCGGGGGCGGTCGACGTCGACGTCGTCGCCGAACACCCCGACGGGCGCAGGACCATCGTCAGCCACTTCAACAAGGCCCACAAGGGCAGGCTGGCGCGGGTGCTGGCGGCCAGCAGGTCGGAACCGAACGACGCGTCGGCGGTGGCCGCGCTGGCCCGCCGCGCCGGCATGCGCGTCGAGCGGAGGGGTCGAGAGCTGCTCGTCGTGGTGCCCGCGTGAGGCTCAGGTGATCGGCCCGGCGGAAGGCACCGGCGTCAGCTCCACCGGAACTTCGTAGACGCCACCGCTACCCGCACAAACACCGGCGGCGCCGCCCGTCGACTCGGTCAGCGTGCGGGTCCCGATCAAGGTCCCGTCGGGGCGGGGGGTCAGGCGCCAGCCGACGGACAGCGCCACGTCCCGCCCGGGGTCCGCGAGGCACGGCGCGACGTCGGCGACCGGTTCACCAATCCAGTGGCCGCGCTCGAACGACAGGTGGAACGCACTCCCGCCGCCCGTCGCGGCCCGCCGCCCCGGGTCGTCGACCGGGGTGCCGTCGGCCGTGCATCCCGCCGCCGAGCACGACGAACGGATCGCGTACCACCGGGTGGAATCCGGGCCCGGGTAGAGCTCGCCGTCGAACCGTCCACGTGAGCCGAGCACCTCGGTGCGGTACACGCCGGCGAGAGCTGCGGGCGCGGCCGGGAGGACGGCATCCGCCGACGCCAGGGCCGCGTCACGGTCGCTGCTGATCACGCCGCCGGCCACCACGAGTGCGGTCGCCGTGGCGATCAGCCGCATGCTCAGAGCATCCCGAACAACTCGATGCAGTTGCCGTCGGGATCGGCGATGAACATCCATCCCATGCCGGGAACGGGCGCGAACTCCGTGGGCGGTTCGACGAGGTCGTATCCCGCGGCCTCCACCTTGGCGGCGACGTCGTGGAGGTTCTTCACGCCGACCGTGAAGTATCTGAGCCCGGCCTGCGCACGGCCACCGCCGGGAGAGGGCGGCAGTGGCGGCGGCGTCCTATAGGTGACGAGCTTGAGCACGCTGCCGCCGAGGCCGTAGCGCCGCTGGGTGCCGTCGGCGAACTCGATCTCGCCCTGGGGCTCGAGCCCGAGGAAGCCTTCGTAGAACTCGACCATCGCCTCGAGGTTCGTGGTCACCACACCGATCTCGATGCTTGGGCTCAGCAGATCCAGGATCACGGTTTCTCTACCTCTTGTCGCCGAAGGGGTGCGGGCCAGCCCACACTATTGGGCCGTGCCACGGGTGTGGCCGGTTTCCCCTTGGGGTACCCGTCTGACACACTGAACCCCGAGGGGAGTATTCCTTACGCCACGGTGTCGTCATCACGTTGTCCAACGCTGGGCAGCCGGTGCCGTGGATCGCACGCACAGTGCGGTGGTAGAGACCTCGGCCGTATGACTACGTCCGGAGGCAGTCCCACACATGCAGGTCACCCAGATCGAATGGTTCGTCACCCTCGGCGTGACGTTGGCCGTTCTGTTGTTCGACATCATCTTCATCGCCCGCAGGCCGCACGAGCCGACGTTCAAGGAGTGCGCGATCGCGCTCGGGTTCTACGTCGGGCTGGCCATTGCCTTCGGCGTCTGGGTCACGTACTTCCACGGCACCCAGTTCGGAGTGGAGTTCTTCGCCGGCTGGCTGACCGAGTACAGCCTGTCGATCGACAACCTGTTCATCTTCCTGATCATCATGGCCAGTTTCAACGTGCCGAGGAAGTATCAGCAGGAGGCGCTGCTGATCGGCATCATCCTGGCGTTGATCTTCCGCGGCATCTTCATCGCCGTCGGTGCCGTGGCGATCAACCAGTTCTCCTGGATCTTCTACGTCTTCGGCGCGTTCCTGGTGTACACGGCGATCAAACTCGCCCGCGACACCGAGCACGACGACGACGGCGAGAACGGCGTGGTCAAGTTCGCCCGCAAGCACCTGACCCTGACCGACAAGTGGGACGGTCTCAAGCTGTGGATCAAGGAGGACGGCAAGCGTCTGATGACGCCGATGTTCCTCGTCATCGTGGCGCTCGGTACGACCGACCTGCTCTTCGCGCTCGATTCGATCCCGGCCATCTACGGGCTCACCAGGGAGCCCTACATCGTGTTTACGGCGAACGTGTTCGCGCTCATGGGTCTGCGGCAGCTGTACTTCCTCCTCGGCGACCTGCTCAAGCGCCTGGTCTACCTGTCCCAGGGGTTGGCGTTCATCCTGCTCTTCATCGGCGTGAAGCTCGTCCTGCACGCTCTCCACGAGAATGAACTGCCGTTCATCAACGGCGGCGAGCACGTGCCGGTCCCGGAGATCCCGACGTTGCTGAGCCTCGGGGTCATCATCGTCACGCTGGTCGTCACCACGGTCGCGAGCCTGTACAAGACCCGGGTCGTGGACAAGCGTTCCGAGGACGCCGAGGAGACCACGTAACCGCCGTCGAGTTGCCGATCGCCCTACGAGGCTTCAGGATCGGCAACCAATGGACTCCCAACAGGCTCGCGAGCTGGCTTCGTTCGATGCGCTCGGTCAGGCGGAGCTCGTCGCGTCGGGTGAGCTGACGGCCGTCGAACTGCTCGACGCCGCCATCACTCGACTCGACGCGGCCCGCCCGCTGAACGCCGTCATCACCGATCTGTTCGACCTGGGTCGGCGGCAGTCCGCGGCCCTCGACGACTCCGGCGGGCTGCGCACCGGCGAGGCGGGGCCACTCGCCGGCGTTCCCTTCCTGTTGAAGGATCTCGGGTCGTCGCTGGCCGGGGCACCGGAGGCGATGGGCTCGCGGGCGCTGCGCTCGCACGTCGCCTCGGAGACCTCGTGGACCGTCGAGCGCTATCTGGACGCCGGGCTGGTGGTCTTCGGGAAGACCAACACCCCCGAGTGGGGCAATCACTGCACCACCGAGCCGTTCTTGTTCGGTCGGACGGCGAATCCGTGGTCGCCGGACGTCACCCCCGGTGGATCGAGCGGCGGGTCGGCGGCAGCGGTCGCGGCGGGCGTCGTGCCCGCGGCCTCGGGCGGTGACGGCACCGGCTCGATCAGGGTGCCCGCGTCGTGCTGCGGTTTGGTCGGGTTGAAGCCGCGGCGCGGTCGCAGCTCGTTCGCGCCCGACGGCGGGCAGGGCATGGAGGGTCTCGTCAACGGCCACGCCCTGACGCGGACGGTTCGCGACAGCGCCGCCCTCCTCGACGTCATCACCGGCTCGGCAGTCGGCGATCCCTACACCGTGCCCGCTCCCGACACGTCGTTCCTCGGGGCGTTCGCGCAACGGCCCGCGGCCGCGCGGATCCTCACCACCACCGACTCGCCGTTTCCCGGTGCGCCAACGCATCCCGAGGTGGCCGCCGCGGTGGAGTCGGTGGCCCGCACGCTGGCAGATCTCGGGCATGCCGTCGCCGAGGGCGCCCCCAGCTTCGACCCGGACGTCGTCGCCGACGCGATCGCCGTCCTGCATGCCGTCAGCAATGCCCAGCTGCACGGGTTCGGCAAGCAGGTCCTCGGCCACGAACCGACGGAGGACGACTTCGAGCCCAGCAGCTGGGTGATGATGCGCGAGGGCTTCACCACGACGGGTGTCGCCTACGCGGAGGCGATCGGCGCCGTGCACGCGCAGACCCGCAGATTCGCGACGGGCATGAGCGGCCATGACGTGCTGTTGGTGCCGACGCTGATCACTCCCCCGCCGCCCTACGGTCTGTTGAATCAGCCGCGCGGAACCACCAGGGCCTTCTTCGACGTCGAGTTCGCCACGACGGGCTGGACGACGATGGCGAATGTGACTGGGTGGGCGGCGATTTCGCTTCCCCTCGGGGTGACGTCCACGGGCCTGCCGATCGGTGTTCAGCTGATGGCGCCCGACGAGCTGATCCTGCTCCAGCTCGCGGCTCAGCTCGAGGTGGCGATGCCGTGGTCAGGACGGCTGCCCGCCGGCTGGATCGGCTAGCGCGGTCTGCGGGATTTCGACCCTGTCCGCGAGGCCGACGAACCCGAAGCCTCCGCCCGCCGACGTTGGACCGCCCACGCCGTCATCGGCGATGACCCCGCGGATGGCACTCATCGGTGGGATTCTCGAGCGGGTCGGTCCAAGCGGGGCTTACGCGCGAAACTCGCATGCGACACTCGTCGGATGCTCATGCCAATCGAACGTCCCCGATTGGAAGGCAATGTCGCCGTCGGGGACGACCGTCAGATCGGCTTCGCCGAGTTTGGGGAACCGAGGGGCCGCGCCGTGTTCTGGCTGCACGGCACGCCAGGGGCCCGCCGACAGATTCCGGTCGAGGCCAGGGCCTACGCGTTGCACAACAACATTCGATTGATCGGCATCGACCGACCGGGCATCGGTTCGTCCACGCCGTTCCAGTACCGCAACGTGCTCGCGTTCGCCGAGGACCTGCGCACGATCGCCGACGTGCTCGGCATCGACGACATGGCGATCATCGGTCTGTCCGGAGGCGGTCCCTACGCACTGGCCTGTGCGGCGGCGATGCCGGAGCGCGTGGTGGTAACCGGTGTGCTCGGCGGCGTCGCGCCGACGGTCGGGCCCGAGTCCATCGCAGGCGGGTTGATGGGCTTCGGGTCGACGATGGCACCCCTGATGCCCTTCATCGGTTTGCCGCTCAGGTTGGCGGCCGTGGGCCTAATTCGACTCGTCCGTCCCCTCGGTTCGCGCGCGGCCGACATGTATGGGCGGGTGTCGCCCGCGGGTGATCGTCGTCTGCTCGCACGCCCGGAGTTCAAGGCCATGTTCCTCGACGACCTACTCAACGGCAGCCGCAAGCAGATGGCGGCGCCGTTCGCGGACGTCGTCGCCTTCGCCAAGGACTGGGGATTCCGCCTCGACGAGGTCAAGGTTCCCGTGCGGTGGTGGCACGGCGACAAGGACCACATCGTGCCCTTCGCGCACGGTGAGCACGTCGTCGCACGGCTACCCGACGCCAAGATGTTCGTCCTGTCCGGCGAGAGCCATCTCGGCGGACTCGGCTGCGCCGAGGACGTCCTTGGGGAACTCATGGAGGTCTGGGATGACCTCGAGCCGACCATCTGAGCGTCCCGGTGCCGCCGGTCAGTTCTCCGTGACCGTCGCCTTGGCGCGTCCGAGAATGCGGTCGAGCCAGTCGAAGGCGTAACCCTCGAACAAGGTGCTGCCTAGGCCCTGGCAGTGCCCACCGGCACCCTCGGCCTCGCTGAACGTCGTCAGCCGTCGCTCGCACTTCAGTTTCTCGAACAGCAGCTCACCCTGGGCCGCGAAATCGCCCTCACCCTCGGTGAGGAGCGTCGGGCAGCGGATGTCCGCGGCGATGCCGTCCAGGGTGAACTCCAGCTGCTTGCGCAGAAAGTCACCGACGGTGGTGGCGCCCATGGCGGCCATCCGCGACCCGTACCACTCGACGTCCCGGGGCCCGGCGAGTGCGCCCTGTAATTCGGCGTCGAGGTCGGCGTCCTTGGCCAGCAGGCGCGCGAGGAAGGCGTCGGGATCGTCGTGACCCAGGGTCTTGGCGAAGCCGCCGATCCGGGAGGCGAAGTCGTACTGCCCCGGGTCCGCGACCAGCGCGGCGACCCGCGATTCGAAGGCTGCCGCGCGCGGTCCAAGGTAGCCGCCGAACGATCGCCCCATCACGATCACCGCGTGCGGATGGACGCCGTCCTGCTCGAGCAACCAGTCGAACGCCGCGGCGAACGGAACCTCGTAGTCCGGCTGGAACGTGCGCCGGTGCTCGTAGAGGGTGCCACCCTGCCCCGGCCCCTCGAAGACGAAGAAGTTGTACCCGCGGGGCAGCGCCATGTAGCCGGTGGCGACGTAACCCGATTCGGCCGTCGAGTCGAACCCGCAGGGGGCCATCACAGTGGGCCGCGGGGTGTCGGCGTCCGCAGGACGGAACAGGTAACCGGTCATCATCACGCCGTCGTACGGGATCTCGGTGATGACCGCGTGGCAGTCGAGCAGCGGGAGCGCAGCCCGGAACGCCAGGCGATGCTGTTGCCACGCGTGCCTCAGCCGGGCGTCGTCGATGTCGTGGCGGAGGAAGAAGAAGGACTGCCGCCAGTACTCCGAGGCGCGCAGGAAGGCCTTGCGTGCCGTCACCACGTGACCGCCACGCAGCGCGTCGTCGGCGAGTGCCTGGGCCACCTCGGCGGTAGCGGACCATTCGGTGAACCACGAGTCGTAATCACCGTTGGTGACGCGGGCCGCCGTCGCCATGACCTCCCCCAGGTCAGCCGCTTCGGCCGACACGGCGATGAGGGTCCGACCGAGCTGGGCGTCCATCTCCTTGTCGTCGAGCAGAATCTTCACGAGTCGCCTGTCTGTATCGGAGCATGTCGATCGGGCGCGATCCTATCGCCGGTGGCGGTGCCGGGTTCGTTCATCGGGTCAGCGGATCCTCGTGTTGCCCGGGTCGTAGATCGCCTTGAGTGACACCGAGATCGGGTACCGCACGCCGGCGACGTTCACCTCGTAGTCCCCCGCGCCGATCCACCGGGCGTCGACCTTCTCCCCGTCGGCGGACCGGACGTAGGCGAGGCCGACGCACGAGCCCTGGGTCTCCGCCCATGCCGCCGAGGTGACCTGTCCGGCGACCACGCCGTTGCGGAGGATCAGTTCGCCACCCCACAGCATGGCCTCCGCCGAACCGACCGTGAACCCGACGACCCGGCGGCGAGCACCCTCGGCCCTGGCCTTCTCGACGGCGGTGCGCCCGAGGAAGTCGACGTCGGTGTCGAGCTTGCAGGCGAACAGAAGTCCGGCCTCGATCGGATTGTCGCCGGGCGTGAGCTCGCGCCCGAATGCCCGGTAGCCCTTCTCCAGGCGCAGCGATTCGATGGCGTAGTACCCGCCGCGGGTGACGCCGTACTCGGCCCCCGCGGCCATCAGATCCTCGTATACGCCGACGGCGAATTCCGTCGGGACGTACAGCTCCCACCCGAGCTCACCGACGTAGGTGATGCGGGTGGCGCGAACGGTCGCGTACCCCAACGTGATCGAGCGGCTGGTCCCGAACGGGAAGGCGGCATCGTCGAGGTTGGCATCGGTCAGGGTGCTGAGAAGGTCGCGGGATCGTGGGCCCATCACCCCGAACACCGCCAGCGACGACGTCACGTCGACCAGCTGCGCGTGCGTTCCGGCGGGCAGATTCCTCCGGATGTGGTCCTTGTCCCGTTCGGTGGTGGCCGCACTGCTCACGATGAGGAATTCGTCGGGGGCCGTGCGGGTGACGGTGACGTCGGACTCGTAGCAGCCCCGTTCGTTGAGCATGCCGGTGTAGACGCACGCGCCTACGTCGACGGCCATGTCGGCGGTGCACAGCCACTGCAGCGCGGCCTCGGCGTCGGGCCCGGCGAGGAGGTACTTCGAGAACGACGTCTGGTCGAAGACGGTGACCCCGGTGCGGGTGCTCACCTGTTCGGCCGCCGACCACGGCAGCCAGTTCTGCTTGGCCCAGGAGTATTCGATGACCGGCTCCTGGCCCGCCGGGGCGAAGAAGTTGGCGCGTTCCCATCCCATCCGGCTGCCGAAGTTGGCTCCGGCCGCGGCGAGCAGGTGGTGCACCGGGGAGCGACGGAAGGGTCGCGCGGTGGTCATCTCCCGGTTGGGCCAGGGAATTTCGTAGTGCAGTCCGAGCACCTCCGACACCCTGTCGTGCAACCACCGGTTGTTCCCGTTGAACGGGGCGAAACGCCGGATGTCGACACTGGTGAGGTCCGACGTCGGTGAGCCGTTCACGATCCACTCCGCCAGTGCCCGGCCCGCACCGCCGGCCGAGGCGATGCCGACCGAGTTGAAACCGGCGGCGACGAAGAAGTTGGCGACCTCGGGGGCCTCGCCCATGATGAACTGGTTGTCGGGGGTGAAGCTCTCGGGCCCGTTGTACAGCTTCTTGAGCCCGGTCTCCTCCAGCACCGGGATGCGCAGCAGCGCGTTGTCCATCAGGATTTGGAAGTGGTCCCAATCCTCCTCCAGCAGTTGGAATTCGAAGGGATGAGGAATGGCATCGGGGCTCACCCACGGCTTGGCCTCCGGCTCGAAGCCGCCGATGACCAGCCCGCCGACCTCCTCCTTGAAGTAGGTGTAGCCGTCCGGGTCGCGAAGGATGGGCATGTCGGTGTGCACACCCACGATGGGTTCGGTGACCACGTAGAAGTGTTCGGCCGAGTGCAGCGGGACGTTGACTCCCACCATCGAGCCGACCTGCTTGGCCCACTGACCCGCGCAGTTGACCACGATCTCCGCCTCGACGTCGCCGGCGTCGGTGCGCACGCCGGTGACTCGGCCCTCGTCGGCGTTGATGCCGGTGACCCTGGTGCGCTCCATGATTCGGGCGCCACGCAGACGTGCGCCCTTGGCCAGCGCCAGCGTGAGATCGGTGGGATTGGCCTTGCCGTCACCGGGCAACCAGATGGCTCCGACGAGATCGTCGATGCGGATCACCGGATAGTGCTCGAGCGCCTCCCGTGGCGTCAGCAGTTGGCATTCCAGGTCGAACGCCGCCGCGCTGGCCGCCGTGCGGCGCAACTGGATCATCCGGTCCTCGGTGCGGGCGACGGTGACGCCACCGCACTGTTTGTACCCCGCGGTGAGGCCGGTCTCGGCCTCCAGTTCGGTGTAGAGCGCCGTGGAGTACTGGACCAGCCGGGTGCCGCCCTCGGTTGCGCGCAGCTGGCCCACCAGGCCTGCGGCGTGCCAGGTGGTTCCCGAGGACAGCTGGCCCTGCTCGAGCAGCAGGACGTCGGTCAGACCGAGCTTCGTCAGGTGATAGGCGACGCTCGCGCCAACGACCCCTCCGCCGATGATGACGATCTGGGCGCGGGTGGGCAGGGCCTGGGTGGGCGGCGTTCGGGTGGGAAGCGTCGTGGGGCTCATGAATTCGTCCCGTTCGGTGGTGTCGTCGATGTGGTCGATGTGGTCGATGTGGTCGATGTCGTCACGGTGTCAGTCCTCGGCGGCCACGTCGTCGAGCAGCCGGCCGAAGTCGGGCCCCCTGAACTCCTCGACGGCGTTCTCGTAGCGCTCCATACCCCACTCCCAGAAGTCGAAGTCCAGTGCGCTGCCACCGTTCTGGATACAGCCCCACAGTGTCCAGCCGTACTGTGACACGGTGCCCTGCAGGCGGGCCCTGGCCAGTTCGTTGCGGGTGGATCGCCCGTAGTACGCCGTGACCAATTCCTCGAGCTGCTCGAGTGTCAAACGGTTGTCGCGCCAGATGTTCCCGAGTTCGAAGCACGCGTCGTTGTTGCCCGAGTACTCGTAGTCGATCAGCCAGATCTCGTCACCGTCGGAGACGAAGTTCGCGGCCAGCAGGTCGTTGTTGCACGGCACGGTGGGCTGGCGCCGGTGGGCCAGCGCCCGCCGGATCGACTCGAAGCGGTCCTCGAAATCGAGATAGTCCTCGGGAATGCGAAAACCGTTCTGCTGAATGATGTTCAGGTACGACGCCCGAAGGGCGAACATGTCGAAGTCGTTGCGGAACCGCGGCCCGCCGTGCAGGGTTCGGCAGGCGTACGCCGCCTTGGCGATGATGCCGGGCCGCGAGAAGTCGGCCTTGGTCAGGGTGACGCCGTCGAGGTACCCGATCAGCAGGATGCCGAGATCGGGGCGGTAGTCGATGACCGGCGCGCCGACTCCCGACCGCTCGGCGGCGCAGGAGTTGAAGTATTCGTTGTCGCGGTCGATGGCCAGCAAGCTCGACGAGCTGCCTGCGCAGCGCGCGACGTACACCCCGTCGGGCGTGGTGATCTTGAGGTTGCGGTTGGTGAGGCCACCGGTGAGCTCCTCGAGCCGGCGAGACCGTCCGGCCAGTGCAGGCAACTGGTCGAGAGCTGCATTGAGCTCGATGTCGTTGCGCAAGATGGACATCGACGGTCAGCCGGCATCGCCGGGTTGGCTCAGGATCCGCCGGAGCAGGTGCATGGCGACGGTGGTGGATCGTTCGCGGATGTCGGACCTGTTGCCTGGCAGCACCAGCGTCCGAGTGACGGTGGGCCCGTCGGCGAGCCGTACGCTGAAACACACCGTCCCCACTGGCTTCTCGGCGCTGCCTCCCCCGGGACCGGCGATACCCGTGATCGCCACCGCGGTGTCGGCGCTGAACCGCGCCAAGGCGCCGTCGGCCATGGCCTCCGCCACGGGTTCCGACACCGCGCCGTGTTCGGCCAACAGCTGCGGGTCCACGCCGAGCACTTCGGACTTGGCGTCGTTCGAGTAACTGACGACACCGCCCGCGACGTATGCCGAGGAGCCCGGACGATCGGTCAGCCTGGCGGCAACCAGTCCCGCGGTGCAGGATTCGGCGGTCGCGATCGTCCGGCCCGCCAATAGCTCGGCTACCTGATCGTCGACCAGCGAGCCGTCCTCGGAGAACAGTTGCTCCCCGTGACGCGCGCGCATCAACCCGACCAGATCGGCATACACCGGGGCGGCGTCCGGCTCGTAGCGCGTGACGATCTCCAACTCGCCGCGCCGCAGGCACGTGGTGATCTCGAGCCGGTCGAAGTCCGCGATGGCGACTTCACCGTCCCGCAGGGTCTCGGCCAGACCGGACTCGGGCAGCCCGAACATGCGCAGCGTCTCCTGCACGTACTCGGTCCGCCCGGCGATCGCCTCCTGCACGCTGACGGTCCGAACCGCCTTGTCCCACATGGGTTGCAGCTCACGCGGCGGTCCGGGTAGGACGACGATCGTCGGCTTTCCCGGCACGACGACACCGGGCGCCGTGCCGACGGGTCCGAGGATCTCCGCGCCGGCGGGGACCATGGCCTGCTTTCGGTTGGCGGCCATCACGGCCTCGAAGTCGACGTTGCCGCCGGGCTGGGACCGCCCCATCAGAAGACGTCGCAGGATCTCGGCGATGGTCTCCTCGAGCGCGGCATCCAGCACGAGCTCGCGTTCGCAGAACTGCGCAACGGTGGCCACCGTCATGTCGTCGGCGGTGGGCCCCAGTCCCCCGCTGGTGACGATCAGGTCGACGCCCTCGGCGGCCAAAAAACGCAGCTGCGCCTCGATGTCGGACGGTCTGTCCGCGCAGATCGTGATGTGCGCCAATTCGACGCCGAGTTCCAGCAGCCGATCGGCGAGCCACGGACCGTTGCGATCCTGAACGCGACCGGTCAGTACCTCGGTTCCGGTGACGACGATTCCCGCGCGTGCGCTCACGAGGTATGACACTACGACCCCGGGCGGGCGCCGGTGTCGGTGCGGTCGACCGGATGTCGGGTGTCGTTCAGCGTGCCGCAATGTGGGGCGACTACGTTCAGCGGCCGTGACGACCGCCGTGGTTGCCCTGCCCGCCGTCATGGATCCGATGTACTGGCTGGGCGCCGGCGGCCTGTTCGGATCGGCGGTACTGCCCGGCGTGATGCTGATCGTCTTCGTGGAGACCGGGCTCCTGATTCCGTTCCTCCCCGGCGACACGTTGCTGGTGACCGCGGGTCTCCTCGCCGCCCAGGACGACGCCCCCGTCGGCATCTGGCCCCTCGCCCCGTGCGCCGCGGTGGCTGCCATCGCGGGCGGGCAGGTCGGGTATCTCACCGGGTGGCGGCTCGGGCCCGCGCTGTTCGCGAAGGAGGATGCGCGACTATTCAAGAAGCGCTACCTGAACTCGTCGCACGAATTCTTCGCCAAGCACGGCCGCAAGACGATCGTGATCGGGCACTTCGTCGGGGTGGTGCGGACGTTCATGCCCGTCATCGCCGGCGCGTCGGGCATGCGGTACCCGGTGTTCCTGGCCTACGACGTGGTGGGCGCGGTCGGCTGGGGCGTCGGACTGACCGTCGTGGGATACCACCTCGGTGGGGTGCCGTTCGTCAACGATCACCTCGAGGTGATGGTGCTGTTCATCGCGATCCTGTCGACGTTGCCGATCGCGATATCGGTGCTGCGCGCCGTCGTCGCCAGGCAGCGGGTGGGGTGACTAGCGGGCTAGCCAGCCCTTGACCGTGGCCAGATCCCGCGAGTACGTCTCGAGGTTGTCGTCCTGGTAGCGCGATCCCCCGCTGATCGTGTCGTCGCCCTGCCAGATGACGCGGACTCGGGTGGCACCCCGTAGGTAGATGTCCACCCGTTCGTCCACGCGGCGGTGCCAGCCGGCGGCGGCGGTGATCTCGGCGAGTTCCGATCGGACGTCTGAGCTCATGGGAACATCCTCCCGGTCGGGGTTCGGCCCCCTGCGGTCGGGCCGGTTTCAGCAACCGCCCAGGGGGCATGCCTACCTTCGCTGTGATGTCGGTGAAGGCGAGCGCGTGGGTGCGGGGCCATGGAGTCGCGATTCTGGTCCTCGCAACGGTCGCGTACGTCGCGATCTACCTGCGCTGGCCTGCTCTCGCAGCTCAGGTCGACCTTCAGGTCTACCGGTTCGGCGCCGCCCGGGTGCTCGAGGGCCAGGATCTCTACTCGCTGGGCCTCACCGGCAACCCACACACGCTGCTGTTCGACTACTCGCCGTTCGCCGCGCTGTGCTTCCTGCCGCTGGCCCTCGTCACCACCCCTGTGGCCCAGGTGGCGGGATTCGTCGGGAACCTCGTTCTGGTCACGTACGTCGTGCGACGGGCACTCATCAGTCTCGGGGTCACCGCCTCGGCGGAGCGGTGGGCCCTGTGCGCGATGCTGGTCGGCCTCGTCTGTTGGCTGGACCCGGTGCGGCTCTCCCTGCAACTGGGCCAGATCAACCTCGTCATCCTCGCCGTCGTGGTCGCCGACGTGCTCGGGCCGGACACGCGGCGGTGGGCCGGCGTCGGCATCGGGATCGTCGCAGGCATCAAGCTCACGCCCGCCCTGTTCATCCTGTATCTCGTCCTCATCGGCCGGCGGCGCGCTGCGGTGGTGGCATCGCTGACGTTCGCCGCCACGGTCCTCGTCGGCTTCCTCATCCTCCCCAGGGACTCCGACGTCTTCTGGATTCGCGGCGGGTTCGACGACGTCGCACGGATCACCAGCGATCCAGTGGCGAATACCAGCCTGCGCGGTCTGTTCATTCGCCTCCACGTCGTCGGTGCGTCCACCACGGTCGCGACGGCGGTGCTGGCCGTCGTCGCGTTGGCGGTCGCCGTGCTGGCGTGGCGTCGCGGCCATGCGGTCCTCGGCTTGGCGATCGCGGGTTTCACCGCGGCGGCGGTGTCCCCGTTCAGTTGGAGTCACCACTGGGTGTGGATCACGCTGCTGTTGGTCCACCTCGGGTACCGCGCCTACGTCCTGGGCTCGCGTTGGTCGATGGCGGCGGTGTGGCTGCTCTGGGCGACGTATGCGGGCTGGGTGGTGCACACGCCCGGGGACACCCCCGAGACGGGGCTGCTGTCACTGCGTCGCGCCGGCATGCAGGACGTGATCATGCCCGCGGGGTACCTGTTGGGATTCGCAGTCGTGCTGATCGCCACCGCGTGGTGGTTGCGCAGGCCTGCGGGCTATGAGACCGGCACCACGACCGGTGGGGAGTTGTACCCGGTTACCCGTACCCAGTCCGCGGGTGCGGAGCGGCCCGGCAGCGTGGCACGCACGTTGACCGCCTCGCCGGGGAACACCGTCACGTAATTGTCGTCGTAGGTGATGGGCAGGACTTCGTCTCCGTCGCGGGTGGTGGTCACCTCGGCGCGTTCGAAGAAGGCGATCCGACCGGTCGGGTTGCGCAACGAGATCACCACGTCGTCGGCGGAGCGTCTGGCCGAGACCTCGAGTGGCACCCTCGTCATCGAGTTGAGCGCGGACATATCGGCCCAACTGTCCTGATGAAGTTCGAAGGCGAAGTCCCCGTTGGGATCCCCGACGTCGTCGTTGCGTTGCGATTGCCAGTAGACGTTCTCGTCGACGACCTTGCCCGCCGCGTCGAGCACTTCACACCGGACGAAGAACACCCGCGAATCGCGCGCTTCCCGCGGAAGCGTCATCGCCGGTGCGGTGCCTCCCGATGCCACGTCGAGACCCGCGGTCGTCCGGTCGTCGCGCAGCCTGCCCTGAAGGTCGTAGACCCTGACCCGCACCCGGACGTCCTCGACGTCGGCTGGCGACTGATTGACGAGGGTGACCTTGGCCTGACTGCGGTCGCCCGTCGCGTAGGCGTCGAATACCGCCGACAGCGGCCGCAAGCCCTTCTTGGCGCCGTAGTAGGCGCCGCCCGGGCGCAGGTAGTAGTCGAAGATGTTGCCGAAGAACGACGGCCAGTGGCTGTTCAGCATCCAGTAGATGGTCATCTTGTGGCCGGCCCAACCCAGCGCGGCGAACGACTCGAACTGCGCGCGGGTGGACTCGTAGTGGGCCAGCTGCGCCTTCCGCGCGAACTCGTACGCCCCGCTCGACGGGCCGTAACGGCGGTTGATCGCGAGCTGGATGCTGGTCAGCTTCGCGTTGCCGGGGTTGGACCCGGCGTGGAAGGTCCAGTAGTCGTTGATGGGCCACAACTTGTCCGGCGGAATGAACTGCTGCAGCGTCGCGAATGGCGGAATGTGCTCATTGTCGCCCTGCTCGGCCGAGGCGCCCCTCGCGGCGCGATACCGCCCACTGAACCAGTACGACGGTGGTCGCCAGGTGTACGGGCCCGCCATCTGGATGCCGTCCCACAGCCGTTCACCGTCGGCGTCGGTGACGTAGGACGACACGGTGTCGACGATCGCGTTCTGCCAGTGCAGATCTCGCAAGATCTGGTGGTAGTCCTCGCGCACCGCGTCCGGCGGTCGACCGTCACTCGCGTTGGCCCACACGAACGCCGACGGGTGGGAACGCAGCAGGGTGATCTGGGATCGCAAGCTGTCCCTGGCGACGCGGTTGTCCTCGTCGTCCCACTGCGGCCACTTCTCCCATTGGTTGCAACACATCCACCCGACCATCAGCGGTATGCCGAGCTCGTCGGCGGCCTCCACGAAGCGCTCGTCGGGAATCTTGGACTCGAGTCTCAGCATGTTGAGACCCAGATCGCGGACGTAGGAGAGGATGGCGTCCTCGCGGCGGGGGTCGTAGGCGTATAGCAGATCCGGGGTGTAGGTCGCGCCGCGGACCAGGAAGTCGCGGCCGTTGACCTGTAAGTAGAAGCTTCCACCCCGGCCCAGCTCCGGGAATCGTTCGTCGTCGTCGCGGAACTGTGAGACGGTGCGCACGCCGAAGCGCTGATGCGTCTCGTCGACCGGGTTGCCGAACTGACGGAACTGTATGCGGAGGTCGTACAGGTCGGGAGCGCCCATGGTGTACGGCCACCAGAGGTCGGGATTCTTCAGCGTCAGTTGATCGAAATCGGTTGCGGTGAAGCTGACTTCGCGCTGTTCGCCAGGTGCCAGGCTGACCGCCTGCTCGACCTCGACGTCCGGCTTGCCCGACCGGCTGATGGTGGCCCGTACGATGCCCTTGATGCGACTGGTGGACGAATTGCGCACGTTGGTGAAGATGGACAGGCGCGCCGTATCGGTATTCGGAAGTGGGAGTTCGGTGTTCACGGTCGCGGCGGCGATCGCGACCGCGCCGGACATCCGTAGCGTGACGGGTTTCCAGATCCCTGCGTTGCGGTCGGGGACGAAGGAGTTGCCGTTGCCGGGATTCTTGTCCGGTCCCTGATAGCCGAGATACTTCCAATTGATCCAGTCGAACCAGCTGTCCGCCAACTCGACTCCGTCGACGTCCTGCAACGACCGTTCGGGAGTCACCTTGACCGCGAGCGTGTTGGGTTGACCCTGGCGGATCCACGGCGTGACGTCCAGGTCGTGGTCGACGTACATGCCGACGATCTGGTCGGCGTCGGCGACGAGGTGGCCATTGAGCCACACCTCGGCGCGGTAGTTGATGCCGGGGAAGTTCAGTCGGTAGGCGCTGTGTCCGGCTGCGGCGTCGAACGTGGTGCGGTACCACCAGTCCTGCTTCCAGAGGTCCTGGGGCACTTCGTCGACGAGATTCTTGCCGTAGTACAGGTTCGGGTAGGTCCCGTCGTCCTCGAGCGCCTGCAGGACGGTGGTGGGCATGCGGCGAACGTCATGCCAATTGGCAGCGCGGTAGCCCTCTCGCGCGATGGCCGAACCGTCATCCGGCACGTCTCGGGCCGACGCCAGTTGCCAGCCGTCGGCCAATTGAACCTCTTGGGCAGGCGGTTCCGGCCTGGCGAAACGGGGCAGGTCTCCGGCGCTGATCAGCAGCAGGACCAGCAGAACCACGACTCCCAGGACTGCGGTTCGGCGCATCTCGGGCGGGATGGTTCCACTCCTTGCGGGCGCCGGGGCGCGTCGGTGGACACGCGGGGGCCTTCATTGTGCCTGCCGACCGGGCGGGGGGCTTACCTGCCCGCGATGCCGCTGATCACGCGATCGAAGACCGCGTACATCTCGTCGAGCGCCTGCTGGGTGTCATCGGCGCGAGCGATGTAGAGGGCAGCCTCGTCGAGCGCGCCCAGAAGGATGTGCGCCGTCGGGCGGAGCGGTTGTTCGGGGATGACTCCGTCGGCCATCGCCGTAGCGAGCATCGCCTCGACCACGCCGAGGCCATACCTCATGCCCACTTCGCGCCACTGGGCCCAGCCCAGGACGGCGGGCGCGTCGATCAAACCGATTCGCTGCACGTCGGGACCGGAGCATTCCTCCAGGAACAGTCGAGCTCCGTAGCGCATCGCGGCCAGATGATCGGCGGGTTCGGCCGCGACGATCCTGGTGGTGATCGTCTCGACGAGACCGCGCTCGACCTCCTCGTACACCGCGGCGAACAGCCCCGTCTTGTCACCGAACTGGTGGTAGAGCGCACCCCGCGTCACCCCCGCCGCGTCGACGATGGCCTGCGTGGGAACGGCGGCGAAACCGTCCCTGGCGAACAGCGTCCTGCCCGCGTCGAGCAAGCGCGCTCTGGTCGCGGCAGTGCGCTCCGCCTGGGTGCGGCGGACCGATGACGTGTCACCGTTGACTTTCATACAGTCTGTACGTAACTTTCATACGAAGTGTCCGTAACTCGTCCCAGGAGGTTAGTCGACATGCCGCAGGTGACGTTGGAACGAGCCACGATCGATTACCGCGTGTTGGGTCCCGAGGACTCACCGCATCCTCCCGTGCTGTTCATCCACGGCATCCTGGTCGACCACCGGCTCTGGCTGAAGGTTGCAGAACAATTGGCGCACAACGGATTTCGTTGCATTCTTCCGAACCTGCCGCTGGGCTCGCACACCATTCCCGTGGACCCCTCGGTTGAGTTGACCCCGAGCGCGGTGGCCGAGACGATCCACGAGCTCATCGGTGCGCTCGATCTGCACGAGGTCACGCTGGTGGGCAACGATACCGGCGGTGGGCTCTGCCAGATGCTCGTCGACGCTCACCCCGGGGATGTCGGGCGGCTGGTGTTGACCAATTGCGACGCATTCGAGAAGTTCCCGCCGTTCCCGTTCAACGTCGTCTTCGCCACGATGCGGGGACCGCGGTCGATCCGACTGCTGCTGAAGACGTTGAGGGTGCGCGCACTCCGGCACTCGCCCCCGGGGTTCGGATTGTTGATGGCGGGCAACGAGGAATTGAGCGCCTCCTGGGTGCAGCCCGCAGCATCCGATCCGCGCATCGCGAGCAATCTGGCCACGCTTCTGCGGGCTGTCGCGCAGACCGACCTGACCGACGTCGCGACTCGACTGCCGCGCTTCACCAAGCCGGTCACGCTGGTGTGGGGCATGGCGGATCGCTGCTTCACGCCGGCTCTCGGGCGTCGACTCGCGGCAGTCTTCCCGAACGTCGCATGGGTGGAAGTGCCGGGTGCGCGCACGTTCGTCGCCCTCGACGACCCCGCGGCCGTCGCCGACGCGATCGCGACCGTGGGGGCTCGTGCGTAGTCGGTGACTTAGCATGCGTTACTGACATTTTCGGGTGCTTGGCCTTGAGTTGTCCACAGTTGGCGTTTCATCCACAGGGCGCCCTTCGGTCGCGGTTTTTGGTGATCGTGTTGCCTCACGTCAAGATGCGCGCGTGGGACTCTTCGTTGCCTCATTTGAGCGTGCGCGCTTGTTGATGCTGGCGTCGGCTTTGCTGGTTGTCATGGCGAGAAGTTGTGCGGTCAGGGAGTGGATCTGGCGTTGGACGGCGGCAGGATTGACCATGGAGTAGGTCCGAGTCAGCGCCACGATGCGCTGCACGGGTGTGTTCGGGTGATCGATCGCGCGGTGGAATGGGGTGGTGGCGATGTCGTGCTTCTTGGACACCTTGGCTCCGGTACGGACCTTGGACACGAGTTTCTGCTGCGGGTAGAAGTAGTTGGTCAGCTTGGACTGCAGCTGCCAGATCTCGTTGAGCAACAACAACTCTGATGCCGTGTCGTAGCGGTGATAGCCAACTACCTGCCTAACCACGGCCCAGTTCTTCTGCTCGACGTGGCAGCCGTCGTTCTTGTTTCCTGGCCGCGCCCGGGTGAAGGTGATCTGACGTTGTTCACACCAGGCCAACAAGTGGACGTTGATGAATTCCGATCCGTTGTCCGAATCCACGCCCAGGATCGGGAACGGCATCTTGGCGGCGATGTCGTTCACAGCGGCCAGCACGCATTTGGCTGATTTGCTGGGCACAGAGCGGTTCTCGGTCCAGCCGGTGGCGATGTCGGTGACGGTCAAGGTGAACGCATGCGGGCCGGTGAGGCTTCCCCCGTCGTGGCAGACCAGGTCGATCTCGACGAACCCCGGTCGCCCGTCGTCCCAGTCGGCCCAGGTCCGCACCGGAATCTGACTCTTCAGCAGCGATCCCGGCTTGGTGGTGGCGCGCCCCTTGAGCTGGTGTTTGCGCCGTTCGGGAGCCAGCCGCCGGTCGATGGTGGCCGCCGACATCGACACCAACAGCGTCGCGATGTCCTCATCGAGGACCAACTCCCCAAAATGGCGCAACACCGCAAGCAGTTCGCCCAGCATCGGCGCCAGGCGCTTACCGGCCGGCATCCCCAACACCGTCCAGCACACCGTCAACGCGGCAACGACCTCCGGTCCGTAGGTCGGTGGCCGCGGACGTCTCGGTGTGACCAGTTTGGGCCGTAATGCCGTCGTGAGCGCCTTACGGGCGTGGTTGCGGTGCCATCCCGTGGTGGCGCACAACTCATCCAGAATCACGCCCTTGGCTCGTTTGTCTGCCAGTGAATAACGGATGGCAGTCGTTTCGGTCACTGCCTTGCGCTCGGTCATCGTCAACCCCATCGCTCCGGCCTACCGAGGTCATTGCTGACAGATCACGCAGGCGCGCCGTACGCGCGCATTTCCGGTGAGGCAACGACCCCAGCTTTCGCGGCATCTCGCGCGCATTTCGGCTGAGTCAACGCGGTGATTCCGGTCGGGGCGGGCTCGTAGATTCGTACGTATGTTCGACTCGTTGGTGGCTCAGACGGCCGGTGCTCGTGGCACTGGCGCGGTGGAGGTGTGGGCGCGGGTGGAGTCCGCGGCGTGCGCCCGCCGGTTGGCGGCGATGGTGAGGGTGCTGGAGGCGGCGTATGCCGCTGATGGGTCCGCGGAGCGGGAGCAGTGGTGTGTCGACAATTGGGATGCCGTCTGCGCCCAGATCGGTGCCGCACAGCGGATGACCGGCAAGTCGGTGTCGAACCTGTTGCTGACCGCGGTGGCGTTGCAGGAGCGGTTCCCCAAGGTGGCCGCGGTGTTCGCCGCCGGGCTGCTCACCTTGGCCCAGGTCCGGCTGATCGTGACCCGCTCGGCGGCGGTCACCGACCCCGACGCCCTCGCGAAGTTGGACGAGGCCCTGGCCGACGCGGCGGCGGGGTGGGAGCCGATGTCGTTGGACCGCACGGAGAAGGCGGTCGACGCGTTCATCGCCCGCTTCGACCCCCTGGCGCTGCACCGCACCCAAACCAAGGCCCGCGGCCGCTCGGTGGACATCGACGTCGACGACGGCAGCGGGATGGCGCAGCTGTTCGCGACCCTATTCACTCCGGACGCCGAGGCCTTCGGCGGACGGTTGGACGCGATGGCCGACACCGTCTGTGAGGCGGATCCGCGGACGAAGGATCAGCGCCGCGCCGATGCGATCGGCGCGTTGGGCCGCGGCGCGGACCGCCTGGCCTGCCTGTGCGGTCGGGAGGATTGCACCGCTGCGTCGAACCCGCCCGCGGCCGGGGTGGTGGTCTACGTCATCGCCCACCAAGACAGCCTCGACGAGTCAGCCCAGGATCCGAAGCCCCAGGATCCTCCGCCGCCCCCCGACGTACCCGACCCCGAACCCGAACCCGATCGCGCCGGCGATAGCAAGCTCGAGAACGGGTCCACGGGGCTCGACGGTCGTGGGCCGGCGGTGTTCGTCCGCCCACCCGCGGGTCGCCCGCTAACCGACGGCCTCGTCCCGCGCACCCCCGGGTTCCTGAATCACCTTCGGCCGGCGATCACGACCCGCGGCCGGTTCCTGCCCGGCCCGGTCTTCCAGCGCGTAGCCCTCGCGGCGACGGTGAGCAGGATCGTGCATCCCGGGCAGGCCCCACCGGAGCCGCGGTACGCCCCGTCGAAGAAGTTGGCCGACTTCGTTCGCTGCCGCGATCTGACGTGCCGCTTCCCGGGCTGTCACGTCCCGGCCACCAATTGTGATGTGGACCATACGATTCCGTGGCCCCAAGGCCCCACCCAAGCCGCCAACTTGAAGGCTGTATGCCGTCGACATCACTTGTTGAAGACGTTCTGGCCCGGCTGGCGAGACCGCCAGTACCCCGACGGCAGGGTCGAATGGACAGACCCGGATGGGCAGAGTCATGTCACGACTCCGGGGAGCCGACTGCTGTTCCCCGAACTCTCCGAACCCACCGCACCCGTCACCGGCGCCACCACCCCGCCCGTCAACAACACGCCAGGGCTGACCATGCCCCGACGCAAGACCACCAGAACCCAAGACCGCGCCCGCCGCATCCACGCAGAACGCGAGTACAACCGCGCGGCCGCCGAAGAGGCTCCACCCGAAGAGGCTCCACCCGAAGCGGCCGAGAACAGATCCTGATGCGGCACGTCGGCGATCAGGTCCGCCGTGCCGGCCCGCCCTCTACCGGCGGATGCAGCCGAGGCGCGGCCCGTCAGCAACGTTGATCTTGAATTGGGATCGGTAGTGGCCCGGAAGGTGTGTACTCGACGCGGTAACGACACGTCGCCTCAGAACGGGGCGCGCATCTACATGGAGAGACTATTTCATGGTCAACATCATCAAGCGGACCCTCGCGGGTGCGTTGATTTCAGGCTTCGGCGCGGTCGCCACTCTGTGGATCGCCGCGTTGGCACCGGACGTCGCACCTGCGCAAGCTGACTCGCG
This sequence comes from Mycolicibacterium sp. TUM20985, assembly GCF_030295745.1. Lineage (NCBI taxonomy): Bacteria > Bacillati > Actinomycetota > Actinomycetes > Mycobacteriales > Mycobacteriaceae > Mycobacterium > Mycobacterium antarcticum. The sequence goes on from NZ_AP027291.1 coordinate 2,618,559, forward strand.
GTGCGACCCGGTATGCCACGGCACCTGGTGCCCGGGGGATCCCATCAACTACCAAGTGAAAGACCTAGCGGTGGGGTGGGACCCGAACGTTTGCCACGAATTCCACCAGGTAGCCGGCCAGCCAGGGGTGTACGCCGAGGGCCCACTTCCCCCGGGCACATTCGTCTGCCCGCCGTTCGCGTTCATGTGCCCTTAAGCGCTAGAACAGATCCGCTAGAACAGATCCTTGTGCGGCACGTCGGTGACCAGACCGCCGTCCACCACGAACTCGCTTCCGGTCGCATAGGACGACTCGTCGCTGGCGAGGAACACGATGAAGGTCGCCACCTCCTCGGATTGACCCGGGCGGCCGAGCGGCGTTGTCACCATGTCCTCGGGGAAGTGCTTCGTCATCGGCGTGCGGATGAAACCGGGGTGTAGCGAGTTCACGCGGATGTTGTGCTTCCCGAGTTCGAGCGCCGCCGATTTGGCCAGTCCGCGCACGGCCCACTTCGACGCCACATAGGGGTGCACCATGGGAGCACCCCGCAGGCCCTCGATGGACGACACGTTGATGATCGATCCGCCGCCCGCCTCCTTCATCGCTGCGACGGAGGCTTGCATGCCGAGGAAGGTGCCGGTGAGGTTGACGTCGATGACCTTCTGCCACTTGTCCATGTCGAAGCTGCCGATCTTGCCCAGCGCGACGATTCCAGCGTTGTTGACCAACACGTTGAGCTTGCCGAACTCGGCTATCGCCAGCGCGACGGCCGCCTCCCACTGGTCGGCTTCGGTGACGTCGAGGTGGACGTAGCGCGCCGACTCCCCGATTTCGTCGGCGAGGGCCTTGCCTTCCTCGTCCAGGATGTCGCCGATGACCACTTTCGCACCCTCGGCGACCAGCATCCGAGCATGCGCAGCGCCCATCCCCCGCGCCCCGCCGCTGATCAGTGCAACTTTTTCGTCCACGCGTCCCATGACGGGTCAGGCTACCGCATGCCGTTTGCGAACTAGAACCTGTTCCAATTCATGGCATCGGCCCGCATACTGCTGGGCATTACGTGAGGAGAAATCAATGGCGATTCGCGTCGCGCTCATCGGCACCGGCAACTGTGGCAGCCTCGCGCTCAAACAGTTGATCACCGACCGGCGCTTCGACCTGACCGCGGTGTGGGTCTCGTCGGACGCCAAGGTCGGCAAGGATGCCGGCGAACTCGCCGGGCTCGACGTGTCGACCGGCGTGCTCGCGACCAACGATCTCCAGGCCATCGTCGCGTCGAACCCGGAGTGCGTCGTCTACTGCGCGATGGGTGACGTCCGGCTGGCAGAGGCGATGGCCGACGTCCGGCTGTTCCTGGCGGCGGGCATCAACGTGGTCGGCTCAGCCCCGGGTGTCCTGCAGTATCCCTGGCAGGTCATCCCGGACAAGTACATCGAACGCGTCGAACAAGCTGCGCGAGAGGGCAATTCAAGCGTCTTCATCACCGGCGTCGACCCTGGGTTCGCCACCGATCTGTTGCCCTTCGCCCTCGCTGGAACTTGCCAGAGCATCCAGCAGATCCGGACGATGGAGATCGCCGACTACGCCACGTACGACGGCGTGACAGTCATGTTCGACGTGATGGGGTTCGGCAACGAGATCGGTGACTTCCCCATGTTGTTCCAGCCGGGCGTCCTCGGCATTGCGTGGGGCACGGCCATCAGGCAGCTGGCAGCCGGCTTGGGTGTCGAGGTCGACGAGATCAGGGACTCGGTCGAGCAGGAACCTGCGCCCGAGGACCTGGACGTCGCGGCCGGCCACATCGCCAAGGGAACCGTTGCCGCACTTCGCTTTCAGATCGAGGGCATGGTGAAGGGTCATCCCGTCATCGTGATCGAGCACGTCACCCGTCTGCGGGCCGACCTGCGGCCGGACTGGGCCCAACCCGCGCACCCGGGCGGTTCCTATCGGGTGGAGATCACCGGCGAGCCGTCATACGTGGTGGACATCGTTCCTACCAGCCGCCATGGCGGTGCGCCCTACGCGGCCATCCTCGCGGCGGCAGCCAGGATCGTGAACTCGATACCGGACGTGCTGGCGGCCGCCCCCGGCATCCGGACCACCCTCGACCTGCCGCTACTGACCGGACGGGGTGTCGTCTCGGTCGGGTAGAAAGCGAGTTCGGATCTCGGTCCACACCAGGCGGACCGTCGTTCCGCCGGTGGACGTCTGGATCGACGCGCGGTCGGACAACGCCTTCATGAGCGCAATTCCTCGGCCACGAGTGCGATCGCGCGGGGTCGACGGTGCGGTCCGCCACGAACCGTGATCGGCAACGGTTACGGTCAGCGTCGCCTGGGTCGGATCGTATTGCGCTCTCACGTCCATCGTGCCCAGAAAACCGGTTGACGGATAAGCGAATTCGGCGGTATTCGCCAAGGCTTCATAGGTGGCCAGCAACAGATCGCTGGCGCGGTACGCATCCAAGTCGAGCGCACCGTTCAGCCACCGGGAGAACTCGTCGCGGGTCTGTGCCGCCATCCGTGGATCCGCCGGCACGCCCACGCGCTCGAAGCGTTCGGCGGAGGAGGCGCCTGCCCGGGTAATTGAATCGATCATCGCCTCCAACGGTTACCCGATCGGCCGACCGACTAAGCGTAGCTAAGCGGAAAACGCCGCAAGTGCCTCATCGAGCGTCGAATGCAGCGGCACGATGTCGGCGATGCCGACCAGCTTCAGCGGCCGACTAGTCGCTGGTCCCTCCGCCACGATGTGCAGGCCGATTCCCTCGGGCGCCGCGTCATGTGCCGCCACGAGCACCCCCATGCCGGCCGATGCCAGGAACTCGACGTCGGTGAAGTCCACGACGATGCCCTGCGGCGACTTCGCGAACGAGGCGTGAATCGCCTGCTCGAGTTGGGGTGCGGTGAGCATGTCGACGACTCCGGACGTTGCGATGATCGCGACCTGCCCGATCCATCGTTCGGTAACTTCGCAGGTCGATCCGGATGCCGCAGAAGTGCCGTCGGTCGATTCCCGTTGTTCGTTCAAAGCCCGTCTTCCATGTCCAACCGCATCGAAGAAATGCGTATCGCCGTGATTCTCCCCCACCTCAGGCTCTGGCTGAACCTCGCGCGAGTTTGAAACCGCCGGGTAGAACCTAGCCGATGGGGGTGTCATCGTGCCCACCAGCCGTTGGTTGCCCACCCTTAGGATGTCATCTAGCGGTCACACCGTCACTGTCCCCGTCCCGTGGATGTGATGTTGCAATGGAGTCTCGGGGCGGGCTGCCGTCGTCATCAGCGCCACGAGGAGCGACATGAACGTGGATGCACCCGTGGCGCGCCAGCTCGACGAGATTGCGTCGGCTCCGCAGGGTGATCGGGTCGGCGCCTTCTTCGACCTCGATGGGACTCTGGTGTCGGGATTCACGGCCACCGCCCACGCGGGACACCGCATCCATGCCCGTCAGGCCAGTATCGGAGAGGTGATCGGGGTCCTCGAGGCCTCGCTGCGGTATCGACTGGGTCGGATGGAGTTCGAGCGGCTGGTCGTCCGCGCCGCGGGCTACCTGCGGGGCGATTCACTCGATGCGCTCGACGAGCTCGGTGACTACCTCTTCCGCCGCCACATCGAGACCCGGGTGTTCGCGCAGATGCACGACGTCGTCCGTGCCCACCAGGCGCGAGGGCACACCGTCGTGCTGAGTTCGTCGGCGCTCAGCATCCACGCCGAGCCGGTCGCGCGATACCTGGGCATCGAGCGCGTCATCTGCAATCAGTTCGAGGTCGACGGCGCCCGGCGGCTGACCGGTGGAATCGTCACCCCGATCATCTGGGGTGCTGGTAAGGCCGCGGCGGTCGCGCGGTTCGCCGACGAGCGCGGCGTCGACCTCCGGCTCAGCTACTTCTACGCCGACGGTGACGAGGACGTCGCTCTGATGCGGGTCATCGGCCAGCCCCGGCCGGTCAATCCGCGCGCCGGTCTCGCGGCGGAGGCGCTGCGCAACGGTTGGCCGGTGCTCAGGGTGAGCACCGGTCCGGCCCGCCGGGGACCTGCTGCGGTGCTTCGGCGCCTCGGCGGGAGTCGATGATGGCCCGCACCGTCCGACGACAGCGCCCGCACTCACTTCCTGCACCGCATGCGTCGGCGACTTGCCGGGACGTCGTGGCACCGGCGTCGACCGCCCTGGCGACCGCCTGATTGGTGACGCCTGCGCAGAGGCAGACGTACATCAGCGATCCCCGCCGATGCGGACCATCGTGTCGAAGCGGCCGACGAACACGGGCGGATAGGCGCCGATCCCGGCCTTGACGAGCCATTCGGCGGCCAACTCCGAGTCGCTCAGCCAGTGTCGGGCGTGATCCTCGTCGTCGATCTGCAGCAGCATCATGACTTCGAGCGGATTGTCGAACGCGCTGAAGATCGTCACCGTCCTGACACCGGCGCCGCGCATGTCGTCGCTGGTCTCGTGGACGTGACGGCGCAGCGCGGCCAGATCGTCGACGGGTGTCACCATCGAGACCACCACCTCGGGCACGGTGGCCTCCGCGGCGGGGTTGAGCACCAGTCGTTCGATCAACTCGCCAGCGAACACCGCTGGGATGTCGTCCACGCCCACCGCGTCGAACCACTCGAAGAAGACACGGGACCGCAGCAGGTCGAGCACGGGTTCGCGCGCGTGCACGGCGATGACGGCCAACACGCGTTCGGGGTCGGTGGTCGACGTGTAGACCAGCGCGTGGTGCGCCCCCAGGTCGCGGAGGCCATCCTGGCGGCGTTCGAGCAGCGGGCCGACGCGCTCGGGGTGCGACACCCGGTAATCGGAGGCGAGGACGAGCGAATGGTCGAGCCAGTGCGTCACAAGGGTGTCCTCCGGTGCTGACGAGCGCGGACTGATCTTACGGAATGTGCCCAGTTGCCAACGGTGGTCGACGAACGTACTAAACTAGAACACGTTCCAGTTCGTTCGCGAGCGCGACCCGCCCCACTTCGAGGAGCCACCCGGCATGCACACTCCCCTCTGCGACCAGCTCGGCATCGAGTTCCCGATCTTCGCGTTCACACACTGCCGCGACGTGGTCGTCGCCGTCAGCAAGGCCGGCGGCTTCGGGGTTCTCGGGGCGGTTGGCTTCACGCCCGAGCAACTCGAGATCGAGCTCAACTGGATCGACGAGCACATCGGTGAGCACACCTACGGCGTCGACATCGTCATCCCGAATAAGTACGAGGGCATGGACTCCAACCTGTCCGCCGACGAACTTGCCAAGATGCTCGTCGACATGGTGCCCCAGGAGCACCTCGACTTCGCCAAGAAGATCCTCACCGATCACGGCGTCCCGCTGACGGCGGAGGACAACGAGAGCACGCTGCAGCTGCTCGGCTGGACCGAGGCGACGGCCACCCCACAGGTCGAGGTCGCGCTCAAGCACCCGAAGATGACGTTGATCGCCAACGCGCTCGGGACCCCGCCCAAGGACATGATCGATCACATTCACGCCGAGGGCCGGACGGTTGCCGCGCTCTGCGGATCGCCCAGCCAGGCGCGCAAGCACGCCGACGCCGGCGTCGACATCATCATCGCCCAGGGCGGCGAGGCCGGCGGGCACAGCGGCGAGATCGGTTCGATCGTGCTGTGGCCGCAGGTCGTCAAGGAGGTCGCACCCGTGCCGGTGCTCGCGGCCGGCGGCATCGGCAGCGGGCAGCAGATTGCCGCAGCGCTGGCGCTCGGTGCGCAGGGCGCCTGGACGGGCTCCCAGTGGCTGATGGTCGAGGAGGCCGAGAACACCCCGGTCCAGCAGGCGGCCTACGTGAAGGCGGGCAGCCACGACACCGTCCGCAGCCGTTCGTTCACCGGCAAGCCCGCGCGGATGCTGCGCAACGACTGGACCGACGCGTGGGAGAACCCGGACAACCCCCAGCCGCTCGGGATGCCATTGCAGTTCATGGTCTCCGGACTGGCCGTATCCGCCACCAACAAGTACCCCAACGAATCCGTGGACGTCGCATTCAACCCGGTTGGCCAGGTGGTGGGCCAGTTCTCCAAGGTGGAGAAGACCTCGGCCGTCATCGAGCGCTGGGTCCAGGAGTACCTCGAGGCCACCGGTGCCCTCAACGCGCTCAACGAGGCGGCCGGCGTCTAAATCGCCCAGCAGTCCGCAAGCGGTTCCAGCTTGCGGTCTGTTCGGCGGGCTCCGAATTATGTATGCTGCTCTACATAATGGCGACTCCCCGCGAACGCATGATCACCTCGACGGCATTGTTGATCCGGGAGCGCGGCGCCCACTCGACCGCGATCTCCGACGTGCTGGAGCACAGCGGGGCGCCGCGCGGCTCGGCATATCACCACTTCCCCGGCGGCCGCACCCAATTGCTGGCTGAGGCCGTGGACTTCGCGGCCGACTACGTCGCGGCCCAGATCGACGGTGCCACAAGCGCTCTCGAGGCACTCGACGCGGTCGTGACCGGGTTCCGCCGAGCGCTCCTCGAATCCGACTTCCGGGCCGGCTGTCCCGTGGTGGCGGTGGCCGTCGAGGCGGACAATCTGCCGGTTCTCGACCGGGCGGGCGCGGCCTTCGTGCGCTGGACCGATCTGATCGTCAGCCGGCTCGTCTCCGAAGGGGTCACCAGCCCCCGCGCGCGAGAGCTGGCGGTCTTCCTCACCTCGGCGATCGAGGGCGCGATCGTCATCGCCAGGGCCACCAGGGACGTGGGTCCGTTGGACTCGACGCACCGCCAGCTGCGGGCGTTAGTGGAAGCCGAAAGAGGGAGCGCTCGACATGACCGCTGAGTGGCAGCCGACCGCGTGCATCCTGTGCGAGTGCAACTGCGGCATCGTCGTACAGGTCGAGGACCGCGTACTGGCCAAGATCCGCGGTGACAAGCAGCATCCCGCGTCGCAGGGCTACACCTGCAACAAGGCCCTGCGGCTCGACCACTATCAGAACAGCCGCAATAGGCTGACCGCACCGCTGCGCAGGCGCGCCGACGGCAGCTACGAGGAGATCGACTGGGACACTGCGATCACCGAGATCGCCGACGGCTTCGCGAAGGTTCGCGACGAGCACGGCGGCGACAAGATCTTCTACTACGGCGGTGGCGGGCAGGGCAATCACCTCGGCGGCGCGTACAGCGGCGCGTTCCTCAAGGCGATCGGGTCGAGATACCGGTCGAATGCCCTGGCGCAGGAGAAGACTGGCGAATATTGGGTCGACGCCCACCTGTACGGTGGCCACACCCGCGGCGAGTTCGAGCATGCCGAGGTCGCGGTGTTCGTCGGGAAGAACCCGTGGATGTCGCAGAGCTTCCCGCGCGCTCGCGTGGTGCTCAACGACATCGCCAAGGATCCGGCCCGGTCGATGATCGTGATCGATCCGGTCGTCACCGACACCGCGAAGCTCGCCGACTTCCACCTGCGCGTGCAGCCCGGCACCGACGCGTGGTGCCTGGCGGCGCTCGCCGCGGTACTGGTGCAGGAGCAGCTCTGCGACGAGCCCTTCCTGGCCGAGCACGTCACGGGCGTCGACACGGTCCGCGCGGTACTGGCCGACGTGCCGATCGGCGACTACGCGCGACGCTGCGGTGTCGACGATGACCTGCTGCGGGCGGCCGCCCGCCGGATCGCGGCGGCCGCGAGCGTCTCGGTGTTCGAGGATCTCGGCATTCAGCAGGCGCCCAACAGCACGCTGTGCTCGTACCTGAACAAACTGCTGTGGATCCTGACCGGTAACTTCGCCAAACGTGGTGCACAGCATCTGCATTCGTCGTTCGCACCGCTATTCGCCGTCGGTGGGGTCGGTCGCACGCCGGTCACGGGCGCTCCGGTCATCGCGGGGCTGGTGCCGAGCAACGTCGTGCCGCAGGAGATCCTGACCGAGCACGAGGACCGCTTCCGCGCCATGATCGTGGAGAGCAGCAACCCCGCGCACTCGATCGCCGACTCGCCTGCGGTCATCGCGGCGCTCGAGTCACTGGAGTTGCTCGTCGTCATCGACGTCGCCATGACGGAGACGGCGCGGCTCGCCGATTACGTGCTGCCGGCGGCAAGTCAGTTCGAGAAGCCCGAGGCGACGTTCTTCAATCTCGAGTTCCCGCACAACACCTTTCACCTCCGTCACCCCCTCATGGAGCCGCTGCCCGGAACGCTGGCCGAGCCGGAGATCTGGGCCAGGCTGGTGCGGGCGCTCGGCGTCGTCGACGATGCGGAGCTGGCGCCGCTGCGCCGGGCCGCGACCGAGGGGTTGGACGCCTACGCGCAGGCGTTCCTGATCGCCGTCAGCACCAACCCGGCGTTGGGACGGGTGCTGCCCTTCGTGCTGTACGAGACGTTGGGACCGACGTTGCCCGACGGTTTGGCGGGCGCGGCAGCGCTGTGGGGCCTGGCGCAGAAGACGGCCATGGCGTATCCGGAGGCGGTGCGACGCGCCGGCCACGCCGACGGTAACGCGTTGTTCGAGGCGATCATGTCGAGCCGGTCGGGCGTGACGTTCACCGAGCACGAGTACGTCGACGACTTCGCCCTGATCACGCATCCCGATCGTCGTATCGCGCTGGACATCCCGGAGATGCTCGACGGCGTCCGGGCCCTGCGGGATGCGCCGACCCGACTCACCAGCGCCGAGTTCCCCATGGTGCTGTCCGCCGGGGAGCGTCGCGCCTACACCGCGAACGACATCCTCCGCGACCCGAGCTGGCGCAAGCGGGACATCGACGGCGCACTACGGATCAGTCCGGAGGATGCCACCGCAATCGGTCTCGTCGACGGTGGCCGGGCCAGGATCACCACCTCGGCGGGTACCGCCGAGGCCACCGTGGAGATCAGCGACGTCATGCTGGCGGGTCACGTGTCGCTGCCCAACGGTTACGGCGTGGACTACGTCGAACCAGACGGATCGGCGACGACACCCGGGGTTGCCCCCAACGCGTTGACCTCGACGGAGTGGCGGGATCCCTACGCAGGCACGCCGTGGCACAAGCACGTTCCCGCCCGGGTCGAGGCGGTGGCCGGCGCCAGGTGAACTTGCACCCGGTGCGGCGTTGCGGCTTACATGGTGGACATGCCTGAAATGGATCGTCGCCGGATGTTGATGACGGGTGTCGGCCTGCTGGGTGCGGCCGTCGCCCTCCCCGGAGCCACGGCCCACGCGTCGCGCGGAGACCTGCCCGCCGCTCCCCCGCCGGTCAAGTACCTCTTCAGGGACGAGTTCGACGGGCCTGCCGGCTCAGCGCCGGACGCTTCCAAGTGGGAGACCGCACTGGCCCGCGAGGACATGGAGGACCCGACGTTCTGGGAGCTGCCCGGCAACGTCGGGCAGTACCGCGACGATCGCCGCAACGTCTTCCTCGACGGCAAGTCCAATCTCGTCTTCCGCGCGGCCAAGGACGGCAACACCTATTACAGCGGCAAGCTGTTCGGCAAGTACCGGGGGCCGATCGGCACCACCTGGGAAGCGCGCATCAAGCTGAACTGCCTGACGCCCGGCGCGTGGCCTGCTTGGTACCTGGCCAACAACAACCCCGTCAACGGCGGCGAAGTCGACATCATGGAGTGGTACGGCAACGGCAGTTGGGCGTCGGGCACCACCGTCCACGCCAAACTGAACGGCGGCGAGAACTCGAGCCAGACTGTCGCCTTCGACAGTGCCTGGCACACCTGGCGCGCCAAGTGGGATGCCGACGGTATCCGCTTCTGGAAGGACTACGTAGACGGGGCGCAACCGTACTTCGACGTGCCGGCGACCGCGCTCCCGGATTGGCCGTTCAACACCCCGGGCTACACCCTGTTCCCGATCCTGAACCTCGCCGTCGCGGGTTCCGGTGGCGGCGATCCGTCCGGCGGCAGTTACCCGGCGGACATGCTCGTCGACTACGTCCGCGTCTGGTAGCCGTTCACCCGAAGAGTAGGGCGCTGGCGCGCCGCAGGATCTGCGCCCGGGTGCGCCCGTCATGCTCGGCGGCGACGAAGTGGTTGCCGATGGCGAGTGAGAATGCCAGCAGCGCAAGGGGTTCGACGTCATCGGCATCGTCGGTGAAGGTTGCGATCTGCGAGCGTAGATAATCCATTCTGCCGTTGTCGACCCGCTTGAGTCGTTCGGCGACTGCCGCGTCCCGGCGAGCCCAGTCCCGAACGGCGAGGTCGACCGGCAACAGCGCGGCCGAGAACGTCAGCATGCCCGCATAGGTGACCTTGGTGCGGGCGTCACCGCCTTCGCGTTCGACTCTGTCCAGGACGTCGTCGGTGCTCCGGCGCTCCCAGGTATCGAGCAGTTCATCGAGAAACGCTGGCCTGCTGTCGAATTGGTGATAGAAACCGCCCCGCGACACCCCCATCGTCTGCGCAAGTACGTCGACCCGCACGGCATCGGGACCGCCGTCCGCGAGCGCCGCCAAACCGGCGTCGATCCACTCCGCGCGCGAGGTGCGGGTCGGTGCGGGCATCAGGACCACCCGAAAGGCATTGACATGTCTCGAGAATAAAGCATACAGTTGTGTATGGTTGATATCGCGAACGAATTGCCCCGCGTCACGCAGATCGATCCGCCGCCGGAGGTCCGCGCCCTCAGCAGCCTGCCCAGGGTCGACTACGCGGACGCGTTCCTCGTCCAAGGCGACGCGCCGCCGGATTGGACTGCTCGCCGCTGGGCCGGTGCAGTGCTGGAGGAGCCGCCCGCCGAGCTGCGGGCGACGCTGGCGTCCGGCTGGGCGGCGCTCGGCCTGAAGAGCGTGACGTCGGCCGACTCGGTCTCCGGCTGGTCGGTTCGTCGCGTGGACACCGACTCGCTGCTACTCGGCAGACGTTCACGCATCGGCATGCCGGGTGAGCTGCTGTTCACCAGGCGCCCCGAGGGAATGGTCTTCGCCACGTTCGTTCAGCATCGGACTGCGGTCACCCGTCCGCTGTGGGCGTCGGTGAAGTCCGGCCACGTTCGTACCGTGCGGGCCCTCTTGGAGAGGGCCGCTCGCGCCGCGAGCGACGAGGTCAGGGCGTCGGCGGGAACGGACTGAGCGGCGGCGCAGGGGCAGGCGCGGGCGCCGCAACCGGATCGACCGGCCGTAGCGGCACGTTCGGACCGGGGGCCTGAGCGGGGATGGGCGTGTTCATCCCACGCTGGGCGACGCCCAACAGCAGGGCCTCCTTGCCGCTGATCTCCTGGTTCTGCACGGCGTGCCACAGGTCCCTGAGGTAACTCACGTTCGGTGACTCGCCGGCCACCACACTGGGGTCCATCGTCGAACCCGGGGGCAGGGCATCCGGGCTGGCGAGGTGGGGGACGCCATTCGGGGGCACCGGTGGGGCGTCGGGGCCTGCGGCCTGGACGGTGATCTCGGAGTCGGGGGCCGGCGCAGGGGCGGGCAGGACCGTGACGGGTGCCGGGGGCGGCGGAACGGGGTCGACGGGGTCCGCGCCCGCCGGTGCGGCCACGCCCACGAGGGCCAGGAACAAACCCGATGCGCAGCCCGCTACCGCTGCCGCGTGCTTGACGGTGTTCGCCTTCATCTGCCGACCCTCTCTCCTGTGACCTCAGGGACTGATGGTGCTAGTGGGTGCATCAAGAATCACCCCATTTTCGTTACACGGCAATCCCCGATCATTTGTTTAACGAAGGTCTAATGATCGGCGAGAACACGTTCTACTCGTGAGTTTCCGAAACCGGCCGCGAGGCCCCCGATCTGTGGTGTAGCAATGCCATATCCCACTAGATCGCGTCGTCGTCAGGAGTTCTTCAGACATGCCGGACACCGTTGCCAGCCCCAACCTCCCGTCCGGTTTCGACTTCACCGACCCCGACATCTACGCGGAGCGCTTGCCGGTCGAGGAACTTGCCGAGATGCGCAAGGTCGCGCCCATCTGGTGGAACGAACAACCCCACGACGTCGGTGGCTTCGGTGACGGTGGGTTCTGGGTGGTCAGCAAGCACAAGGACGTAAAGGAGGTCTCGCGGCGCAGCGACGTCTTCTCCAGTCTCGAGAAGACCGCCCTACCGCGATATGCCGACGGCACCGTCGAAGGTCAGATCGAGACGGGCAAGTTCGTCCTGCTCAACATGGACGCGCCGCACCACACGCATCTGCGCAAGATCATCTCGCGCGCGTTCACACCCCGAGCGATCGAACTGCTCCGCGCCGACCTGGCCGTGCGCGCGCGAGAGATCGCGGACAGGGCTGCGGCGCTGGGGTCCGGCGACTTCGTCGAAGAGGTGTCCTGTGAGCTCCCGCTGCAGGCCATCGCCGGACTGATGGGCGTTCCCCAGGAAGACCGGATGAAGCTCTTCCACTGGTCCAACCAGATGGTGGGCGACATGGACCCGGAGTTCGCCAACAACGATGCGATCAGCGCCTCGGTCGAACTCATCACCTACGGCATGCAGCTGGCCGCCGAGCGCGCCGACAAGCCCGGTGAGGACCTCGTCACCAAGCTCGTGCACGCCGACGTCGAGGGCCACAAGCTGTCCGATGATGAACTCGGCTTCTTCGTGATCCTGTTGGCGGTGGCCGGCAACGAGACCACGCGCAACTCGATCACCCAGGGCATGATGGCGTTCACCGACTTCCCCGACCAGTGGGAGCTGTTCAAGCGGGAACGTCCGGCCACCACCGCCGACGAGATCGTCCGGTGGGCCACCCCGGTCACATCGTTCCAGCGCACCGCGCTCGAGGACACCGAGTTGGCCGGCGTGCAGATCAAGAAGGGCCAGCGGGTGGTGATGATGTACCGGTCGGCCAACTTCGACGAGGACGTCTTCGACGACCCGTACACGTTCGACATCATGCGTGACCCCAACCCCCACGTGGGTTTTGGCGGCACCGGGGCGCACTACTGCATCGGTACCAACCTGGCGCGGATGACCATCGACCTGATGTTCAACGCGATCGCCGATGCCATGCCCGACATCACCTCGCTCGCCAAGCCCGAACGACTTCGGTCGGGCTGGCTCAACGGCATCAAGCACTGGCAGGTCGACTACACCGGGACGTCGGCCGCTACGTGACCTCGTAGTCGAAGATCGAGCGCCAATAGTCCTCGGGAATCTCGGCGCCCGATTTCAGCACCTTGGCCAGGCCCGCTGCCATCGCGATGCCCAACAGGCCCAACCACAGTCCGGCCAGCGCGATGACGAGCCACAGGACGGTGGTGACGGCGGGCCACGGGGACACCACGGCCAGCGCAGGCGCGAAGAAGAAACCCAGCCCGATGTACCACGCCGAGCCGGCCCGATCGGACGTCATCACCCACCGGAGCCAGCCGGGGATGGGTGGCGGTGCGGGCGGGGCGTGCCGACGGTGAGGCATGCCTCCACGGTGCGCTCGCGAGGTAGTCCTCGCAATTACCCGTGACGTAGTGGAATGGCGTGCAGCCGCGGTCCAGACTGGTGGGGTGACGACGGCAGAGGCGCAGACTCCCCCGTTCGGCACTCTGATGCGCCAGTGGCGCCGTCGGCGCCGGATCAGTCAGCTCGACCTGGCGATCGAAGCCGACGTGTCGTCGCGCCACGTCAGCTTCATCGAGACCGGCCGCTCCTCTCCCAGCCGGGCCATGGTGCTGAGGCTGGCGGCGGTGCTCGACGTGCCGCCCCGCGAGCAGAACCAGATGCTGTTGGCGGCGGGGCTCGCTCCGGTGTTCGCCGAGCGGTCGCTCGACCATCCCGACATGGCTCCCGTGCGCGACGGCCTCGACAAGGTGCTCGCGGCCTACGAGCCGTATCCGTGCCTGGCCGTCGACCGCGGCTGGAACATCGTCGCGGCCAACGCCGGAGCAGGGCTGCTGCTGCAGGGGGTCGCGCCGCACCTAATGAATCCGTCGAACGCCCTGCGGATCTCGCTGCACCCCGACGGTTTGGCCCCGCGGATCCGCAACCTCGCGCAGTGGCGCCACCACGTCATCGGCCGGCTGCGCCGAGAGGTGGACGTCAGCGGTTCGGCGGTGTTGACGGATCTACTGACCGAAATCGCCTCCTACCCAGGGGGTCTCGATGACGGCCACGACTTCGGCGGGGTGGTCGTCCCGCTGGAACTGGAGAACGCCGACGGGTCGGTCCTGAGGTTCCTCAGCACGGTGACGACCTTCGGCACAGCGCTCGATCTGACCGCTGCGGAGTTGAGCATCGAGGCGTTCCTGCCTGCCGATGGCGTGACGGCAGCGGCACTGCGCTGACGGCCAGCGCGAGTTGCGACAGGTAAGACCACTTGACCTCTGGCCATCAGCCTGCCATGGTGGGCGGATGGCCCTGCAACCCGTCAATCGTCGATCGGTACCCGAAGACGTCTTCCAGCAGATCGTCGCGGAGGTGCTCAGCGGCGACATGCAACCCGGTGACGTGCTGCCCAGTGAGCGGCGTCTGGCCGAGGTGCTCGGCGTGTCCCGGCCCGCCGTGCGTGAGGCCCTCAAGCGACTCACCGAGGCCGGCCTCGTCGAAGTGCGCCAAGGAGATTCGACCACCGTCCGCGACTTCCGCCGCCACGCCGGGCTTGACCTCCTCCCCCGATTGCTGTTCCGCGCCGGCGAGGTCGACGTCACCGTCGTGCGCAGCATCCTCGAGACCCGGCTGCACAACGGACCCAAGATCGCCGAACTCGCCGCGCTGAGGCGACGGCCCGACCTCGCCGAGCTCCTCGAGGCCTCGATCGACGCCCTCGCCGCCGAACCCGATCCCGTCGAACGCCAGCGGCACGCGCTGACGTTCTGGGATCACGTCGTCGACGGGGCGGACTCCATCGCATTTCGGTTGATGTACAACACACTTCGCGCCACCTACGAACCCGCACTCCCCGCGCTGGCCGTCATGATGGCCGACGAGGTGGGTCGGCCCGATGCCTACCGGGCCATCGCCGAGGCGATCCGCGACGGTGATCCGTCGGCGGCGGAAGGGGCTGCCCGAGCACTGCTCGAGCCAGCGACCGCGGCACTGCTCGGCGTCCTCGATGAACTGGCGGCCGACTCGTGAGCACCACGGGCCGGCGCGGCTTCTCGCTCGCCGATGCCGGGCGGGAGTTCCTTGGACACCCGTCGCCCTGGCTGATCGGGGCCACTCTGGCCGGCGCACTGGCCGCCAGGGTCGTCGCCGGAGACTGGCAGCTCACCGACGCGTTGGTGCCGCTGGCGATGCTGGCGATGTTCCCGTTCTTCGAGTGGCTGGTCCACGTCGTCGTCCTGCATTGGCGCCCAAGACGTCTCGGCCCCCTCACCGTCGACCCGTTGCTGGCGCGCAAGCACCGCGAGCATCACGTCGACCCGCGCGACGTGCCGCTGATCTTCATTCCCTGGCGGGCCCTGCTGTGGATCCTGCCCGGGGCCATCGCGATTGCGCTGCTGGCGTTCCCGCGGACGGGCCTCGGGCTGACGTACCTGGTGTTCCTCGGCATGCTCGGTCTGGTCTACGAGTGGTGCCACTACCTGATCCACAGCGACTACAAGCCTGCGTCGCGCGCCTATCGCGCGGTCTGGCGCAACCATCGCCAGCATCACTACAAGAACGAGCACTATTGGTTCACGGTCACCAGTGCAGGCACCGCAGACCGGGTGCTGGGGACCTACCCCGATGCGGCCGCCATCGCGTCCTCACCGACCGCGAAGAACCTCCACGCGGTTACGACTGGACGATGATCGGATCGCCGATGCTGACCTGGTCGTAGTACCACCCGGCATTGTCGGGACTCAGGTTGATGCAGCCGTGGCTGACGTTCGAATTACCTTGTGACGCCACCGACCACGGCGCTGCGTGCACGTAGACACCGCCCCACGTGACCCGCACCGCGTCGTACACCGTCAGTTTGTAGCCCTCCGGGTCGCTCAGCGGGATGCCGATGGTCCGGGAATCCATGATGACCGGGGACTGCTTCTCCAGGGCGGTGAACGACCCGACCGGCGTGGTGTGCTTGGGCTTGCCCATCGAGGCGGGCATCGAGCGGGCCACCTGGCCGTCGATGCTCACCGTGAACGTGTGGGCGTCGATGTCGGCGACGCCGACGACCGACGCCCCGGCCTCGAAGCTGGTCTTCGCCCCGCCCACGGACAGGGCGATCGTCGAATGCGCCGGCCAGTATGAGCTCGGGTTCCATTGCAGTACATCGTTCTTCAGCCACACGAAGTTGCCCTGCGGGGCGTTCGCGGACGTCACGGCGAAGGACCGCTCGGCGGCGACGCGGTCGGCGACGGGCCCGGCGAACGTCACCGTCACCGGCATCGCCACCCCGACGACCTGTCCCGGGGCGGGCGAGATGTTCGCGACCGCCGCCGGTCCCGGAGCGGCGGCGAGGCCATGACCCGTCGAACTCACCAGCAGGAGGGTTGCCATGCCCGCTACCGAGAACACCTGACGCAGCGCATTACGCAATGGACCAACCTCCGAGTGACGGGCTTGCATGAATACTAGTTCGCTTCTCGAGTGCTAAGCGTTAGCCGGCCGTGGGCGAGCCACCGCGAGGAGCACGTAGCCCAGGCCCAGGAAACCCGCCGCGAGCACGGTGACGTTCATCGCGACTGCTGCCAGTCCGACGCTGCCGGGGTCGAGGAAGTAGTACGGCACCCGGCGACCCGCCCGGTTCAGCACGACCAACGCCAGGCCAAGGTAGGCGGCCGGATAGGCCAGCCAGACGAATGGTTGCCACCACTTCGTGGCGCCCGCTCCCCGGCCGATCAGCATCCAGTCGGCGACGGCGAGGATCGGGACGACGACGTGCAGCAGGAAGTTGGCGGGTGTGTAACCCATGCTGCGGTCGGTCAGCAGCAGATTCCAGACGACCCCCGCGACGACGACGTAGAGCACGACCGCCCCCCGAAGACCGGTGCGCGCGTCGGCCCGCCGGGAGAACAGCGTCCAGGCGTAGTACGCGGCGGCCAAGATATTCGCCTGATACGTGAAGGTGATCAGCCGCCAGCCCACCCCCGACCGCGAGGTCAGTTCGACGGCGATCAGGGCGAGTGCGACGGCGAGGATGATCGTCGCGCGCAGCGACACGCGCAGGACGGCACGGGCAGTGGGGGCTGGTGACGTCAAGCTAGCCCGGCCCGGGCGTCAGCTTCTCTTTGATGCGCGTCAGGATGCCCGGCTTCTTCGTCGGGACCGGCGGCACGTACGCGGGTGCGACGGAGGGCGGCAGCGGCGTTCCGGCCAACGGAGGTGCGAGCGCTGGATCCACCGGCGGGGCGAGACCCGGGGCGACGGGAACGGCGTCCGCGGGAGCCTGTTCGACGTAGGGCGCCTCGGCCGGGGTGTCCGCGACGGCGACCGGCGGCTCTTCGTATAGGGGCGGGAGTGCCTCCGGCGGAGGTGGTGGCGGCGCTGCCTCGACGACGGGGGCGGCCGGGATGGCGGCGGGGGGTGGCAGTGCCGGCGGAACGGCCCGGACCACGTCGGCCGGCTCGACCTTCGCGGCCGGGGCGGGGCTGGGCTGGGCCGTGCGGGGCGGGGACAGCTGCAGGCTGACCGCAATGGAGACCGACACGACGAAGGTCACCACGCCTACGGCCAGCATCGCCACCGGGCCCACGCTCGTCAGCGTCCGGCGACGCGCGCCGAACGCGCGGCCCTGGCCCGAGTCGTGGCGCGCGTCGACGACGAAGCCGTCACCGTCGAACAGGCCGAACGGCATGTCGTTACTCTGCGCCGATGCCAGCGCGGCGCCGCGGGCGAGCGCCAACTTCGCCTCCTCGGGCGCGAACACCGGTACCGACAGCGCGTCCTCGAGCCGGTCGAGGATGGGCTCCAGGTGACCCGCCGAACCGACCACGACCAGCGCTTCGGGCGCCCAGTCGGCGCGAGCGAAGATCGTGCTCAACCAGCTGATCAGGGCGTCATCGGAGTCGATGGTGTGGTTGAACGCCGTCTGCACCGCGCCGTCGCTGGTGTTGACGATCAGCGAGATGACCGACTCCGGTTCGACGACGCAGACCGCCGTCGTCGGGTAGCCCAGGACCTCCGCGATGCCGCGGGCCAGCGCTTCGGTGGCCTCCGGCATCCGAATGGCCACCACGTTGTCGAAACCGGACTCCGAGAGCGACTCCATCAGCATCGACGCCTGCTCATCGGCGTCCTCGCTCCACGTCACGCCGATCGAGTGCAGTCGCAGTCCGCGTGTGGCGGCCATGGCCTCGGTCCGCAGCACCGCGGCCGTGGCCTGCTCGGAGGTGATGGTGCGGTCGTCGCCGACTGCGAAGGAGTCGCGATCCATCGTCGCGCCGTCGGCGTCCTGGCCCTCGACGAGAACCAGACCGACGGACGTCGGAGTCATCGACAAGCCGAGGACCGCGTCCACATGTACCCCTTCGGAGCCACGAGGCGGCCACACTCGGGCAGCACCAGCGTGGAGAACCATTGCGAGCGACCTTACCCGTCGGTCCGACGGTGGGCGCGTCGGGGACGACGAACCCCTTCCATTTGGTGTAGGACGCGCTCTACCTCTTCTCCGTCGGCATCGGGACGTCGATGTCGGGGGCGTGCACTGACCAAAGCGCAGGCCTTGCCCGAAATGTGACCTGTCGTAAACCGAATCCGCCCTCCGGTCGCGCCATGATGAGGACGCGCGAACGAAGGAGGACTCATGTCGGCAACGGCACTTCTGGTGGACGTCGAGACTGCGCCGCTCGACGAGCAGGGCGTGGTCTCCGTACATCTCCTCGGGGTGGGCAACACCGCGGCCAGGTGCTCTTGCGGATGGGCCGGACGGCGTCGACTTCTCAGGGCCGCCGCCAAGCAGGATGCCTGGGCGCATGCGATGCGGGACCGGTGCTCGGTGTCGTCACCGCTGGTGTTCGCCTGGTGAACCGGTGAGGATCTCCGCCAGCAGCGCAGGTTCCACGTTGCCGCCGGAGACGATGACGACCGTCGGCCCCGGCGGGGTCGGACCTCGGCGGTAGGCGGCCAATGCCGTGGCGCCACTGGGCTCGGCCACCAGGTGCGCGCGCAGGGCAATGTCGCGGACGGCATCGCGAATGTCGTTCTCGGACACGGTGATCACGCCGTCGAGAAGCTTCTGTACGTGAGCGAACGTCAGCTGCGAGGGCTGTGAGCGAAGCCCGTCGGCGATCGTGCGATTGCGGTCGGCGATCGACCAGTCGACCCGGTGGCCCGCGGCGAGTCCCGCGGCGGTGTCACCTGCGAGTTCCGGTTCCGCGCCGATGACCTTGGCCCGCGGTGCGAGTGCCTTGACCGCGGTGCCGATGCCCGACGCCAGGCCCGCGCCGCTGACCGGGACGATGACGTTGGCCACGTCGGGCAGGTCCTCGACGATCTCCAGTCCGATGGTGCCCTGGCCGGCGATGACGTCGGGGTGGTCGAACGGCGGGATCAGGACCCCGCCCGTGCGCGCGACCACCTCGTCGGCGACCCGCTCGCGTTCGCCGGCGGCGCACAGCACCACCTCCGCGCCGTGGCTTCGCGTCGCGGCGATCTTGACCAGGGGCGTCTCCTCGGGCATGACGATCGACGCGCTGATCCCGTACTTCGCGGCGGCGTAGGCGACGGCCTGCGCGTGGTTGCCGCTCGAGTAGGCGACCACTCCGCTGGCGCGGGTGGCCTCGTCGAGCCGGGCGATCGCGTTGAACGCGCCACGGACCTTGAAGGCGCCGATCGCCTGCAGGTTCTCCGGTTTGAGCCACAGCGGGCGGTCGGGATCACCCCACGGCGCAGGGATCAGGGGCGTGCGGACCACCGAGCCGCGGATCCGTTCGGCGGCGGCACGGATGTCGTCGAGGGTGACCAGTCGCATGGTGTCAGTCTGTCAGCCGACCCGGGGCTGCAAGGGTGTCGGTGTGACCGATGCGTTCTCCCTGCCGATCGTGCCCCGCTACGCCGAAGTCGACCAACAGGGCGTGGTGTTCAACGGGCATTACCTGACGTGGTTCGACGAGGCGTCCACCGCCTTCTTCGACTACCTCGGCCTGCCGTTCACCGAGTTCGCCGCGTGGGGGCTCGACGTGCAGGTGGTGCACGCCGACGTCGACTTCCTGGCACCCGTCCGCTGGCGGGATGCCGTCCGCGTCGAAACCCGTTGCGCCGCGACCGGAACGACGAGTTTCACCCTGCGGTTCGACGTGCTCCGTCGCCGCCGGGACGGAGCGGACGTCGTGGCGGTGCGCGGACGGAACGTGTACGTCGTCGTATCGACCGACGACTGGACCAAGCGCGAGATTCCCACCGGTCTGCGGGCCGCCTTGACTTCCGTTGCGGGTCAAGGCCGCAACGCAGTGGACGACGGTGTCGAGAAAGGTACTGTCACCCCATGAGCCACGATCACGGGCCACACCGCGAACTTCCGCCGGGGATGGCTGAGCAGCTGGACCTGCCGTACGCGGGCCTTGCGACGTTCGGCCACCGACCCTTCCTCACCGAGCTCGAGCAACTCGATTCATGGCAGCCCGACGTCGCCATCGTCGGGGCCCCGTTCGACGTCGGCACGACGAATCGGCCCGGCGCGCGCTACGGCCCGCGGGCCATCCGTGCCACCGCCTACGAGCCGGGCACCTATCACATGGACCTCGGCCTGGAGATCTTCGATTGGCTCGAGGTCGTCGACTTCGGCGACGCGTACTGCCCGCACGGTCAGACCGAGGTGTCGCACGCCAACATCAAGGAGCGCGTCGCGGCGGTGGCCTCCCGCGGCATCGTGCCCGTCGTCCTCGGCGGCGACCACTCGATCACGTGGCCGTCGGCGACCGCGGTGGCCGACGTGCACGGATACGGCAACGTGGGCATCGTGCACTTCGACGCGCACGCCGACACGGCCGACATCATCGAGGGCAACCTCGCCAGCCACGGCACTCCGATGCGGCGCCTGATCGAGTCGGGCGCCGTCCCCGGAACCCACTTCGTCCAGGTCGGATTGCGCGGGTACTGGCCGCCGCAGGACACGTTCGAGTGGATGCAGGAGCAGGGCATGGTGTGGCACACCATGCAGGAGATCTGGGAGCGCGGGTTCAAGGCGGTCATGGTCGACGCCGTCGGCGAGGCCCTCGCCAAGGCGGACAAGCTGTACCTGTCCGTCGACATCGACGTGCTCGATCCGGCGCATGCGCCCGGCACGGGAACCCCCGAACCGGGGGGCATCACCAGCGTCGACCTGCTCCGGATGGTGCGCCAGCTCTGCTACGAGCACGACGTCGCGGGGGTGGACGTCGTCGAGGTCTCCCCCGCCTATGACCATGCCGAGCTCACGGTGAATGCCGCGCACCGGGTGGTGTTCGAAGCTCTCGCGGGCATGGCCGCCAGGCGGCGCGACGCCGCCGGCGCCGAGATGGGCCCGCCCGGTCGACGACCGCCGTCATGAGCTGCCGCGTCAGCTCTTGACGAGGGTGAACTGGCAGACGTCGGTGTAACCCTTCGCGAACAGCTCTGCGCAACCGGTCAGGTACCGCATGTAGCGGTCGTAGACCTCTTCGGACTGGATCGCGACCGCTTCGTCGCGGCGGGCCTCCAGTGCCGCCGCCCAGATCTCCAGCGTGCGCGCGTAGTGCAACTGCAGAGGCTGTACGCGCTCCACCTTGAAGCCGGCCTTCTCGGCGTGCTGCTTGACGGCGACGACCTGGGGAAGGTCTCCGCCGGGGAAGATCTCGTCCATGATGAACTTGAAGAACCTGATCTTCGTCATGGTCAGCGGCAGGGCGCGATCCTTGAACTGCTCGTCGCTGGGCTTGACGATGGTGTGCAGCATCATCACGCCGTCGGCGGGCAATGCCTCATAGGCCATTTGGAAGAAGTCGTCGTAGCGGTCGCGGCCGAAGTGCTCGAAGGCGCCGATCGACACGATCCGGTCGACCTTGTCGCCGAACTGCTCCCAGCCCTCGAGCCGGACCTCTTTGCTCCGCGGGCTTTCCGACTGTGCGAGAAGGTCTTTCACGTGAGCCTGCTGGTTCTTGCTCAGCGTGAGGCCGATGACGTTGACGTCGTAGCGCTCCACGGCTCGCTTGACGGTGGCACCCCAGCCGCAACCGACGTCCAGCAGCGTCATCCCCGGCTGCAATCCGAGCTTGCCGAGGGACAGATCGATCTTCGCGATCTGCGCCTCTTCGAGCGTCATGTCGTCGCGCTCGAAGTAGGCACAGCTGTAGGTCTGGGTGGGATCCAGGAACAGGCGGAAGAAGTCGTCGGACAGGTCGTAGTGAGCCTGCACGTCGTCGAAGTGCGGCTTCAGGTTCTTGGTGTCATTCTTGGTCTCTGGCAAGATTCAACCTTCGGCTACTCGTTGGTTTCGTCGACGGCTCCACACGTGCTGGAGAGCCTCTCCGTACGTCCGCGCAATTCCCGCAGACTACCCGACCCCCGAAGTCGACAGCCAATCGGTGAACCGCCGTCCGTTTGCTGGCCGTCCTGCCCGCCACCCACCCGAAGTGGGCCGGCGGCCGTCGTTCACGTCAGTGGGCGGGTGGCGGTACACGTTGATCCGACTCGGGTCGAGCAGGTCCGGCGAAACCGCGAAGTCAAGGCAGCCCGGAGCCGCCCGAGCCTGCCGGACGACGTCGACGCAACCGGCCAAATAGGCGTTGCGATCCCCCGGCGCGACGGTCAGATGTCCGGCGACGATCACGCCGTCGGCGTCGTTCGAACCCATGGGGCTCCCCTTCTGTCAGCGATCAGTTCTCCCGCGGCAGGAGTTCCGCCGCGAAGCGGTCGATGAACGCGTCGGTGCTGCCGCTCCCGGCCGGCCGGATGACGAACTTCGTCAGTCCGGCCGCCAGATAGCCGTCGATCATGCGGTGCAGTCGCGGCCATCCGTCGGCGATCAGCTCGGTCGGGTCGACGTCGGGACGACGGTGGCGGATCGCGGCGAGCGCGTCGTCGGGCAGCCCGCCGTCCGCCACGGCCACGTTGATCCCGTAGTGGTCGGGTTCGACGGCGCGCCCAGCCTCCGCAGCGGCGGCCTCGATGAGCTCACGCCCGCGTCGTGCCTCGTCAGGGGTGAGGAAGCTCCCCAGCCAGCCGTCGGCGAGCCTGCCGATGCGACGGAACGCAGCGGGGGCGGAACCGCCCAACCAGATGTCGAGTGGTTTCGCCGAGTGCGGTCCGACCGCGATCGAGGTCGCCGTGAAGAAGTCGCCGGCGAAGTGGGCGCCGTCGCCGGCCAGCGCCATCTTCAGGAGCCGCAGCGATTCGTCGAAGACCGCGGCGCGCTGCCCGTCGGGAACGACGAAGACGTCACGCTCTGCGGGCAGGGCGGAACGCAGGCCGAAGACCGGCAGGACGCGCTTGGGCGCCAGCGCCGCCAGCGACGCCAGCTGCTTGGCCACCAGCACCGGATGGCGACCGGGCAGAATCATCACCGAGGTGCCGACCTTGAGCTTGGTGGTACGGGCCAACGCGTGAGCCATGCCGATGAAGGGGTCGACGGCGTCTGTGTAGACCAACTCCGAGAACCACAGCGAATCGATACCCGCGGACTCGAGCCGGTCGACGAGGTGCGGCAGTCGTTCGGGACGGGCCTCTGGGCCTGCGGCGAGGCCTACCCCAAATCGGATCTTCATCACCCGCCAGTGTCCTCCCGGTGCAGACGAGCGCGCATCTGCATGAAGCGGAAGAGGCCGGGGGCACCGGCAATCGGCTCGTAGGCCGCGATCTGTTCCTCGATGAATTGGGCGCGTCGGTCCTCGGGCAGCCGGCTGGTCCACGCGGTGGACCCCATAGCGGACCACTGAAGGAACGCGTCACGGGAGCCGAAATCCCACTGCCGGTCGGTGACGAGGAGATCGTCGAGATGCAGGCGGGCCGCGGCGGCGAGGTCGCCGTAATGAGTTGGGTCGACGTGGACGAAGGGCGGATCGAAGCCTTCGAACCACTGCACCCACCGCGGCTCCCGGCAGAGTTTCGTGGCCACCGACTCCAGGCTGGGTCGCGGTCCTGCACACACCGCTTGGACGGTCAGCGATCCTCCTGGCCTCAACACCTCGGTGATCTGCCGCAGTGCACGCTCCTGCTCGGGCACCCAGTGCAGCGCGTTGAACGACACCGCGGCGGTGAAGCACTCGCCGAACGGCAGCGCTCGCACGTCGGCGACGACGAACCACGGACCCGAGTCGCGACCGCCGACCGACGCGGCGGCGGTGGCGACCATCCGGTGCGAAGGGTCTGCCCCGACCACCATGCCGTCGGGAGTGAGTGACGCGATGGCGCGGGTGAGGAAGCCGTCACCGCAACCCACGTCGAGAACCCGGTCGTCAGGACGGAACTCGAGGCCGGCCATCGCCTCACCGATCATCGTGCGCTGCAACCCGCTGAGTCTTGCGTAGTCCTCGCCGCTCCAGTCGGTCATCGGCCTATGGTGACAGCTCACCCCACGACCGGAGAAGGTTCACGACATGCAGGCAGCAGTCACCGTGGCGATGGACGCCCCCGCACGAGAGGTCTGGGATGTCGTCGCCGACGTCCGCAACACCGGCAAGTTCTCCCCCGAGACCTTCGAGGCGGAATGGCTCGACGGGGCAACGGGCCCTGCCCTCGGCGCGAAGTTCCGTGGGCACGTCAAGCGCAACGAGATTGGGCCCGTCTACTGGACGACGTGCCGCGTGACCGCCTGCGAGCCCGGCCGGGAGTTCGGCTTCGAAGTACTGGTCGGCGATCGTGCGGTCAACAACTGGCACTACCGGTTCACTCCCGTTGCCGGCGGGACCGAGGTCACCGAATCCTTTCGGATGACCGAAGGGCTGATGACCACCGTCTTCGGCCTCTTCGGCGGCCAACTACGCACGCGTCGCAACGTTCGCGACATGCGCAAGACGCTGGAACGCATCAAGGCCGTCGTAGAAGAAGGGCGGGTCGAGTAGAGAAGAGCCGGTAGAAGGAGAGCCGACAGCTTAGTTGAAGCCGACCCCGAAGATGGGGATCCACTGGCCGAACAGCCAGACGCCCCACTGCCGCGGGCCGTCGTTCCACACCGGGTTCAGGTTGTAGCCCCAGTAGTTCACCGACTGTGGTGGTGGTCCGCCGTTCCACTGGATCGGGGGTGGCGGGCCCCAACCCCATGGCGGCGCACCGTTGCGGTCGTCCCACCAGTCATGGCGATTGTTGCTCCACCAGAAGCCCTTGTCGTCACCGTGCCCTCGGCCGTTCCCGTTCCCGTTCCCATTGCCGTTGCCATTCCCGGGGCCGTTGCCGTTTCCGCACTGAGGCGGGCAGAAGTCGTCCCCGCCATTTCCCGGCTTCTGCGGGATGGGTGCGCTCGGTTGGGCGGATGCCACCGGTGCGATGGCGGGTATCGCGCCAAGGCCGAGGCCGCCGGCGATCATGGCGGCCGCGACCAGATTCTTCGATTTCATGTCGATCTCCTGCCTCGTGACGGCTGTTCGCGGTGTCCTCGTGGTGGCAACACCGTTCCGTTCACGCATTGTTTCCCCGTCCCCGTGTGAGAACCCCCACCATGAACGTCGCCGCCGGTCACGCGAGTGTTACGCCCCACGGAGGCGCCTGCGACGGATGTTGCTGCTGTGATTCATGTTTCGAGCCGGCGTGGGGGAACGGCGTGATTGCCATCGGTGCTGCGGTAGAACGACGGAATGAGTTCACCCGCTGGTCGATGGTCGCGCGCAGAGATCGAGGACGCCTTCACCCGGCAGCAGCAGGTAGTGGGCGAGATTGGCCGGAGTTGGGATTGGGCGCGCTATGCCGACCTGTTCACCGAGGACGCCACCTACAACGAACACACCTACGGGAAGATGGCCGGCCGGGAAGCGATCCGGGAGTGGATCGTGGCGACGATGAACGTCTTTCCCGGCAGCGAGATGCCGTTCTATCCGGTGTCGTGGTACTCGATCGACACCGACAAGGGCTGGGTGATCACCGAGATCATGAACCGGATGAAGGACCCCGGTGACGGCGCCGTCCTGGAACGCCCCTGCATCACGATTCTCAAGTACGCCGGTGACGGCCTGTGGAGCTACGAGGAGGACGCGTACAACCCGATGAACTTCCTGCCCATGGTGGCGGAGTACGTCGACCACTGTCTGAGCTGCGGAACGCTCTCCGCCGACGGTGCCGCCTTCGCGAAGAACATGGGTTGGCCGCAGGCATGATCCGTCAGCCGAAGACGAAGTCGCCGGGGTCGGGCACCCGGGTCCACGCCCAGTAGTCGACCAGCCGCCACGGACTCAGCGTGTACACCTCGCCATGGCTGTTCTTGTAGAAGGAGTGCTCGATGGACGGCTGTGACCACACCATCTTGCGCATTTCGGCCTGACTGCGCCGCACCCAGTCCTCGGTCCTGTCCTGCCGCGGTTCCATCGAGCGATGCCCTTCGGCGATCAGACGATCCAAACACTGTGTGATGTAACGCATCTGACACTCGGAGTGGAAGATGAGACTGCCGCCGCTGGCGAGGTTGGTACCCGGCCCGTACATGCAGAAGAAGTTGGGATAGCCGGGCACGGTGATGCCGAGGTACGCGGCGGGCCGCTCGCCCCACTGGGCGCGGAGGTCGCGACCATCGCGCCCGGTGATCGTCATCGGCCACAGCACTTCGGTGGCATGGAAGCCCGTGGCGAAGACGATCACGTCGGCGGGGTGATGCACACCGTCCGCGGTGACGACGCCCGCGGCCTCGATGCGCTCGATCGGCGTGCGGACCAGGTCGACGTCGTCGCGTGTCAGCGTCTGCAGCCAACTGCCGTTGTCCTGCAGCGTGCGCTTGCCCGTCGCCGGGTAGTCGGGCACGACCTTGGCGGCCAACTCGGCATCACCACCGACCTGGCTGGTGATCCACTCGGTGAACATGATGCGGGTGATCTCGTTGATCTCACTGACCGCGCGGCCTTGGTCGGGATAGTCGGCATCGACTCTGGCTGCCTCCAAACCCTTGTCACAGCCCGGCCAGAACAGTAGGAACCGGTACCAGCGGCCGTAGAAGGGCAGATGCCGCAATGCCCACTTCACGCCGGCTCCCACGGCGGCGTGGTAGTTCGGGTTGGGGAACATCCACTGTGCGGTGCGCTGGAAGACTGTGAGCTGGGCGACGTCGTCGGCGATCGCCGGGGCGATCTGGAAGCCGCTGGCGCCTGCGCCGATCATCGCCACGCGCTTGTCGTGCAGGTCCACCGAGTGGTCCCACTGCGCCGAATGAAAGGCATTGCCGCGGAAGTCTTCTCGACCTGCAATGGCAGGAATGTGCGGCCGGTCCAGCTGGCCGACCGCACTGATGACCGCCCGCGCCTCGAGGCTTTCCACGGTGCCGTCGGCCGCGCGCGTGCGAACGGTCCACATTGCTCCGGCGTCGTCCCAGGTGGCGTCGGTGACCTCGGTCTCCCACCTGACGTGCGGTCCGACGCCGTACTTGTCCATCACGCGTTGGAAGTAGGCCTGGAGTTCGGGTTGCTCGGCGAAGAAGTGAGTCCACTGGTCGGTCGGCTCGAAGCTGTAGCAGTAGAAGTGATTTCCCACGTCCACCCGTGCGCCGGGATAGGTGTTCTGATACCAGGTCCCGCCGGGGCCGGCGTTCTTCTCGACGATGGTGAAGGGGATGCCGGCCTCCTTGAGCCGAATTCCGGCCAACAGCCCCGACTCACCGCAACCGATGACGATGACGGGAAAGTCGTCGCGGGCGGCAGGCCGCGAGATCGGCGCGGCGCGCAGGTCCGTGCCGTCGAGCTCCATCTCCTCCAGCAGCATGGGCACGTACTCGTCCGGCACGGGCTCGCACACCAGCCACTCCATCATCTCCTTGAGGAGTTCACCGCTGATTGGTTCGGGTTCGGGGCAGCCGCGGTCTCGGTAGTCGCCGATCACCTCCACGGCGATCTTGCGGACCGCCGCCTTGTCCTCCTCGGACATGTAGCCCTGCACCTCGTTGAGGAACAGGCCCGCCGGTTTGAGTGCGCCGCGAATCAGTTCGGGATTGCCCGACATGTGGACCAGCGACAGCATCAACGTCGGGATGCTGACGTCGAGGAGCGCAGTGGCGATGTCCTCGTCCGAGGTCGTAAACGGTTGCCCTGCATGTGGGTTGCGCACGTAGAGGTGCTACCACGGCGCAGTGGCGACGCGCAGGGCATCGGCGCAACCCGGTCCTGCTGGTGGCACCGAGACCGCCGGAGTAGAAACGAGGTGTGACGAAGCGCGACGATTCCGAACCTGGCCTCGACCGGCGCCCCGCCGGGATGGACGACGACACGATTGCGGCGGTGGGGAAGATCTCCGAAGCACTCGAGTACGTCGAGCGGGCCCGCGGGCACCTGTACACCTTTCACCAGTTGATGGGCCATGCCGATCTGACGCTCGGTGAGGCGTGCGACGAGCTGAGGGAGGTGGGGCACGCGGCGACGGCCGACGATCTGGAGACCGAACTGGTCGGACGGAACGTGCTCTACGGCCGCTGGACGTTCCAGATCGTCGAGGAGTTCGACGACGGCTACTGGACCGAGTTCCGCGAACACGAACGGCGGGTCCGAGACCAGCTACAAGCAGGTGAGCGCCATGTCTTCGAGGCGAAGATGAAGGAGCAGCGACGCACCCACGGGAGAAGCGGGCACGAAGCCAGGCCCTGACGCTACGCTCGGCGACATCGCGTTCTCGACGATGAGGTGAGGTGGCGTGGGTATTTCGACACGGGTGAACGGGATGCCGCCGCCCGACGTGGCACTCGCCGACATCAATCTGGGGTCGTGGGACTTCTGGGCGCTCGACGACGACGTGCGGGATGGCGCGTTCGCCACGCTGCGCCGCGAGGCGCCGGTGTCACACCACCCCGAGTTCGTTCAGGACGGCTTCGAGCAGGGCCGCGGGCACTGGGCGGTGACCCGCTTCGACGACGTGTTCCATGCCAGCCGCCATCCCGAGATCTTCAGCTCGGCGCAGGGCATCGTCATCGGTGATCAGACGCCGGAGTTGGCCGAGTACTTCGGTTCCATGATCGCGATGGACGACCCTCGGCACACGCGGCTCCGCAACATCGTCAGGAGCGCGTTCACGCCGCGGGTCCTGGCGCGTATCGAGGACTCGGTGCGCGACCGCGCTCGGCGGCTGGTCGAGGCGATGATCACCGAGCACCCCGACGGGACGGCGGACCTGGTCTCCGCGCTGGCCGGGCCGCTTCCGCTGCAGATCATCTGCGACATGATGGGCATCCCCGAAGAGGACCACCAGAACGTCTTCGGATGGACGAACGTGATCCTCGGTTTCGGCGATCCCGAGATCACGGCGGACTTCGACGAGTTCGTCAAGGTGGCGATGGACATCGGCGCCTACGCCGCGGCGCTGGCCGACGATCGTCGGGCCCACCCAGGTGAGGATCTCACCACCAGCTTGGTGCAGGCCGAACTCGACGGGGAACGGCTGACCTCCGCCGAGGTGGCGTCGTTCTTCATCCTGCTGGTGGTTGCCGGCAACGAGACCACCCGCAACGCCATCAGCCACGGGGTGCTTGCCTTGAGCCGGCATCCCGAGCAGCGCGACGACTGGTGGAGTGACTACGACACCGTCGCCCCGACCGCCGTCGAGGAGGTGGTCCGCTGGGCGTCGCCGGTGGCGTACATGCGCCGAACGGTGACCAGGGATACCGAGCTGAGCGGGGTGAAACTCGCTGAGGGAGACAAGGTCACGCTCTGGTACGGGTCAGCCAACCGCGACCATGCAAAGTTCGACGACCCATGGACCTTCGACGTCCGGCGCCATCCGAACCCGCACGTCGGCTTCGGCGGCGGCGGCGCTCACTTCTGCCTGGGGGCCAATCTGGCTCGCCGCGAGATCACCGTGGCGTTCGAGGAACTGCACCGCAGGATCCCCGACATCACCGCCACCGAAGAACCCGCCAGGCTGCAATCCGCCTTCATCCACGGCATCAAGCGGCTACCCGTGGCCTGGAGCGCGGCGCGCTAGTTGATCACCCGGCGCGACTCGTCGTGCTGGGGCAGTTGTTCGGTGCGGCGGACTTCGTCGTGCTGGGGCAGTTGCTCTTCGCGGCTGATCTCTTCGCGCTGGGCGCTGTGCTTCTCGGCCTCGGCCTGGGCGGCGTCGACGTCGTCCTTGCGCCGCGGATCCAGCGCATCGGCGCGCTGCCATTCGTTGTCGAGGTGCTCACGCGATGACGCGGCCTCGTCGCGGTGCGACGCGGCCCTGTCGTTCAACCGCTTGGCCTCGGCGGCCTTGGCCTCGGCTTCGGCGGCGGCGGCACGCGCCTTGGCCTCGGTCTCCGCGGCGATCGCCTCCCGCTTCTCCACCCTGGCGTTCTCCCCGTGGAGTTCCTCGCGGATCCGGTCCGCCTCGGCGCGACGCTTCTTGTCGCGGGCACTACGCGCGAGGAAGGCTGCAGCCAGGATCAAGAGCAGAACGACTACGACCGCGATCACGATCAAAGTGACGGTATTGCTACCCATTTCGGGCTCCTTCGGCTCCGGGCACATCAGAAATTGACGTGCACGCTGCAGTCGTGATTTCCCGGAAACGCGCTCGTTCAAACCGTTATCCGGGAGCCGACGGACTACGTGACGATCAACGTTCCCTTCATGTTCGGGTGGTAGGTGCAGATGAAGGGGTACTGCCCCGGGCGCGTTGGCGCGGTGAAGGTCTGCTGTGATCCCCCGTCGACGTCGGTGTCGAAACCCGCGTCCGGCTTGGAGGTGACGGAGTGCTCCATCGAGTCGTCGTTCACGATGGTGACCACGGCTCCGGGTGAGACGGTGAGGGGGTCGCCGAACGCCATCCCCTTGATGGTGATCGTCGGCCCGGCGACCGCGGGGGCGGAGCTCACCACGGGGCTGGCGCCGTAATCGGCGCGCGGAGCGGGCGTGCTGCTGCATGCGGTGGCGAGCAGGGCGGTGACGAGCACCGTCCCGAGCGTCGTGCTAATGGTGGTCATGGGTCCTCTTCCGTCAACGGTGTGTGTGACGTGACACGAACCGTGGGCGAGCGGAGTTCAACGACGTGCCGGGCCTGGCGGGGAGTCGGCACCGAGGGCGTCGAGCATCCCCGCCGCCGACGTCGGCCAGGAGAACTGCTCGGCTCGCAGGCGGGCGCCGATGCGGCGGGACGATTCGGGCCTGCCGATCAGTGCCGTGACTGCCTTGGCGATCGAGTGGGGATCGTTGTCGGCCGCGGCCCCGCTCTCACCGGTGAGGATCTCGGCCAGCGCCGAGGTGTTGGAGACGACCGCGGGCGTTCCACAGGCCAGTGCTTCGAGCGCGGCCAACCCGAAGGTCTCGTGCGGGCCGGGGGCCAGGGCCACGTCCGCCGAGGCCAGGATCGACGCCACCGTGTCGCGACATCCGATGAACCCGGTGAAGGCGACCGGCAGCCGAGCCGCTTGCCGTTCGAGGCGGGTGCGCAACGGCCCCTCCCCCACGACGACGAGCCGCGCGTCGATACCCGAATCACGAAGAGCCATGAGGGTATCGATGCTGCGGTGGGCATGCTTCTCGACCGAGAGTCGTCCGCAGTGCACCAGGAGTGTCTGCGCCTGCGTCGCCCAGCGGTTGCGGACGTGCACCGAGCGCCTGCGGGGATGGAACTGGTCGAGGTCGACGCCGAGTGGGACCGTGAGGACGTTGCGGGCGTCGATGCGGTCGAATTCCTCGCGCGCGAACGCCGTCGTGCAGACCACCGTGTCGTACTGGGCCGCGGTTCTGCGGTTGGCGGCGTCGGCGACGGCGCGGGCCAACCGACGCGGCAGGAACTGGCCCGCGAGCCGATCCAACCGTTCGTGCGAGATCATCACCGTCGCGACGTCGTGCCGACGACCCCACGGTCCCAGCGAGCGCAGGGTCAACCGGTCGGAGACCTCCAGGGCGTCGGGCCGCAGCTGGGTCAGCAGGGCGGCGACCGGCCGCGGGAGCACTGCGCGATAGCCGCCGGTGAATGGAATCTGCCTGGCGGGCAACGAAATACGCACCACACGGGAGTCCATCACCTGTGTCGAGATATCACGTCCCGGCACCACCAGGAAGACCTCGTGGCCCGCGGCACAGTACTCCGCGCCAAGTCGGTCCACGGCCGTCCGCAACCCGCCGGACCGCGGACCGTAGAAGTTCGCCACCTGTACGACCCGCATGTCTCATCAGACCGGAGGCGCGTGAGCATTCTCGGAACGAGGGATGAACGCCTAGGGATCAGCCGACGTACTTGGTGAACCAGTCCTGCACGCGCTGCCAGGCGTCGGCGGCGGCGGTGGGGTCGTAGCGCTCGCTCGTGTCGTTGAAGAACGCGTGGTCCGCGCCCTCTTCGACGACGAGTTCGTTGACGACGCCGGCTTTGTCGAGCGCCTGCTGGGCGGCGTCCTTGGTCCCGGTGACGCGCGCATCCTTGGAGCCGTAGAACCCCAGCACGGCGACGTCTTTGGATCTGCTGAAGTCGGCGCCGTCCGGCGTCGGGCCGTAGAACGGTACGGCTGCGGCCAGCTGAGGTTCACCCGCGGCCAGCAGCTGCCACACGAGGCCGCCGCCCATGCAGAATCCCACCGCCGCCACCTTCACCCCGGGTGCGCGACGCTGTAACTCCTCGAGGCCCGACCTCATGTCGGCGACGAAGTCCTGCGGTGAGATCTTGCTCAGCGCCGCCGTGGCTTCGGCGGGGTCGGTGAACTTCGCCGTGCCGCCCTCACCCGACAGCAGGTCGATGGCGAGGCCCGAGTAGCCGATGCCGGCAAACCGACCCGCCACCGAGCGCGCCCAGTCGGTGAGTCCCTTGTTCTCGTGGATGACGAGGACGGCGCCCTTCGGCGTCTCGGCCGCCGCGAAGGCCGCCTGCAGTTCGCCCCGCGGACCCGCCCACGTGATGGGTGTCGTCTCGACGGCGTTCTCGATCCCCGGCGGAGGGGCGCTCTCGGTCGCCGCGCCGCTCGAGGTGACCGGCGCTTCGGCCGTCGCGGTCTCGTCCGCGGGTTTCTCGGCGGTGCTACACGCCGCGATCAAGCTCGAGGCGGCGGTGGCGCCGACGCCGATGAGGGCCAGTCGGCGGATCGCCTCGCGTCGGGACATCAACCCCTCGACGTGGTCGGTAGCGATCTCTTCGGCGATGTAGCGCTGCAGCGGAGTCACCCAATCGAGTATGCCTGGGGATTTTCGAAGTTGCGGTGGGAGATGCCGTCGCTGGCGAATACTCATCGTCATGTCCTCGCCCGTCGGCCACCGCGCTCTCGCCGGCCGTGTCGCCGTGGTCGCCGGGGCCACCCGGGGTGCGGGCCGCGGGATCGCGGCGGCTCTGGGCGAAGCCGGCGCCACCGTCGTGTGCACCGGGCGCACCAGCTCCGTCGTAGACCTGGCCTCCGATTACGACCGACCCGAAACCATCGAGGAGACAGCGGAACTCGTCAGTGAACTCGGCGGAGTCGGCGTCGCGGTGCCGACCGACCACTTGGACGTCGGTCGGGTGCGGGCACTGGCGGATCGACTCCGGCGCGACTACGGCGGGATCGACGTCCTCGTCAACGACGTGTGGGGAGCGGAGGTCCTGAAGGGGCCGCCGTCGACCTGGGACCGCCCGATGTGGCAGCACGACCTCGAGGACGGACTCCGCATCCTGCGTCTGGGTGTCGACACCCACCTCATCACGTCGCACTGTCTGCTGCCGCTGCTGATCACCCGGCCGGGTGGTCTGCTCGTCGAGGTGACCGACGGTACGGCCGAGTTCAATGCGCACCACTACCGGATCTCGGCGTTCTACGACCTCGCCAAGGTGTCGGTGAACAGGATCGCCTTCAGTCAGGGTCACGACCTGGCGCCGTTCGGCGGTACCGCGCTCTCGGTCACGCCCGGCTGGCTGCGCTCGGAGATGATGCTCGAGAACTATGGTGTGAGCGCGTCGAACTGGCGCGACGCGCTGGACCCGGCGCGCACGGGCGGTGGTCTCGTCGCACCCGCGGCCTTCACCGAGTCGGAGACGCCGCGGTTCGTGGGTCGCGGGATCGCGGCCATCGCCGCGGACCCCGATCGGGCCCGCTGGAATCAACGGTCGGCGAGCTCGGTGGAGCTGGCCCGCCACTACGGCTTCACCGATGTGGACGGCCGCCAACCCGACGCGTGGGCCGAACAGTAGACAATTTGGCGAAAGTGTTCACGATTTCGTTGACACCGGTGTCCGGCGGCCTGTTCTATGACGGGGTGACCTACGACACGATCATCCGAAACGGCCGGTGGTTCGACGGCACCGGCGCGGCCTCCGCGGTGCGCGACGTCGGCATTCGCGGCGGTCACGTCGTCGCGATCTCCGCCGACCCTCTCGACGACACCGAGTGCCCGCAGGTGATCGATGCCACCGGTGACTGGGTGCTCCCGGGAATGCTGGACATCCACACCCACTACGACGTCGAGGTGCTGAACGGGCCCGCGTTGGCGGAGTCGTTGCGCCACGGGGTGACGACGATAATGCTCGGCTCCTGCTCGCTGTCGACGATTCACATCGACGGCACGCAGGCGGGTGACCTCTTCGGCCGGGTCGAGGCCATCCCGCGGGAACACGTGATCGCGGCGGTGGACGGACGCAAGACCTGGCGCACCTGCGAGGAATACGTCCAGGCGCTGGAACGGCTTCCGCTGGGCCCCAACCTCTCCGCGTTCATCGGGCACTCCGACATGCGGACGGCGGTCATGGGTCTGGACCGGGCGACGCGCAAGGAGGAGCGTCCCAGCCGCCGTGAACAGGCGGAGATGGAGCGCATGCTCGCCGAGGCGCTCGACGCCGGGTTCGTCGGCATGTCGTCGATGCAGTTGCTCTTCGACAAGTTGGACGGTGACGTCTGCCGTTCGCGCACCCTGCCGTCGACCTATGCCAAGGCCAAGGAGCAGCGCCGGCTGAAGACGTTGTTGCGCAAGGCAGGACGGGTTCTGCAATCCGGCCCGAACATCGAGAACCCGTTGAATCTAGGCTCTCAGATCGCCCAGTCGCTCGGCATCGTTCGACGTCCGCTCAAGACCAGCCTGTTGTCGGCGGCCGACGTGAAGTCAAACCCATTCGCGATCACGATGATGGGTCCAGTCGCGCGGCTGGTCAATCGTCTCGGCGGAGACTTCCGCTGGCAGCATCTGCCCGTGCCGTTCGAGGTGTATGCCGATGGCATCGACCTGGTCATCTTCGAGGAGTTCGGGGCGGGCGCCGCGGCGCTGCACCTGCGCGACGAGGTCGAGCGCAACGAGATGATGCGCGACGAGCAGTACCGCCGCCGGTTCCGCAAGGAGTACGAGAGCAAGTTCGGCCTGCGGGTGTGGCACCGCGACTTCTTCGATGCCCACATCGTCGAGTGCCCGGACGCCGGCGTGATCGGCAAGTCGTTCGGCGAGGTCGGCATCGACCGCGGTGGTCTGCATCCGGTCGACGCCTTCCTCGACCTCGTTCTCGAACACGGCAAGGCGTTGCGGTGGCGCACCACCATCTCCAACCACCGGCCCGAGGTGCTGAAGAAACTCGCCAGTGATCCCGGTGTGCAGATGGGCTTCTCCGATGCGGGTGCGCACCTGCGCAACATGGCGTTCTACAACATGGGGTTGCGCCTGCTACGCCACGTCCGCGACGCGGAAGCGGCCGGTGATCCGTTCATGACCATCGAGCAGGCGGTGCACCGGCTCACCGGTGAACTGGCCGACTGGTACCGCATCGACGCCGGGCACCTGCGCATCGGCGATCGCGCCGACGTCGTCATCGTCGACCCGGCCCGCCTCGACGAGCGCCTCGACGCCTACGCCGAGGAACCGGTGGCGCAGTACGGCGGGCTGTCGCGGATGGTCAACCGCAACGCCGAGACGGTCAAGGCCGTCTTCGTCGGCGGCCGGGCGGTGTTCCTCGACGGTGAGGCCACCGAGCTGGTCGGCCGCCGCCGCACGGGGCGCTTCCTCCGTGCTGCGCACAAGTCCCCCGCCATCCCAACGCAGAAGGGTGAGTTGACAAGTGTCGGTTGAGGATACGGTGCTCGGCATGTGGGCCGCGTTGTCGGCGCGCGACTGGGAGACGATGAAGTCCTACCTGACCGACGACTGCATCTATCTCGACGTGCCGGTCGGGCCCGCCGCCGCGGCGAAGGGCCCCGACGACATCGTCAAGAGGCTGAAGATCGGTCTCGAGCCGTTGGCGTCCTACGAGAACTTCACCGGGTTGCTCGTCGACGATGGGGTCAATGTCATGTACGAGCACCACGAGGAATGGCATTGGGCGACGGGTGAATCGGCGGTACTCCGGTTCGTCACCGTGCACCGGGTCGAGAACGGCAAGATCTCGCTCTGGAAGGACTACTGGGACATGAGCGCCCTGGCCAACTTCGCTCCCCCGACCTGGCTGGAGGACTTCGCCAACGCGGACATGTCGTGGGTGTTCGACGCGACCGGTGTGGTCTGACCGATCCCGCTCCTCACACGCTCCACGCCAGGCGGAACTTGGCGGCCAGTTCGTCGGGGTCGAGCGTGCCGAAGTTGTCGTGCTCGTAGCGTCGCACGGCCGTGATCGAGTCGATTGCCGCGTCGCCGAGAATGCCTCGCATCAAGGTGGATTCGGCCAGGGCGTCGATGACCGATGCCTGGTCGTCGCGCAGCAGGCCGATTCCGGAGCCGGTCCGCTCACCGTCGGTGAGGGTGGAGGGATCGACGGCCACCTCGGCGGGTAGCGGCAGTTCGCGTTCGATGCCGTCGAGGGCAAGACCGAGGATCGCCGCCGTGGCGAAGTACGGGTTGGCCGAGGGGTCGACCACCTTGACCTCTACGTTGGCGCCGTAGGGGTTTGCCGGACCGCTCTGCATGAAGCGGATCGCGGCCTCGCGGTTCTCGGTGCCCCAGCAGATGTTGGCGCCCGACCAGCTTCCCGGCTGCATCCGAAGGCCGGAGAGGATCGAACCGCACAGTGCGCCCTGGGCTTCCGCGAGGCCTGCCAGCACACCCGCGACGGCGGCCTCGCCGGCGGGTCTCATACCGTGAACCCCTGGCCCACCCGAGAACAGGGGCACGCCCGTGTGCTGCAGCGAGAAGTGTTGGTGGGCACCCGAACCGACGCTGCCCGCGAAGGGAACCGGTGACAAACTGACGCGGGCACCGTACTTCCTGGCCACCCGCGACACGACGATCCGCGCGAGGATCAGCTGGTCGGCGGCGGAGACGGGTGACGCTGGTGCGAGCGAGATCTCGAACTGATTGGCGCCGTACTCCGGATGGAACTGCTCGATCGCCACACCGGCGGTGGCGGCCGCCGCCGTGACGTCGCGGACGAAGCCCTCGAATTCGAGGACGCCGGCCAAGCCATACTGCGCCCACGAGGTCGACGGAAGGGGCGCACCGTCGGGTCCCACCAGGACGAACTCCATCTCGTGGCCGACCAGGGCACTCAAGCCCGCCGTGGCCAGGCGTCGTTCGATACGCGCCAATGTGCCACGGCTGCAAAAGGAATCGGGTGTGCCCTCCTGATCGAAGAAGGACCCGGGCGCCCACGCCAGGCCGTCGCCAAGGACCCGCAGCGCCTCGGGGTCGATCCGGATGCGTTGATCGCCGACCACGCCAATGGCCCCTCCGACGGCGATGCCCGACTGGTCGATGGTGAAGACGTGCCACACGGGACTGGCACCGAGGCCGGGGTCGGTGAACGCGCTCACCCGATTGATCGGAACGGTCTTCGCGTGCACGAGCCCGGCGGCGTTGACCACCGTGCCGATGACGGTGACGACACCGCTCGACTCGAGGGTGGACATGGCGCGTGCCGTGAAAGGGGTGGCTGGCATGGCACCCATTCTGCACCGGCGGCAGCCCGGTCGAGCGGTGGACGAGATGCGGCGCGCGTGTCCTACAGCGTGATCTTGCAGGCCTGGCCGATGTCCAACGTGCGCAGCATCCGGCCCATGCCGAGCCACATCGCGCAGGACAGGGCGAGGTCGGTCAGGATCTCGGGGTCGAACTGCTCCTGGCAGCGTCGCCAGAAGTCCTCGTCGTCCCGAAGCCCGGTGTGGTCGGCGGCGAACCGCGCGGCGAACTCGGCGGCGACGCGCTCGGCGGGGCTATAACCGGGCCAGGTCCGCCACTCGGCGGCGTGGTCGTAGAGGTCCTCGTCCACCCCCGCCGCGGGGCCCACGGAATCCCGGGTGTTCTGGCAGATCACGCATTCGTTGTCGAGCGCGATTACCATGCGCGCAAGTTCGCGGACGCGCAGCGGGAGGCGGTTCTTGGTGTAGACCGCGTTGCTGAACTTGGCCATCGCCACGCCGATGTCCGGCGACGTCATGACCCAGGCAGCGGCGTCGTCGTCGGCGAAGTCTCCAATGCGGCTCATGACCGGATCCTACCTGCGACGACGTGGTTCTGTAACACGTTCTAGTCTTCGGAGTCAGCGGGCGCCGACGAGGACCTTGGGGTCGTCGGTCCAGTCCCTCTGCACCAGCATGCGGTGGGCGATGCGCTCCAGCGCCGCGTCGACCTGCACGCGATCCGGGCGGCCCACGAAGCTCGGCGACTGCGCGAGCTTGTCGACGATGCGGCCGACGATGGCCGCCGACAGCGTGTTCACCTGTTTGATCCCGGCCTGCGTGAGCCACAGCCGCCCGCCGGTATTCAGGGCGAAGCCGTTGCGCACCACCTCGTCGAAGGTGGGTTGCAGTACTTCGAAGGGCACCCGGAGCCGCTCGCCGATCTCCGCGAGCGTCGCCGAACCGAACACCTGGTTCTGTCGGTAGATCTGCAACAGCGCCCACAGTTGCCCGACGGGCAGCTCACAGCCCGGCCCCCCGGCGAGGCTGCGGAGCCGGATGTCCGGTGAGTCGCGGAACATACGGCCGATGGCGACTTCGAGGATCTTCTCGGGTGACTCGGTGCTTGGCATGCCGAAGCCCTCGCCAAGGTCGGTCGCCGAGACGGCGTCCATCTCGCGCAGCGGCACCTCCTTGAGGAACAGCGCGACGACGAAGCCGACGATCGCCACGGGCACCGCGCACAGGAACACGGTGCCGAGTGAGTCGGCGTAGGCGTCGATGATCGGTGTCGCCATCGCGGCGTCGAGCTGATGCAGCGCCTGCGGCGATTCGGCTGCTTCGGCCGGCGCGCCGCCGGCGGCCAGGGCGGGCCCCAGTCGATCCGCCAGGAAGTTCGCGAAGAGCGAGCCGAAGATGGCCGCGCCGAAGGAGCTTCCGATGGTCCGGAAGAAGGTGACGCCCGACGTCGCCACGCCGAGGTCCTCGAAGCTCGAGGTGTTCTGCACGACGAGGACGAGCACCTGCATGCACAACCCGATGCCGGTGCCCAGGATGAACAGGTACACCGACTGCTGCCAGGTCGGCGTCGTCTGGTCCATGCCGGAGAGCAGGAAGAAGGCGACGGCCATGATCGCCGTGCCCGCGACCGGGAAGATCTTGTACCGGCCGGTGCGTCCGACGATCGATCCGCTGCTGATCGACGTGATCAGCAAGCCGGCGACCATCGGCAGCGTGCGCAACCCGGACTCGGTGGCTGACACCCCGTCGACGAACTGCATGAAGGTCGGCATGAACGTCAGGGCGCCCAGCATCGCGAAGCCCACGATGAAGCCGAGGATGCAGCAGACCGTGAAGACGGGGCTGGCGAACAACCGGATCGGCAGGATGGGCTCAGCGGCTCGCAGTTCCACCCAGACGAACACGGCGATCGCGGCGGCGGAGGCCACGAACAGGCCGATGATCACCGGCGAGGTCCACGCGTACTCGCCACCACCCCAGCTGGTCGCCAGGGTGAGCCCCGATGCGCCGAGACCGACGAACAGGATGCCCGCGTAATCGATGACGGGCTTGGCCGCCCGCGCCAGGGACGGGATCGCGGCGATGCTCACGATGAGCACGACGATCGCCACCGGCACGTTGATCCAGAACGCCCAGCGCCACGTCAGGTTGTCGGTGAAGAAGCCGCCGAGCAGCGGGCCGATCACCGTCGTCACGCCGAAGACCGCTCCGAGCGCGCCCTGGTACCGACCGCGGTCGCGCAATGGGATGACCTCGCCGATGACCGCCATCGAGGTCACCATGATCGCGCCGCCACCGATGCCCTGCAGGGTGCGCGAGGCGACCAGCATGGTCATCGAGTCGGCGAGCCCGCACAGGATGGACCCGGCGAGGAAGAACAGGATCGCCGTCTGGAACACCATCTTGCGGCCGAAGAGGTCACCGAGCTTGCCGACGATCGCCGTGACGATCGTGGACGCCAGGAGGTAACTGGTCACCACCCAGGACTGGTGCCCCGCGCCGCCGAGGTCGGCGACCACCGTGGGCAGAGCGGTCGCCACGATCGTCTGATCGAGCGCGGCGAGCAGCATGCCCAGCAGCACGCCGATGAAGATGAAGTTGCGCCGCTGCGGACTGATCAGCGCGTTGGCCGATTCGGGGTCCGCGGTGGCGGTGTCCGGAGGACTCGTCATGCCTGCCTCCCGAGGTGTGTCGGACGCATCGGAGCGCCCGACGACATATCGCTTAGATAGGCTATGGAGTTACCGCGAGGCGCTCTACTGTGGCGGACGCGACACGCATTGCGCGGAGTACAGCTGCTCTCCGAGCTTGTCCATGAGCTCGAGTTGGGTCTCGAGGTAGTCGATGTGATGCTCCTCGTCGGCGAGGATGCCCTCCAGCAACGCGGCGCTGGTGGCGTCCTCCTTCTGCCGGCACATGACGACACCCGGCTTGAGTCGCGCCAGCACCTCGTACTCGACGGCGAGGTCGGCCTCGAACTGCTCGCGCAGCGTCTGGCCGACGCGCAGCGAGAACAGCCGCTGGTAGTTCGGGAGGCCGTCGAGCAAC
Organism: Mycolicibacterium sp. TUM20985; assembly: GCF_030295745.1. Classification (NCBI taxonomy): domain Bacteria; kingdom Bacillati; phylum Actinomycetota; class Actinomycetes; order Mycobacteriales; family Mycobacteriaceae; genus Mycobacterium; species Mycobacterium antarcticum. The sequence goes on from NZ_AP027291.1 coordinate 2,659,135, forward strand.
AGGATCCGGTCGGTGATCGCCTCGGCGTGGTTCATCTCCTCGAACGCCTCTTTGCGCGTGTGCGTCGCCAGCTCGGTGAATCCCCAGTTCTCCTGCATCTTCGAATGCAGGAAATACTGGTTGATCGCGGTCAGCTCGCTGGTCAACTGCTCGTTGAGAAGCTTGAGGACGTCGGCATCGCCTTGCATTGCTTTGCTCCTAACACCGTGAGGCTGGTCGGGTGCCGATGTGTTCGGCTGCATCCCGGTCGCACGTGGGAATTGCTCCCAACCTAGTCCAACGGTCATGGCGGCAGCGGCAAATGAGGTGTGGTGGCGGCGTGTTCCACCGTGATGATGGACTGGCTGCCCTAACTAAGGTTAGACTCCACTTACTTGTTCACCGGCGTGCTCACCACACGCCTCTGACGCGAAGGCGGCGCCGATTCCATGTTCGTGTGTCTGTGCACCGGCGTGACGAGCAAGGCCGTGACCGAGCTGGTCGCCTCTGGCGCCTCGACCTCGAAGCAGATCGCCGACGCGTGCGGAGCGGGTTCGGACTGCGGACGTTGCCGCCGCACGGTGCGCGCGATCATCGAGGCCGCCACGGTGGGCGCCTGCCCGATGCACGCCGTCGCGGGGTAGGCCGCGAGGGGGTCAGCCTTCCCGGCCCCGCCGATCGGCGAACTCGGCCAGCGCATCGGCGTTCGCGGCACCCCCGAGCAATTCGGCGAACTGCGCGTATTCCCGTGCCGCTGCCGCCGCGATCTCCGCCCTGGTCGGCTCCACCATGGTTTGCTTCACCGCGATCAGGCTCGAAATCGACCGTGCGGCAATGATTTCTGCGTGCCGACGAGTCTCCGTCAAGAGCGCGTCCGGTGCGCATACCTTCCACGCGAAACCCATCCGCTGCGCCTCCTCGGCATCGACCCACTCCGAGGACAGCAGCATCCATGCCGCATTCTGCCTGCCGACCAGCTGCGGCAACAGATACGAGGACGCCGCCTCGGGGGCCACTCCAAGGCTGGTGAACGGGCACTTGAGCCGGGCGGTCGACGACATGAAGACCAGGTCGGCATAGCCCAGGATCGTGGCGCCGATGCCGACGCCGAGACCGTTCACCGCGAGGATCAGCGGCTTCCGCAGTGCCGTCAACGTTTCGATCATGCCGGCGAACCCGTACTGCCCGGACTGGAAGTCGGGGTCGGTGATGCGCGCCTGCATCTCGACGAGATCGTTGCCCGCGCTAAATGCCCGGCCGGCGCCGGTGATCAAGACGACCGCGACGTCTGCGTCCGCGTCGGCGTCCCGCAGGGCGATGGTGGTGGCGTCGTACAGCGCCTCGTTGAACGCGTTGAGCGCTTCGGGACGGTTCAGAGTCAGGGTTCGCACGCCGTTGAGGTCGTCGATCTGCACCAGCACCGCTGCAGCGTATGCGCTAGCCGTTCGAATACACGCGATTGGGTGTGACCAGCACGACCGTGCGACCCTGCTCGGCCATCACCCGGTCGTATTCGGCCCAGGCGTCGTGACGTCCGCCTGCAGCCGAGAACACCTCGCGCAGCAACAGCCGCAGGGCGTCCTCGCCGGCGAGCCACGGCTGCGGGTCGGCGGGACCGGCCAGCTCCGCGGTGCCCTCGACCGTCGCCCACTGCCACCCGCCTCGGAACGTCACCGCGGTGTGCGGTCGCGCGCGCAGATTGGCCAGTTTCACCTTGCCGTAGGTGACGAACCCGAGGGTGGGCTCACCCGACGCCGGGTGCGGGATGACGCCGGCGTTGACGAGCGAGGCCTGCACGCTGCCATCGCGACGGACGGTCGAGACCACGGCTAGGCCGCTCTCCCCCGCGGCCAACCCGACGGCGTCGTCGAGGGTGGTCATGCGTGCACCTCGGTCGCGACCTCCGTGGCGAACGGTGAGCGCATCACGTAGCGACTGGTCGGCACCGTGTCGACGTCCCGATTCGCGCCGAAGGCCGACGTGCTCGCAACCATCTGGTTCATGCGACGCTGAAGTTCGTCATCGTTCCCGGCGTCGAAGAAGGCGTGCAGATCCCGGGTCGCCTCGAGGGGGAACAACTCCTCGACGATCGCATCGATGACGGGTGCGCCCGGAGTCAGTGCGCGCACGACCGCATTCTGGGTGTATCCAAACGTCGACTGGGTCGCGATCGCCACCGGTGTGTGGTCGAGATGCCAACGCTCGAGCCACGTCTCCTCGTCGAGATCCGCGGGCCGCCGCAGGAGCGCCACGTTGGCGAAGCCCGGCGTACGCGAGGCCGGCGGCGCCGCGGGTGGCGGCAGCGGAACGGATTCGGTGACGAGGTACGCGGCGAGGAGTTCGCATTCGCCGGTCAGTCGCTCGAGTGCGCCCCGGACGTGTGGACCGTAGGACTGCTGGGTCCAGATGCCGACGAAGCCGACGACGGGCGGGTCGAGCGTCGTCAACGTCATCATCGAGTCGCGCACCACCGCATCGCGTACGTTGACCGTCAGACCGGGCATGCCCAGCGCGAGCAGATCGTCCGCGACCTCCGTGCGCAACCGGGTGCACCAGGAGTCCTCGACTGCTGCGGCCCGGAGCATGATGATGACCTTCTCCACCGCACGAACCTACCGCCGCGACCGTGGCGGTGACCCACAATGGTTGGTGATTGGGTAGGTTTCGACCGTTGTGATGGGCAGGCGATGAAGGGGCTACCGCAGATACCCGCCATGCCCGACCTGGGTGCGGTGGCGCGCAGTCTGCTCGGCGTGCTGATCGCGGCCGGGGCCGGCCTGCACTGGGGTTCGGCGGGTGCGGCGACGGCGGCGGCGGGCGCGGCGGCGGTCGCGGGAGCCGCTGCGCTGCAGGACAGTCCGCGCGGACCGCTGGGTACGGTGCTGGCGCTCTCGGTGCAGATGGGCGCCGCGGTGCTGCTCGGCGCGTCGACGTCGTCGTACGGGGTGCTGTTCGTGCTCGCCGCAACGGCTTGGTGCCTGGTGGCCGGGATGCAGTGGGCGGTCAGCGCCAAGGCCGGGCTCATCGCGGCCGCGGCGGGAGCGCTCCTGGTGACCATGCCGCCGGTGGCCCCGACGCTTTCGTCGGTGTCGACGGCGGCCGGGCTCGCCGTGGGTGGTGGACTGGTGCAAGCCGGGCTGGTCGGGCTGTGGCCGCGACGCCGGTGGCGGTCGCAGCGGGACGCCCTGACTCTCGCCTATCGTTCGCTCGGGACCGACGCCGCAAGGCTCGCGGCGGATCGGACCGCCCACGTGGACCAGGCGCCACTGATGCGGCTCCGCGACTCGTTCACCCTGACCGACCGGCAGAGCCGGCGACGCCCCCTGGCCTATCGCGCGTGGTACGGCCTACCGCAACGAATATCGGTCACGCTGACGGCGTTGGCGGGACGATCGCCCGGTGACCCGTTGGTGGCCGAGCTCCTCGGTGGTGCCTCTGCGGTGTTGGCCGTCGTCGCCAGTCGCAACCGCGCCGCAAGGCGGGACGCCGCAGCAGGGATACAGCGCGTCGAGGCCGCCGCCGACGTCGTGGCCGTAGCGAACGTCGCATTGGCCCAACGTCTTTCCCGCCAGTTGCGGGAGGCCGTCGACCTCCGATTCGGCGAGCTCGCGCGCGATGGCGGTCCGTCCACGCTGCCGAGCGTCGCCGCCGCAGTCAGGTCTCACGTCACCTGGGGCTCGCCGATCCTGAGGCACGCGATCCGGCTGGCCGCGGGGGTGGGTGCCGGGGTGGCCGTCGAACGCTTCGCCGACGTGCCGCACGGTTACTGGATCCCGCTGACCGTGCTGATGGTGCTGCGCCCGGAGACCGCCCACACGTACACCAGGTGTGTGGGGCGGGTGGCAGGCAATGCGGTGGGCATCGTTGCGGCGTCGACGGTGACGGCGATCTTGCAACCCTCGGGGATGGCCGCTGCCGTGTTGGCGGTGGCCGCGCTGACGATCGCCTATGTGGCATCGGGATTCGGATACGTGGCGCTCAGCGCGGCGCTCGCGGCCACGATCGTGTTCCTGATCGACGTGAGCGGGGCCGCGGGGGTGGCCACGATGGCCGACGGATTGATCGCGACGATGATCGGCGGTGCGCTCGCCGTGCTCGTCCACGTGGTGCTGCCCGATCACTCACTGGTGCGGCTCCGGCAGCGGGCGGGTGAACTGTTGAGGACCGAGATCGACTATGCCGCAACGGTGATCAAGGCCTTCGTGCACGGCTTGGAGCACCCCGGCGAAGCATTGGCCGCAGCGTGGGAGCGGGCCTTCCGGGCCAGGGCGGCGTTCGAGGCCGCGGCGGGCGCCACCACCTCGAATTCGGCCGACCTGAGGCGGTGGCTGAAGTCCTATCGCATGGCGCTGAACGCGATCACCACCTCCTGCGCGACGCTCGAATCCAACCTGCCCGCTCAGCCGTCGGCGACGCTGAGTGACGACTTCGTGCTCGCGGTCGACGAATACGCCGAGGCGCTCGGCGGCGGGCCGACGACCCCGGGGACGCCTTGGCGGATCGATGGCGACCGGCTGGCCGCGGCCGAGCAACGGATCCGTGAGGCGGTCCGGCAGCTCGGGCCCGCCGACACCGCCAGTCGCGTCCTGGTCGCCGAGATCGCCGACATCACCCGCAGCCTCGTCGGCATCACCGACTGAGAGTCGGCGTGTCACAGGACTATTCGCGCGCCCACCGTGGCGTGATGAACACGCCCTCCGCCTCGACCGTCACGCCATCGGCGTCGGCGAGATGGCCTGTGGCGAACGTCTTGACGCCGTCGGTGCGGACGATCGCCGCCTGCACGTGCAGCGGGCCGAGCGGCGTCATCCGGCGGTAGCGCAGGGTGATGGTGCCCGTGAGCCGTGGCTTGTCCGGCGAACTCGCCGCGTCACCGAGGGCGTGGTCGAGGATGAGCGCGGCCACACCGCCGTGCACGTGGCCCGGCGGCCCTTCGTAGGCGGCGCCGAGGGTGAAGTCGGCGGTGAGCGTTCCGTCGGCGGTCCGCGTGAAGGACAGGGGCGGGGCCACGGGATTGCGCATTCCGATCACGACGTTGCCCCAGGGCATCTGATCGCCATCGCTGCCGAAGCGCACGCCGAAGGAGCCCTCGAGCTGTCTGCCACGCAGGCGCGCCGTGGCCGCGTCGATGTCGGCCTTCGCCTTCGCCACGGAGTCCGCGTCCATCTCGGTGCGGATGGTCGCGTCGATGAGGTCGCGGACCGATGCCGTCAGGGGTTCGTAGATACCGCGCAACCGCTTGACGTCCTCGGCGCTCAGGTTCTCCACGGGGAAGTCAAGCACTCCTGAACTAGAACACGTTGCAGCGCCGGTGTCGAGTTGCCGCTACGTCGTCGGGGCGGGTCCGACGAGGATGTGGCGGACCACCGGAGTGGCCCAGCCGATCAGCTCGGCGTGGGTCAGGTTCGCCACGGCGGGATTGTTCAGGACGTAGCGGGTGGTCGCGAGCCCGATGATGAAGGCGCCGACGAGGCCGGCGCGCTGCGCGTGATGATCGAGCGCGGCGGCGGCCAGGACGGGCGCCACCTGCGTGGCGAACACCTGGCGCATTGTGTCGGCCGCGATGGCGCTCGTCATCGCCGCTCGAAGGAGGGCCACGAACGTGGTGTCGTCCTCCCAGACCGCGAAGAACTTCGGCAGCAGAACCTCGGCGAGGTGGTCGGGGTCGACGCCGGCAAGTGACGGAAGGTCGAGGGTGAACTCGGCGGCGGCGGCAAAGAGATCCTGTTTGCTGCCGAAGTACCGGATGACCAAGGCGGGATCGACCCCGACGTCGGCGGCGACCGCTCTGAGGGTGGTGCGCTCGTAGCCCTCGTTGCCGAAGCGGGTTCGCGCTGCGGCGAGGATGTCGGCGCGGGTTTCCTTGGCGTTGCGGGTCCGGGTGGGAACCATGGGCCAAGAGTATGTCATCGTCTGTTGACCTGGCTGTCATTCGAGACGGCGGGCCGGGCGTCGTCAACATGCCCCCGTCACCCTTCCCCGCGAGCAGACGCAAAAGGCCCTGAAATCGTCCGATTCAGGGCCTTTTGCGTCTGCTCGCCGGGGTGAAAGCGGCGTTCGGGAGGCGCCCGTCACACCCGGGCCGCAGGGTGTCGGACCTAACCGCCTAGTTCGTGGTCAACTGTCCACGAAGTCGCCTACGCTGATGTCATGCCCATCCGCACCCACAGCGCCGACCCGCGTGCCGAGCGCGTCCGCACACTGTTGCGCGACGCCGCCTTCGCGCTGGCGCACGAGCGGCCGGTCGACGAGATCACCGTCGGTGACCTGGTAGCCCGGGCCGGCGTCAGCCGACAGGTCTTCTACCGTCACTTCACCGACCGCGACGATGCGGTGGCGACGGCGTTCGCGGTGGCGTTCGCCGCGGCGGTCGCCGACATCCAGGGCGATGCACGCGCGCGGATCGTCGAGTTGTTCGCGTTCGCCGCCGAGCACCGCGCGATGTACCGCAACGTGGTGCCCAGCGCCGTCACCCAGCGGGTCGTGTCCGCCTTCCGCCAAGAGCTCCTGCCCGCCTGCGAGGAGATCGCCGCGCAGGGCATGCACGTGGTCGGCCCCATCGCCGACATCGCTCCGGACTCCGTCAGCCGCTTCCTCGTCGGCGGTTTCCAGGAGGTGCTCCGGTCGTGGATGGAAGACCCGGACGCGACCGACCTCCGAGGGCGGGTGACCGCGGCGCTCGACACCGTCGACGCGCTGCTCGGTCTCCCCGCCGCCACCGACTGACCCACCCGTTAGGAAAGAGACCGACATGGGCAAGCACGAAGCTCCGCACGTACACCACGCTCCGCACCTGACGGTGGCCAACCGGCGCGTCTCCCGCGCCGACGTCCGCAAGATGGTGTTGACGATGGCGGGGCTCACCGTCTTCGTCATCGCGATGATCGCGAGCTACTCGGGTGCCTTCGCCAAGCCGACGTTGCACCACCTCGACGTCGCCGTCGCCGGACCGCAGCAGGTGGTGGACGCGATTCGTGGTCAGGACACCCTCGAAGTGACCGAGGTCGCCGACGCCGCGGCCGCCCGCGCCCTGGTCTACGACCGCACCACCGACGCCGCCTTCGTCGTCGGCCAGACCGGTGATCTGAAGATCTACGTCGCGGGCGGCGGGGGTCGCAGCGTGGCCAACGCGTCGGAGACCGTCGGTCGCGCGATCGCCGCCAAGGCGGGCCTGACACCTGCCGTCGAGGACGTCGCGCCGACCTCGCCGGCCGATCCGCAGGGCACCGTCGAGTTCTACGCGGTGATCTTCCTGTCGATCGGCGCGACCATGGGCGCCGCGGTGTTCGGCCTGATGATGGGAAGCGTGCGCAGGCTGTCGACGCTGGCGCTTCGCACCCTGAGCCTCGCGGCGTACTCGGCGCTGCTGGCGGGCGGCGTGACGCTGTACGTCGACGCGGTCCTGGGGGCCATCACCAGCCACACCTGGCAGGTCTTCGGCGCCCTGTGGCTGTATGCGATCGGCGTCGGCGGTGCCGTCACCGGTGTCGCGGCCGCGTTCGGCACCGTGGCGTCGGCGGTGGTGACGCTCTTCCTGATCATCGTCGGCAACGCCGCCGCGGCAGGCCCGGTCGGGTTGCCGCTGCTGTCGGGCTTCTACCGGACGTTCAACGCCATCGTCCCGCAGGGCTCCGGTGTGGCACTGCTGCGCAGCATCTCCTACTTCGACGGCAACGGAGCCCTGACACCGATTGTCACCCTGGCCATTTGGGGTGCGACCGGACTCGCGCTCGCAGTGATCGCAGTGCTCGCCCCCAGGGCGTGGACGACCTATCGTGCCAGTCATGACCGTTACCACGTCCGACACGCCGGGACCGACCCAGCCGTACTACGACCTGGGGTCCTATCACCGGTCGATTGAGACGCCGTCCGCCCAGGCGCAGCTGTGGTTCGACCGCGGCATGGTGTGGGCGTACGCGTTCAACCACGAGGAGTCGATCCTCTGCTTCGAGCGGGCGCTCGCGCTCGACCCCGACCTGGCCATCGCGCGGTGGGGTATCGCCTACGCGATCGGCCCGAACTACAACAAGGCGTGGGAGGCCTTCGACCCAGCCGACCTGACCGCCTCGTTGGCGAGGGCCCGTGACGAGGTGGACCGGGCAGGTACCGGGCGGGCGTCAGCCGTCGAGCGGCGCCTGATCGACGCGCTGGCCACCCGCTTCCCCGCCGACGACTTGGCGGCCGGCCACGCCCGCTACGCCGACGCCATGAGTGCGCTCGCCGCCGACTTCCCGGACGACGTCGACGTCCAGGCCCTGGCCGCCGACGCCTTGGTCAACGTCTCGGCGTGGGCGCTGTGGGACACCAGGACCGGTGAGCCCGCCCCCGGCTCGCGGGTGGTCGAGGCCAAACGCCTCCTCGACGCCGCGCTCGCCACCCAGGAGGGCCGACGGCACCCCGGCGTCCTGCACCTGTACCTGCACGCAATGGAGATGTCGGCGCGCCCCGAGGACGCCCTGCCGGCAGCGGACCTGTTGCGCGGCCTGGTCCCCGACGCCGGGCACCTGCAGCACATGCCCAGTCACATCGACGTCCTGTGCGGCGACTACCACCGGTCGATCGATGCGAATCTGGTTGCCGTGCAGGCGGACCGGAGGTTCGTGGAGCGCGAGGGTCCGCTCAACTTCTATTCGCTCTACCGGGCCCACGACCTGCACTTCGTGGTGTACTCGGCGATGTTCGAGGGCAGGTATGCGGCAGCCCTGCAAGCGGCCGACGAGCTGGCCGAGCAGCTGACCCCCGAGCTGTTGTCGATCGAATCGCCGCCGATGGCCGACTGGCTGGAGGCGTTCGCACCCCTGCCGGTACACGTCCTCATCCGCTTCGGTCGGTGGGACGAGCTGATCGCGGAGCCGCTGCCCGACGACGTCGACCTGTACTGCACGACGGCCGCGACCGTGCACTACGGCCGGGGTATCGCGCATGCCGCCACGGGACAGCTGGATCGGGCGCGGGCCGAACGCGAGGCCTTCGGCACGGCATACGCCCGGATCCCGGACACCCGGTATCTGTTCAACAACACGGGTCGTGACATCCTCGCCGTGGCAGGGGCCATGCTGGACGGCGAAATCGCCTATCGCGCAGAGAGTTACGACGAGGCCTTCGACCATCTTCGGCGGGCGATCGCTCTCGACGATTCCCTGCCGTACGACGAACCGTGGGGCTGGATGCAACCGGTCCGGCATGCGTACGGTGCGTTGCTGCTCGAGCAGGGCCGGGTCGAGGAGGCGGCCGCGGTATACGCCGCCGACCTCGGACTGGACCCGACGTTGAGCCGCTGCTGCCAGCATCCCGGCAACGTGTGGAGCCTGCACGGCTATCACGAGTGTCTGACGCGGCTGGGTCGCGACGACGAGGCCGCGGTCATCGGTCGGCAGCTCGACGAGGCAAAGGCCCGGGCGGACGTCCCGATCGTGGCGTCGTGCGCGTGCCGGCTCGACGTCGAGGACGGTGATGGCGGCTGTTGTGGCTCCGGTTAGCGTCAATCGTCCGTGGGATCGGGTGCGCTGTTCTAGCGACCCGCTGACGCGTAGCAGGCCGGCGCGTGCCGCTGCGTACACTCCGGCTGTGGCAATCAGCAACGGCGACCTCGGTCACCTGCGGCGTTGCGTCGAGCTGGCCGGGGAGGCGCAGGCGGCCGGTGACGAGCCGTTCGGTTCACTGCTGGTCGACGCCAACGGCGTCGTCCGCCTCGAGGCCAGGAACCGGATCACCGAGGGTCCCCACGGTGGCGACGCGACCCGGCACCCGGAGTTCGAGATCGCCCGCTGGGCCGCGTCGAACCTCTCGCCCGACGAACGCGCCGCCGCCACGGTCTACACCTCGGGTGAACACTGCCCGATGTGCGCAGCCGCCCACGCCTGGGTGGGTCTCGGCCGCATCGTGTACGCGGCGTCCACCGCGCAGATGGTCGACTGGCTGCAGATCTGGGGCGTGTCGGCCTCACCCGTCGCACCGTTGCCGATCACGACGATCGCCCCGGGTGTCGACGCCGCCGGGCCCGCACCCGAACTCGCCGAGGAGATGAAGGTCATGTACGAAGGGACTTTCCGAAGGTGACCGATCCAGCGTGGGTCGAGCACGCGATCTGGTGGCAGGTCTACCCGTTGGGGTTCGTCGGCGCCTTTCCCGCCGACCCTCCACCGACCGCCGACGAACACCGCCTGCGCCGCGTCGCCGCGTGGTTCGACCACGCGCTGGAGCTCGGCGCATCGGGTATCGCGCTCGGACCCGTCTTCGCCTCGCAGACACACGGTTACGACACGGTCGACCACTACGCGATCGACCCGCGCCTCGGCGACGACTCCGACTTCGACCACCTCGTCGAGGAGGCCCGCGGGCGGGGGTTGCGCATCCTCCTCGACGGGGTGTTCAACCACGTCGGTACCCAGTTCAGCCGCCATCGGGATGCGCTCGCGGGCGGTGACGACTCGTGGTTCCGCAAGGGCCGCAACGGGTTCGCCACCTTCGAGGGGCACGACGGGTTGGTCACCCTGAACCATCGCAACCCGGCCGTCGTCGACTACGTCGTCGACGTGATGCTGCACTGGTTGCGCCGAGGTGCCGACGGCTGGCGGTTGGACGCCGCCTACGCGGTGCCCGACGCGTTCTGGGCGGAGGTGCTGCCCAGGGTGCGCCGCGAGTTCCCCGATGCGTGGTTCGTCGGCGAGGTCATCCACGGCGACTACGCGGGCACCGTCGCCGCATCGACGTTCGACTCCGTGACGCAGTACGAACTGTGGAAGGCCGTCTGGAGCAGCCTCAACGATGGCAACTTCCACGAACTCGACCACGCCCTGACGCGGCACGACGAATTCCTCACCGCGTTCGTTCCGATGACGTTCCTCGGCAATCACGACGTCACCCGCATCGCCAGCCAACTCACCGACGAGAGACACGTCGGGCATGCGCTCGCGCTGCTGCTGACCATCGGGGGCACGCCGAGCGTGTATGCGGGCGACGAGTGGGGCTACCGCGGAGTCAAGGAGGAGCGTGTCGGTGGCGATGACGCCGTCCGGCCCGAGTTCCCCTCCAGCCCAGACGAATCCGAGCACCTCGGCCACGACGCATTCCGGCTTCATCAGCACCTGATCGGCCTGCGCCGTCGCCACCCGTGGCTGCACGATGCGCACTCGTCCGCCCTGCACCTGACCAACCGCCAGTACGTCTACCGGACCACCTCCGAAACCGGAACGCTGCTGGTGGCGCTCAACGTGGATGACGAGCCGCTGCGAAAGTCATTGTCGGACTTCGACATCGACAGCGCACGCATTGCCGCCGGCTCCGGTGTTCCCGGCGAGGACCGCATCGACCGCATCGATGTCGAGCCGCACGGCTGGGTCATCCTCGAGGTCTAGCGCGGCCCCAGCATGCGCACGGTCCGCTCGTCGCGCTGGCCGCCGTAGTACCTGTGCAGCACCGCGGTGAAGTCACCGTCATCGTCGGTCACCTCGGCGAACAGCGTCATCGACGAGGCGAGCTTCATCGCATCGACCGAGCCCATCAACGCCTCGGCGGTGACGGCACCGGACTGCGCCACCAGCCGCGCGCACTGGTGCAGCCGTGGTCCCAGTACGTCGTGGCCGAGGTAGGCGAGCGCCTCCTCGCGGGAGCCGATGCCGTACCGGTCGGCCATCGCCGTCGACCCCAGCCCGCGCAGCTGCGGGAAGACGAACCACATCCAGTGCGAGCGCTTGCGACCGGCGCGCAGTTCGTCCAGCACGTCGTCGAAGACGGGGTGCTGCGCCTCGACGAAGCGCTCCAGCTGATGAGGATCGTCCATCCCTCCACCATGCCCGACCGCGGTCGGCGACGGCGCACGGGTTTGCTGAATCTGCGGCCCCCCAAGTGTTGTGTCCAGCCTCCCCGCCGGTGGGACACGCCGGTCGGCGCGCCGACCGCGTCGGGTGTCGTGCGGAGGGGATGGCGGCGCTTCCTCCGGATTGGTGTGGCTTGAGCTGCGACGATGACGACACATGCGCGAAAGATTTGTCGCAGCGGGTTGAGGCGGACCTGTGGACGCGGGGTATGTCGTCGCCACGTTAACCACTCCATTCACACAGGTCACAGGCAAGATGTGGTCCCGTTGGGCGGTCGAGGTCTCTGCGCCGAGTCGAAATCGTTAGCCAACCGCGACGTCACAACTCGGCGTTGAGAGCCGGGGCGAACCACATCCACGTGATTCACTGACGCTCGCAAGCAACGGAGATTGCTTAGGGACACAGAGATACAAAGGGAAGGACGGTCTGTTGCCGTTATGAAGTTCGACAGAATGATTCGTGGTACGTGGTTGCGCCGGTTGGTCGTTGGGCTGATGGCGGCGATCACCCTGCCCGGGCTGATCGGCTTCGTCGGGGGTTCGGCGACGGCTGGGGCGTTCTCCCGGCCCGGGCTGCCAGTGGAATACCTGGACGTGTTCTCCCCGGCGATGAACCGGAACATCCGGGTGCAGTTCCAAGGCGGTGGCCCGCATGCCATCTACCTGCTGGACGGCCTGCGCGCGCAGGACGACTACAGCGGCTGGGACATCAACACCCCCGCCTTCGAGTGGACCTACGGGTCCGGCCTCTCGACCGTGATGCCCGTCGGTGGTCAGTCGAGCTTCTACACCGACTGGTACCAGCCGTCGAAGGGTAACGGCCAGGACTACACCTACAAGTGGGAGACGTTCCTGACCCAGGAGCTGCCCGCCTTCCTCGAGACCAATTACGGTGTGTCACAGAACGGCAACGCCGTCGTCGGCCTGTCGATGGCCGGCGGAAGCGCCCTGACCTACTCGATCTACTACCCGCAGAAGTTCGTCTACGCGGCGTCGTTGTCGGGTTTCCTCAACCCGTCCGAGGGCTGGTGGCCGATGCTGATCGGGCTGGCGATGAACGACGCGGGTGGCTACAACGCCGAGAGCATGTGGGGTCCGTCGAGTGACCCGGCCTGGAAGCGCAACGACCCGATGGTGAACCTCAACCAGCTGGTCGCCAACAACACCAGGGTCTGGATCTACTGCGGCACCGGTACCCCGTCGGACCTCGACACCGGTACCTCCGGCGGCAACCTGATGTCGGCGCAGTTCCTCGAAGGGTTCACGTTGCGCACCAACGTGGCCTTCCGGGACAGCTACCTGGCCGCCGGCGGCACCAACGGCGTGTTCAACTTCCCGGCCACCGGCACCCACAGCTGGGGTTACTGGGGTCAGCAGCTGCAGCAGATGCTGCCCGACGTCCAGCGCACGCTGGGTGCTCAGGCCACCGCATAGGCGAACTGCCTGAAGAGAAGGACCAGGGAACCTGCCGTCACCCCCCGGGCGGCAGGTTTCCTTTTTCGTTCACAGCCGGGTGCTTCACAGCCGGGTGCATTGGGCGATGTCCTCCTCGAATTCCGCGAGCATCGCGTCGGTCAACGTCGGCCGGGTGTCGGCGATCGCGGCCAGATAGTCCTCGGTGCGTGCCGGCTCGCCGCGTCGGAACTCGATCTCGCGCTCGAACGCGGACTGAGATCCCTTGCGGGCGGCGAACTCGATGTCCGCAGGGGTGAACATCGCACTGGCGGCCACCAATTGGGTGACATCGGTCGAGTCCGACGGCGCGAGATACCTGGCCCAGATGGCGGCCCTGGCCGTCGCATCGGGTGGACCGACCGGGATGACGTAGTCGAATCGCCCGGGCCGCAGAATCGCCGAATCCAGCGACCGCACCGAATTGGTGGCGCAGACGAGCAATCTGTCCCCGTGCTGGCGGAAGGCGGGAATCAGCTTGAGCAGTTCGTTGGTCACCCCGTGCGCCGGATCCGTGGGAACGCCCGAACGGGAACCGGCGATCTCCTCCACCTCGTCGATGAAGACCAGCACGGAATCGAGGTCGGCCAGGGTCGCGAAGGCGTCGCGCAGCGCCCCTGCCATCGCGACACCCGGCGTGGCGAGCCGCGATGGAAACAGTTCGACGAACGGCCAGCCGAGCCGCCCGGCGACGGCCTTGGCGAAACTCGTCTTGCCCGTGCCGGGTGGCCCGAACAGGATCACCGCCTTCGGTGGCGTCACCGCGTATTCGGCTGCAGCGCTTGGCTCTACGAGGGGTAACACGATGCGTCGCTCGATGACGAGCTTCTCGGCCTCCATTCCGGCCATGGCGTGCCACTGGCCGCGCGGGATGACCTGCGCGCCAAGCGCTGACAGCAAGCCCGCATCCGACGAGCCCAGGTGGTCGATCTTCTCGAAGTAACTCAGCCCGGTGCGCTCCTCGTAGCCCCCATTCGACAGCGCCGTGGTCCCGGCCGCCTTGGGGGGCAGCATCGCCGTGATGCGCCGCGCCCCCGCCACCCTTAGGCGCTGCTCGAGTTCGTTGAGCAGAGCGCTGCCAATACCCCGATCGCGCCAGCGACTCGCCAACGCCACCATCGTGATCCACGCCCGGTCCCCGTGGACCAGTCCACTCGCCATGCCCACCGGTTGATCGCCGACGACCGCGACGACGCATGGTTGACCACCACGCGCACTGGTCACCACTTCGGATATGCCGAACGCGGGCAACGGTTCACCGGGGAGTCGGTTCTGCTCCCAGATCGAGATGAGCTCGTCGAGGTCGTCGTCGTGGAAGTCGCGCAGTCGCCAGGGGTTCATGCGTCATTCGTAGCTTGGCGAATGGCCCGTGCCATCGCCCGTTCGGGGGTTTGACACGGGTAGACGCCAAGCGGGGCCGCGGAGTCGAAAGACTCCACGGCCCCACTGTCGCCGGCGATCACCCGAGACGTGTCACCGGGCCGACCGCGGCTCAATCGAAGAACATGAACGGGGCCGGCGAGGAGAACTGGCCGTAGCTCATCGGCGGCGAGACGACCGGTGGCTTGACGACGATCGCGTTGTGGCCTTGCTTGTCGACGACCGTGGTTCGACCGTTGTCGGTGACGGTGCTGGGGTTCGCGGCGGACGCCATCGGCATCGCGGCGATCGCTGCTGCGGCGAGGCCCGTCATGAGGCCGGTGGCGATGTAGCGGAACTTCATGTGTTGCTCCTATCGTGGTTGTCGGATTCGATATCAGCTCCGAAATATGCTGTCCGTTAATGGAATCCGTTCTTTGCTTACGAGTTCCAATCTACCGAGCGGTGGTGGGAAGTCACGGCTTTCATGCCGAACGCACATGTGGCGAGGTGGGAGACGTGCGTTCGACGCGGTGATCACCGCCGAAGCGAAACGCGAACTCCAACAGAGGATGTCAACGAGCGTCGTAACCATCGATCGGCAACAGGACGCGGAATACGGTGCTGCCCTTGGCTGAATGCGCGGTGACGGTACCGCCGTGCGCCTCGGTGATGGAGGCGACGATGGCCAGTCCCAGTCCCGTACTGGTGCCCTCGCCGGACCGGGACCGGTTGCCTCGCACGAACCGGCCGAACAACTCGGGTAGGAGCTTCGCGTCGATCCCCGGCCCGTCGTCGGAGACCGTCAGCTCCGCCTCGGACCCGACCATCCGCAGGGCGGTTCTCACGATCACTCCCGCGGGAGTGTGATGACGAGCGTTGCCCAACAGGTTGCTGACCAGCTGATGGAGCTGTGCCTTGTCGCCCATCAGCCACAGCGGCTCGCGGGGAAGCTCGGTTAGCCATTCGTGATCGGGCGCGGAGACGGTTGCGTCGTTGACGGCATCGACGACCAGCTGGGTGAGCTCGACCCGCTCCATCTCGAGCCCCTGGCCCTCGTCGAGACGGGACAACAGCAGCATGTCACTGACCAGAGCGGTCATTCGGCGGGACTCCGACTCGATCCGGGCCAACGCGTATTCGGTCGTGGCGGGCAGCGACTCACTCTCCTGCCGGGTCAGTTCGGCGTAACCGAGGATCGCCGTCAGCGGTGTGCGCAGTTCGTGGCTGGCGTCGGTGAGGAACCGCCGCATCCGGCGATCGGACGCGGCCCGGGCGGCCAGCGCCGTGTCGACGTTGGCCAAGAGGCGGTTCAGGGTCTCCCCCACGATGCCGACTTCGTTGTCCGGGTCGGAGTCGGCCTTGCGAACGCGGTCGATGATGCGGTGGTCCTCGGCGGCCAGTGGCAAGGTGGCGGCGCGCGAGGCGGTGGCGGCGACTCTGCGCAACGGTCGCAGGGCCCACCGCAGCAGCACGACGGTTCCGATGCCGGCAAGGATGGCGGCCGCGAGTGAGATCGCCACGACCAGAACGGTCTTGGTGGCGACGAACGCGTTGACGCTCTCCAGTGACACGGCCGACACCAGCCGCTGGCCGTCACCTTCTTCGCTGCTGACCACCCGATAGTTGCCGAGGTCGCCCAGCTTCACGGTCCGCGGTGAGGGTCGACCCCAGTCCTGCGACTGGATCGAGGCGACCGCCGCCGGGGAGGCCGCGATGGTCTGGTCATCGGAGAACACCGCCGACGCGACCACCTCTCCGTCGTCGAGCACGGCGATCAGCGTGCCCGGCGCCTGACCTGTGAAGGCACTCAGCGCCATACCGCCGTCGGGCTGGGGCTTGGTGACGTAGGAGTGTTCGAACGCGGCCAGCGAGTGCGAGACCTCGTCGTCGCTCATCGCAGTGACGTAGGCGTGCAGGCTGTAGACCGAGAGGCCGCCAATGGTGAGGGCGACAACGGTTACCAGCGCCGAGACGCCGTACATCAGCTGGCGGCTGAGCGTCCGCGGACGCCACCAGGGCGAGGTGCGCTCGCGGGTCAACTGGGGGCCCGGAGTTGATATCCCACACCACGGATCGTGTGGATCATCGGCACGTGGCCGGCGTGCAGCTTCTTTCTCAGGTACGAGATGTAGAGATCGACGATGCTGGTGCGCCCACCGAACGAGTAGTTCCACACCTTCTCGAGGATCTCCTCGCGGTTCAGCGCACGACCATGGTGGCGCATGAGGTAGCGCAGCAGGTCGAACTCAGTCGTGGTGAGTTCGATGCGCTCACCACCGCGGGTGACCTCGTGGCTGGCGCCGTCGAGGACGAGGTCACCGATGCGAAGTACTTCGTCCTCCGCAGGCGTGACCTCGGCACCGCGGCGAAGCAGACCACGGAGCCGCGCGACCAATTCCTCCAGGTTGAAGGGCTTGGTCAGGTAGTCGTCGGCGCCTGCGGTGAGCCCCGTCACCCGGTCGCTGACCGAGTCCCGGGCGGTGAGGAAGAGCACCGGCGTGTACCCGGGCTGGGCACGGATGCGCTGCAGGATCTGCAGCCCGTCGACATCGGGAAGCATGATGTCGAGCACCAGGATGTCGGGATCGGTGCCGGAGAACTTGTCGATGGCCTGGCGGCCGTCGTGGGCCACCTCGACTTCCCATCCTTCGTAGCGAAGGGCCATCGTCACCAAGTTGGTGAGCGCGCGTTCGTCGTCGACGAGCAGAACCTTGATCGGTGATCCGTCGAGCCGGCGCATGGGCGGGAGCTTGCCCAGAATTGCGGACCTGGGTTGGGCACGTCGGGTCTCGGACGTCATCGTCATGCTTCCAGTCTCCCCCAGGTTGGGCCACTGCCAACAAGTTCACAGGTTCTTATTATGTTGGCTATTGGCAATGCATTTCGCTGGCTTCGCATGACGCGTGCTCATGTCCTTTACTTAGGACGTTGTCCGACAGCATCTCTGGACGGTCACCGAGGGGCGCGGTCAGCTCCCGGACAGGTAGTCGGCAGTCCGAGTCTGTGACGACCGCAACAGAACCGTTGGAGCGGGCAACATTTGCGTCTTCTATGCGTCCGACCATCTACCTTGCCGCATCGTGGATGCCATAACTACTCTCGCACTTGACAATTGATTGCGTCCGCGTCAAATGGACAAACCGCGATCACCTCCGCCAGGTTCGAGTCCGTCGACCGGCGCCCCCGATGGGAGTTCGACATCTTGCAAGGCAAACAACATCGTGATCCTGCGGATGCGGGTCGACTAAGCGCGCTCTCCGAGCGATTTGCTCCCGTAGTGCGATATGACCTGCCCGCCTCGCTGGTGGTCTTCCTCGTCGCGCTGCCACTGTCTCTGGGCATCGCGATCGCCTCCGGTGCGCCGGCGATGGCGGGTCTGATCGCCGCCGTGGTGGGTGGCGTCGTCGCGGGCGCGCTCGGCGGATCACCGCTTCAGGTCAGCGGTCCTGCGGCGGGCCTCACGGTCATCGTGGCCGGTCTGGTCGCCGAGTTCGGTTGGAAGGTGACCTGCGCCATCACCGTGGCGGCAGGTGTTCTCCAGGTGCTGTTCGGTGTGAGCCGGATCGCCCGCGCGGCCCTGGCGATTTCACCGGTCGTGGTCCACGCGATGCTCGCCGGGATCGGCCTCACGATCGTCCTACAACAAGTCCACGTATTGCTGGGCGGCGACTCACAGAGTTCGGCTTGGCGCAACGTGCTCGAACTGCCGAACCAATTGTTCGGCGCCGACCGGCCGGGTCTCATCGTCGGTGCGCTGGTCATCGTCATTCTGGTGGGGTGGCGCTGGGTACCGAAGCGCATCAACAAGATTCCGGGGCCGCTCGTCGCGATCGTCGCGGCGACCGCGGTGGCCATGGTGTTCGCGCTCGACGTCGAGCGTGTCACGCTGGATGGGTCGCTGCTCGACGCCATCGCGCTGCCGGGCCTGCCGGACGGTAACTGGGGCGCCTTCGCCACCGGTGTGCTCACCGTCGCTCTGATCGCGAGCGTCGAGAGCCTGCTGTCCGCGGTGTCGGTCGACCGGATGCAGAACGGTCCGCGCACGAACTTCGACCGCGAACTAGTCGGCCAGGGAACGGCGAACATTGCGTCCGGCGCCCTGGGCGGCCTCCCCGTCACCGGGGTCATCGTGCGGAGCTCGGCGAACGTGGCCGCCGGGGCCAAGACCCGGGCGTCGGGAATCATGCACGGCATCTGGGTGCTGGTCTTCGCTCTCCCGTTCGCGGGGCTCGTCGAGGCCGTTCCCATGGCGGCACTCGCCGGTCTGCTGATCGTGATCGGGTTCCAGTTGGTCAAACGCGCACACATCGAGACGGCCAAGCGCACGGGCGACATCGCCGTCTACGCGGTCACCATCGTCGGTGTCGTCTTCCTCAACCTCCTCGAGGGCGTGTTGATCGGCCTCGCGCTATCGATCGCGCTGACGGTGTGGCGGGTGGTCCGCACCCGGATCGTGGCCGAACCCGCCGATGACGGCACGTGGCGCGTCGTCATCGAAGGCTCGTGCAGTTTCCTGTCGCTGCCGCGGCTCACCGGTGTACTCGCCTCGGTGCCGCCGGGAACCAAGGCGACGGTCGAGCTGTCGGTGGACTTCATCGACCATGCCGCGCACGAGGCGATCGACGATTGGCGCCGCCAGCACTGCGCAGGCGGTGGCACCGTGGACATTCGCCAACTGGGCTCCGTCGAGATGGCCAGCGCACTGGATGGTCCGCCGGTGCGCGACATCCAGGCCGTCGACGTACGCGCCGGCGTCATGCCGTGGAGCTCGTGGCAGGGCGAGGTCACGAATGGTCAACGCAGTGAGGGGGATTCGTCTGCGGTGCTGAACGGGTTGGCGATCTACCAGCGTCGAACGGCATCCCACATGCGCCCCCACCTGGAGAAGCTCGCCCACGCGCAGGAGCCGGAGACGCTGTTCATCACCTGCACCGACTCGCGGATCGTGCCCAATGTCATCACGAGTAGCGGACCCGGTGACCTGTTCACGGTGCGCAACGTCGGAAACCTGGTGCCGGCCGATCATCGGGATCCGTCGGTGGAGGCTGCCATCGCGTTCGCGGTCGAGAAGCTCGACGTCTCGTCGATCGTGGTGTGTGGGCACTCCAGCTGCGGGGCAATGCACACCCTGCTCGGGGGCAAGGCGCCGCGCAGCCCCGGTGAGCAGCACCTGTCGACCTGGCTGGCGTACGGCAATCCCACCCTCGGGGCGTTCGACGGCGGCGACCACCCGGTGGCCCGCGCGGCAGCCGAGGCCGGCTTCGGTCCGGTGGATCAGTTGAGCATGGTCAATGTGGCGCTGCAGGTCGAGACCCTCGTCCGTCATCCGCTCGTCGTCGACCCGCACCGGCGAGGGACGCTCGAGGTCTTCGGGGTGTTCTACGACATCGCCAGCGCGGTCGTCCTGCGCATCACGACCACCGGCGTCGACTCCTTCGAGCTGGCGGCGAACCCCGCGTGACGCGCGTGGCCGCTAACCCTGAACGGTGGGGCGGATGGTGATGTCGCCGATCTCGACGTCGGGCGGCTGCTCGATCGCGAAGGCGATGGCTCTCGCGACGGCGTCGGCCGGGATGCCGAAGTCTTGGGTGTGGAGTTCAGTGCGGACGTACCCCGGAGAGATCGAGGTCGTGCGCACCACACCGTCGGTGGACTCTTGGCGGAGCGCCTCCATGAAGGTGCGCACGGCGTTCTTCGTCGCCGCATAGGCGGCCATCGTGGGCACGATCTTGAGGCCGGCCGTCGAGACCGTCGTGACGAAGTGGCCGCTGCCCTGGCGTTGGAACACCGGCATGGCGGCGGCGACGCCGTAGAGCACGCCGCGGAGGTTGACGTCGATCATCGTCGACCAGCCGTCGACATCGCCGTCGATCACCGGGCCAAGGTGCGCGATGCCGGCGTTGGAGACGAGCACGTCGAGCCTGCCGAACTCGTCCACCGCCCGGCTGACGAGTCGCTCCAGATCGGGTCGTCGGGTCACGTCCGTCGGCTCGACGAGCACGTGGGCACCCCGCTGCCGCAGCTCGGAGGCGAGGCGGTCCAAGCGATCGGCCCGGCGCGCTCCGAGCACCACCCTGGCTCCCCGCCCCGCCAACAGCCGGGCGGTCGCCTCCCCGATGCCGCTACTGGCTCCGGTGATCGCCACGACCTTCTCGAGCTGAACTGGTGTGGTCATCCGAACTACGACCATCGATCCCGCACCCGTATTCCCAGTCACCACAGCGCGCGGCCGCCGAGGAACCGGGGAACAAACCGCACTGGCCCAGGGTTGAGCGCATCAGGCTGAACTTTGAAGGAGTCACATGTCTGAAAGCATCGCAGTGCCCGTGCTCTTCGTCAGCGAGCCGATCGTGCTGCCCGGGATGGTCGTTCCGGTCGAACTGGACGACGCCGCCAGGACCGCGGTCGACGCCGCACAGGCCAGCGAGAGCGGCAAGCTGTTGATCGCGCCGCGCCTCGAAGACCGCTACCCCACCTACGGCGTGATCGCGTCGATCGTGCAGGTGGGCCGCATCCCCGGTGGTGGTGCCGCCGCCGTCGTCCGCGGTGAGCGTCGGGCCCACATCGGCTCCGGGACCACCGGACCCGGCGCGGCACTGTGGGTGGAGGTCACCGAGGCGACCGAGGTCGAACCGACCGACGAGACCAAGGCGCTCGCCGCCGAATACAAGAAACTCCTGCTGGCGATGCTTCAGCGCCGCGAGGCATGGCAGATCGTCGACGTGGTCAACAAGATCAGCGACCCGTCTGCGCTCGCCGACACCGCCGGCTACGCGTCGTACCTCACCGACGTCCAGAAGCGCGAGCTGCTGGAGACCGAGGACGTGGGGCAGCGGCTGCGGCTATTGATCGACGTGACCGCCGAACACCTCGCCGAGACGGAGGTGAACGACAAGATCGCCGACGACGTCCGCAGCGGCATGGAGAAGACGCAGAAGGAGTTCCTGCTGCGCCAACAGCTGGCCGCGATTCGCAAGGAGCTCGGCGAGGGCGAACCCGACGGGTCCGACGACTACCGCGCCCGTGTCGAGGCCGCCGATCTGCCCGAGAAGGTGCGCGAGGCCGCGCTGCGCGAGGTGGGCAAGCTGGAACGCTCTAGCGAGCAGAGCCCCGAGGGCGGCTGGATCCGGACCTGGTTGGACACCGTGCTCGACCTGCCGTGGAACGTCACGACCGAGGACTCGACCGATCTGGCGTCGGCCCGGGAGATCCTGGACGCCGATCACCACGGGCTCGACGACGTGAAGGATCGCATCGTCGAGTACCTGGCCGTGCGCGCCCGTCGTACCCAGCGGGGGCTGCAGGTCGTCGGGGGCCGTGGTTCGGGCGCCGTGATGGTGCTGGCCGGCCCTCCCGGCGTGGGCAAGACCTCGCTCGGTGAGAGCGTGGCGCGGGCGCTGGGCCGCAAGTTCGTGCGCGTCGCCTTGGGTGGCGTGCGCGACGAGGCGGAGATCCGCGGTCACCGGCGCACCTACGTCGGCGCGCTGCCGGGTCGGCTGGTCCGGGCGATCGGCGAGGCGGGCTCGATGAACCCCGTCGTGCTGCTGGACGAGATCGACAAGGTGGGTTCCGACTACCGCGGCGATCCGAGTGCGGCGCTGCTCGAGGTCCTGGACCCCGCGCAAAACCACACGTTCCGCGACCACTACCTGGATCTGGATCTGGACCTGTCGGACGTGGTCTTCCTGGCCACGGCCAACGTGATCGAGAACATCCCGTCGGCGCTGCTGGACCGGATGGAACTGGTGCAGATCGACGGCTACACCGAAGACGACAAGGTGGCCATCGCGCGTGACTTCCTGCTGCCGCGGCAGCGGGAGCGGGCGGCGCTGACCGCTGAGGAAGTCGAGGTGACGGATGTCGCGTTGCGGAAGATCGCGGCCGACTACACCCGCGAGCCCGGTATGCGTCAGTTCGAGCGCTTGCTGGCCAAGGCGTTGCGCAAGGCCACTACCAGGTTGGCCAAAGCTGACGAACCATTGGTGATCGATGAGCCCGATCTCGTTGACTACCTTGGCCGTCCGCGCTTCACGCCGGAGTCCGAGGAACGGACCGCGGTGCCCGGCGTGGCGACCGGTCTGGCCGTCACGGGGCTCGGTGGTGACGTGCTCTTCATCGAGGCGAACGCCAACGACGGGGACGCCGGCCTGCAGTTGACCGGTCAGCTGGGTGACGTGATGAAGGAGTCGGCGCAGATCGCGCTGTCCTACGTCAAGGCGCACGCCGAGCAGTTGGGCGTCGACCGTGCAGCGTTGGATCGGCAGATCCACGTCCACTTCCCCGCGGGTGCGGTGCCGAAGGACGGTCCGTCGGCAGGTGTCACGATGGTCACGGCCCTGGTGTCGATGGCCACCGGGCGGAAGGTCCGCTCCGATGTCGGCATGACCGGTGAGGTCACGCTGAACGGTCGGGTGCTGCCGATTGGTGGGGTGAAGCAGAAGCTGCTCGCTGCCCAGCGGGCCGGCCTGAAGACGGTGTTCATCCCGCAGCGCAACGAGGCCGATCTGGACGACGTCCCGGCCGAGGTGCTCGACGCGCTGGAGGTGAAGCCGATGACCGACGTCGCCGACATCGTCGCCCAGGCGTTGGAGCCGGCGGAGGCGGCAGCCACCGTCGCGGCCTGACACACGACCGCGAGCAGACGCAAAGGGCCCTGATCGAGTCGGTTTCAGGGCCCTTTGCGTCTGCTCGCGCAGAAGCAGAGGAGCGGAGAAGCTGGGCTGGACGCCGGCGACGTGAGAACCTCGAGGCATGGCCTACGACGAGGAGCTGGCCAACCGCGTCCGTGAACTCTTCGCCGCCGTGGGTGGGGTCGAGGAGAAGCGGATGTTCGGCGGGCTGGCGTTCCTCGTCGGGGGCAACATGGCGGTGTGCGTCAGCGGTAGCGGTGGGTTGATGGTTCGCGTCCCCGCCGAGCAGACCGACGCACTGACCGCACGCGACCACGTCGAACCAATGATCATGGGCGGCAAGGAGACCCGAGGCTGGATCAGGGTGACCACCGACGGGCTGACGACTACGCGCCGCCTGGGTGCCTGGGTCGACCGCGGTACCGCCTACGCCTCCAGCCTGCCCGCCAAGTAGCGGCGTTTCCCGTCGCCGCCACCGGGTATCACCGCGCCATGGCCACCAGCGACTCCAGCCAGAACGACACCGCGAATCGACTCCTCAAGGTGGCGGGTAAGACCTACGCCGACGAGGCAGGTATCACGATGAAGGACACGCCGATGCCGCTGTTCCAGTTGCTGGTGCTGTGCATGCTGGCCAGCAAGCCGATCGATGCGGGCATCGCGGTCGAGGCCGCTCGCGAGCTGTTCCACGCCGGTCTCCGCACGCCCGACGCCGTGCTCGACGCCGAGCGCCAGACGATGATCGACGCCTTCGGCCGCGCGAGCTATGCCCGCTACGACGAGAGTTCGGCGACGCGGCTGGTCGAGATGGCGCGGCTGGTCCGCGACGACTTCGACGGCGACCTACGCAAGTTGGCCGAGGCCGCCGACGGGGACGCTGCCAAGGCGGCCACGCTGCTTCAGCGCTTCAAGGGCATTGGCGCGACGGGCGCCGACATCTTCCTGCGTGAGGTGCAGGACACCTGGACGTGGGTTCGGCCGCGCTTCGACGACCGTGCCCTGGATGCCGCGAAGCGCCTCGGCCTGCCGACCGATCCGCAGGAGTTGAGCCGGCTCGCCACGGGCGGCAACGCCCAACTGGCCGCGGCGCTGGTGCGCGCCGCCCTCGACGATGACGTGCGGGCCGCCGTGACCGGCTGACGCCCGACACGCGCGGCCGAGGCGTAGGACACAATGGGCACCCAACGGTGCAGGGGGTCGCGTGAGCTCAGTGGCATGCGGGGAACCGCTGTCGTTGGCGCATCTCCCCTCCCGCCAGGTCGTCAGGCTCGAAGGGGTCACCGCCGCGGGTGCTCGCCGTCATCGAACGCCTGCTATCCAAGAAGAGAAAGCGATGAAGGGAACCTGCCGTGATCGTCGACCCCGAGGAACTGACCGGCACCAAGCAGGCCGTGCTGCTCGTTCTGATGGCCGAGGCGCGAGCCGTCCGCAATCCCGAACTCGCAGCGCTGGGGCCAGAATTGAAGAAGCAGGACCGTGACGAGCTGGTCCGGCGCGGCCTGATCGAGGTCTCGACGGAGAACCGCGCGATGGTGTTGGAGCTGACCGACCGGGGCTGGGCGACGTGCGCGGCGATCATCGGTGCCGAGGTGCCTGCACAGTCGAAGGGTCAGGGCAAGGCGCTCTACACCGTCCTGCGCGCACTCCGCCGCTACTTCGACCGCGAGGGTCTCAAGCCCGGCGAGGTCTTCTTCCCGCTCGACGACAACGCGCTGGCCGGCGAACCCGACGTCCTGGGTGACGAGGTGGAGGAGAAGGTGCGCGCGGCCTACGTCCGACTGGCGGCGCGCTCGGGTGGTTGGGTCGACCTGGTCCGGCTGCGGCAGGACCTCTTGGAGGTGTCGCGGCACGACCTGGATGCCGCGCTGACCCGGATGTACCGCATCCCGGGGGTCAGCCTCGTGCCCGAGGAGAACCAGAAGACGTTGACCGCCGAGGATCACGCCGCCGCCGTGTCGATCGGCGACCAGGCCAAGCACCTCATTGCGATCGAGATCTGATGGATCCACGCGAGAGGGAGGCCCTGAGCTCATTGCGGCTGTCGTGGGCGCCGACCGCCGACGACCTGTGGCACGCCCAAGGCGCTCTGCACGTGCCCGGCTTCAACGACAAGGCCCTCGACGAGGTGATGTCCGCGTTCGGCGACGCCGGCCGCGAGCAGCAGTCCAGCCCGCTCGGCGTCGTCGTGCAGGGCCCGGCCGGTTCGGGAAAGACCCACCTGCTCGGGCAGGTGCGCGAACGGGTCCAGGACGCCGGCGGATTCTTCTTCGTCGTCGAGCTACTCGACGCCACCAGCTTCTGGGAGTCCGCTCGCAGCAGCATCCTTCGCAGTTTGAACCGACCCGCCAAGGGCCGGGAGACGCAGCTCAAGGAGCTGCTCTACCAGCTGTGCTCGGTGGCGCACGTGTCCCGGGTGGACCGCAAGGCCATCATCGGCGACGACCCCCTGACCCCCGAGGTGTTGACCTCGTTCGTCAACGCGCTGCGCACCGCAGACCCGGCGACGGTCGGACAGACGCGCCACACCCTTCGCGCGCTGGTGCTGTCCGGGGCACTGGACTTCGACGTCCAGGACGTCGGGCAGGCGTATCTCAACTCTGCCGAGGACGTCGACGACTCCGGGCGCCGGGAGTGGTCCCTCGGGGTGTCGACCCTGTCCCCGCAGGAACTGGTGCGCGACATCTCGTGGCTCGTCGCGCTGGCCGGTCCGTCGGTGTTGGCGATCGACCAGATCGACACCCTTCTCGCCCAGGGCGCCGATCGCGCCGACCCGGCTGCGCGGGCCGGCGGGGCCGTCGACAACAGCGACGTGGAACACGTTGCGCACGGGCTGATGTCGATCCGGCAGAACATGCGCCGGACCGCCGCGGTGGTGGCGTGTCTGCCCACCGCGTGGGAGTCGATCCGCCTGCGCGCCACCGCGACCGTCTCCGACCGGTTCCGCGAGGCGACGAAGCTTCAGGGCCTGCCGAGCCCGGACATCGGTCGCGCCATCCTGGAGCGGCGATTCACCGCCAGCTACCGAGCGATCGGCTTCACGCCGCCGTACCCGAGCTGGCCGATCCTTCCGTCGGCGTTCGACGACGCCCCGGACTACACACCCCGCATGCTGCTCAAGCGCGCCGACACCCACGTCAGGAGCTGTCTGGACCGCGACGTCGTCGGCGAGTTGGCGCACCTGCATGCACCGTCGGTGGTGGACGCGCCAGTAGATCAGCCGTCCGCCGACGCAGGCACCGAGCTGGACCGCCGGTTCGCCGACTACCGGCGACGGGCGGTCGGTGCGGCCGCGCTCGATCCCGAGGGCGAGGACACCACGGTGCCGAGCCTGCTGTCCGCTGCCCTCGACGCCTGGATCACCGAACGGGGTGACACCGAGCAGTCGTTCCGGCTCGACCCGCCACCTCCGGCCCGGCAGGCGCATCTGCACGGTCGGCTTCGGCAGAGCCTGGATGCCGGGGGCGACGACGAGCGGCATTGGGGTTTCCGCGCGATCGCCGCCACGCATGCCGGCGCCGCGCAGAGCCGAATTAGGAATGCTTACGCCGCAGCGGGTTTCGGCACGAACCTGAACAAGCGCAAGCTCTTCCTCCTGCGCAACACGCCATGGCCCAGCGGCGTCAAGACCGCCGCCCTGGTCGCCGACTTCGAGGCGGCGGGCGGTCGCACGCTCGCCCTGTCGGAGGACGACCTGCGCACCCTGTCGGCGTTGCGGGATCTGATCGTGGACAACGATCCCGGGCTACCCGGATGGTTGCAGGCGCGCAAACCCGCCCACGGGCTGAGCTTCCTGCGGCATGCCCTCGGCGAGGGCGCCGGGCCCATGCCCGATCCGCCAACGGTGCACGAACCGGACCCCGCGCCCGAAACCGAGGCCGCCGGGCCGCTACCGCGGGAGCACTCCCCCACCGCCATCACGTTGGGCACCGACGACACCACGGGTGAACCGTTGAGCGTGAACCTGCTCGCGTTGCGCAAGCACACCGCGATCTTCGCGGGCTCGGGGTCGGGCAAGACCGTGCTCATTCGGCGGCTCGTCGAGGAGTGCGCCCTGCGTGGCGTGTCGTCGATCGTCCTGGACCCGAACAACGACCTCGCCCGCCTCGGCGAGCCGTGGCCCGAGCCGCCGCAAGGGTGGAACGTCGCCGATACTCCGCGTGCCGACGAGTACCTGGACAACACCGACGTCGTGGTGTGGACTCCGGGGCGGGCCGGCGGCAGACCCCTGTCGTTTCAACCGCTCCCGGACTTCGCCAGCGTGGCCGACGACCGCGACGAGTATCACGAAGCCGTCGAATCCGCTTTCGCCGCACTGGAATCCCACGCCCTCATCACGGGTAAGACGCCCAAGGCCAACCAGTCCCGGGCGGTCTTGCGGGAGTCGCTGCAGTGGTACGGGCGCCAACCGTCGCCGACCCTGCGCGGCTTCCTCGCGGCGCTGGCCGACCTGCCCGACGGCGTCAGCGTGATCGCCAATGCCGGCGAACGGGCCGCCGAGCTCGGTCAGAACCTGCGGGCGGCAATGGTCAACGATCCGATGTTCGGCGGTGACGGCACGCCCGCCGATCCCGGGATACTGCTTACGCCGCCGCCCGGCTATCGCGCCAGGGTGTCGGTGATCAGCCTGGTCGGTTTGCCGAACGACCAGCAGAAGGCGGGTTTCGTCAGCCAGCTGCAGATGGCGCTGTTCGCGTGGATCAAGCGCAACCCCGCGGGCGATCGACCCCTTGGCGGACTGCTCGTAATGGACGAGGCGCAGAACTTTGCGCCGTCGGGGCGTAGCACGGTGTCACTGCAGAGCACGTTGGCGTTGTCGTCGCAGGCCCGCAAGTACGGGCTGGGCCTGGTGTTCGCCACGCAGTCCCCGCGAGGGCTGCACAACAACATTCCTGGCAACTCCGCCACGCAGTTCTACGGGCTGCTCAACTCGCCCAACCAGATCACGGTCGCCCAGGAATTCGCTCGCGTCAAGGGCGGGTACGTGTCGGACATCAGCAGACTGCGGGCGGGCAATTTCTACGCCGCGCTCGAAGGCACCGCATTCCACAAGATCACCACACCCTGGTGTCTCTCGCAGCATCCCCACAGTCCGCTCACCACCGAAGAGGTCTTGGACCTGGCCCGACGACCGTTGCGAGACAAGGATCGACGGTCGTGAAGATCACTGCGGGGCAGGTGGCGGTCGTGACCGGTGGCACGAGCGGTATCGGCTTCGCCCTGGCCGATTCGCTGGCGGCCCGTGGTGTGCACGTCGTGATCGCCGACGTGCGCGACGAGTCGATCCCGCCCGCCGTCGAGGCGCTGTCGTCACACGGCGTCGACGTCGTCGGTATGCGCACCGACGTGGGCGTCGAGGCCGAGGTTCAGTCGCTCGCCGACGCCGTCGTCGAGAGATTCGGCCGGGTGGATCTGGTGTGCAACAACGCCGGGGTCGTCTGCGAGCTGGCGCCGATGTGGGAACAGAGCGTCGAGACGTGGCGCTGGCTCGTCGACGTCAAGCTGATGGGTGTGGTGCACGGTGTGCGGGCCTTCGCCCCCATGTTCATCGCACGGGGTTCGGGACACTTCCTCAACACCGCGTCGGCAGGTGGGCTGATGGCGCTGCCCATGATGACGCCGTACAACGCCACGATGCACGCGGTGGTCGGCCTGACCGAGACGCTGGACGCCGAGTTGCGTTCGCTGTCAACCAATCTGGGCGCGACGGTGCTGTGTCCCGGCCTGGTCAACACCGCGCTGGGATCCCACTCCGCGGCAATCGCCCCGCCGGGTGTCACCACGCTTCCCGCGGACTCGGGCATCATCACCGGCGGCGACGAGCCGTCGGTCATCGCCGAGGCGGCCCTCGCGGCCGTGGCGGCCGGCCGCGTGCACGCCGTCGTCGGCGCCGGTGCAGACCCGGCGGCGCGCGGCCGTGTCGACGCGCTGCTGGCCGACCTCGGCTGAGGTCAGTAGTCGACGCGAAAGTTGCCGATCAGCCGGATCAGGTTGCCGTCGGGATCGCTCAACGTGGCCAACTCGACGCCTTTGTTGACGCCCTCGACCGCACCTGGTTCGAGCCCGAGACTCGTAGCCTCGCCGACGTGCGCCGCCAGGTCGCTCACGGCGAAGTTCACCAGGCCCGAACCCGCCCGCTCCGCGTCGACGAACACCTGCAGCCAGCCGCCCGGCACCACCTGCCACTCGGCCAGCACCGGCATGGGTTCGTTGTCGGCGGGGCGGCCGAAGAGCTTCTGGTACCACGCCTTCGAGACGTCGAGATTGGATACCGGCACGACAGACAGCACGTGTTGAAACGACATGTCAGTACAGACCTCTCGGGCTCGTAGAACTCATCGGCTACGAAGGCGGGACCGACCACGCCGTGGCCGGTCCCGCTTCGTTCGAATCAACTTACGGCTGCTTCTGCCCGGGAATTCCCTCGTAGGCGATGTCACCGCTCTTGAGGTTCTGCGCGGTCAGCTCGCCGAGGCCGTCGAGGAACTTCTGGCGCTCGGTCACCACGTGCTGGATGGCGACGTCGACGTTGTCCTTGGTGATGGCGGGCATCACGTAGACGGGCTCCTTGTTGACGTCCTCCTTCTTGACCAGCGCGTTGGCGACGGCGAGACCGGCGGACAGTTCGACGGTGCCGTTCTGCAGTGAGGTGCCGATGAACTCGCCGCTCTTGACGGCGTTGAGGCCGTCCTCGATGCCGTCGATGCCGACGATCGGCACGTCGGTGCGGTTGGCTTCCTTCAGTGCCTGCAGGGCGCCGAGGCCCATGTCGTCGTTCTGCGAGACGACGCCGTTGACCTGCGGTCCGAAGCTGGAGATCCAGTTCTTCATCTTGTTGACGGCTTCGTCACGCTTCCAGTTGGCCGTGTCCTTGGCCAGCACCTTGATGTCGGGGTACTTGGCCAGCACCTGGTCGATGCCCTTGCCGCGGTTGATCTCACCGGAGCCACCGAGGGGGCCCTGCAGGATCACGATGTTGCCCTTGCCGCCGAGGCGGTCGGCCATCATCTGCATCTCCTGCGCGCCCGCCGCCACGTCATCCGGCTGGACGTTGCCCGCGAGGTCGGGGCTGTCCAGCGCGGCGTTGACCGCCAACAGCGGAATGTCCTTGGCCTTGGCCGCCTGGATCTGCGGTGCGAGCGAATCCGCTTGCACCGGAACGACGATGATGGCCGCCACGCCCTGGTTGATCAGCGAGTCGACTTGGCTGGCCTGGGTGGACACGTCGTTGTTGGCCGAGTTCCACACCAACTCGATGTTGTTCGCCTTGGCGTAGGTCTCCATGCCCTCCTTGCCGGCGGTGATGAACGAGCTCATGTCGTACACCGTGACACCGACCCGCGTGGTGTCACTGTTGGCCGCGGTGTCACCCGCGCCGCACGCGGTCAGGCCAAGGCCTAGCAGGCCCGCCGAGGCGATGACGCCCAGCTTGATCGTAACTCTCATAGGTGATGTCTCTCTTCGTTGAATAGGTTGTCGGACAAAAGATTACGGTTGCGTCTGCCCTGGGATGCCCTCGTAGGCGATGTCGCCGGTCTCGAGGTTCTTCTTGGTCAGCTCGGACAGACCGGCGAGGAACTCAGCCCGCTTGGTGACGACGTGCTCGATCGCGACGTCGACGTTCGCCTGGGTGATTGCGGGCATGATGTAGACCGGCGCGGTGTTCACCTTCTCGCCCTTCGCCAGCGCGTTGGCGACGGCCAGCCCGGCGGACAGTTCGACGGTGCCGTTCTGCAGTGAGGTGCCGATGAACTCACCGCTCTTGACGGCGTTGAGGCCGTCCTCGATGCCGTCGATGCCGACGATCGGCACGTCGGTCCGACCGGCTTCCTTCAGCGCCTGCAGGGCACCGAGGCCCATGTCGTCGTTCTCGGCGACCACGCCGTTGATCTGCGGCCCGAAGCCCGAGATCCAGTTCTTCACCTTGTTGACTGCCTCGTCGCGCTTCCAGTTGGCCGTGTCCATCGCCAGCACCTTCATCTCGGGGTACCTGGCCAGCACGTTGTTGATGCCCTTGGTGCGGTCGAGCTCGCCGGACTGGCCGAGCGGGCCCTGCAGGACGACGATGTTGCCCTTGCCGCCGAGCTTGTCGGCCATCATCTGCATTTCCTGCTCACCGGCCTTGACGTCGTCCGGCTGCACGTTGCCGGCGATGTCCTTGCTGTCCAGCGCGGCGTTGACGGGAACCAGCGGGATGTCCTTGGCCTTGGCCGACGCCACCTGCGGCCCCAGCGAATCCGCCTGCACCGGAACGACGATGATGGCGTCGACGCCCTGGTTGATCAGCGAGTCGACCTGGGTGGCCTGGGTGGAGACGTCGAGGTTGGCGGAGTTCCACACCAGCTCGATGTTGTTGTCCTTGGCGTACTGATCCATCCCCTCCTTGCCCGCGGTGATGAACGAGCTCATGTCGTAGACCGACACGCCCACCCTGGTCTTGCCGCTGTTGGCCTCCGTGTCACCGGCGCCGCAGGCGGTCAGGCCGAGGCCCAGCAATCCGGCCGAGGCGATGGCGACGAACTTCGTTGTTTGTCTCATGTGGTTTCTCATTCTCGTGTAGTCGAAGGGTTGGACGAACAGGTTGTCTGGCTGCCGATCACGTACGTCTTCTGGTCGACCAGACGTCGACCGCCACCGCTGCGACGATCAGGACGCCCTTGATCACGTCCTGCCAGTAGGCAGGCACGACCAGGATGTCCAGTCCGTTGTTCAGCGTCTGAATGATGAACAGGCCCAGCACCGTTCCCCAGATGGTGCCGCGACCGCCCATCAGGCTGGCACCGCCGATCACCACCGCGGCGATGGCGTCGAGCTCATAGCCCTGGCCGAGGTTCGGTGGACCCGAGATGACACGGGAGGCCAGCATCACGCCGGAGATGCCCGCCAGCAGCCCGGACAGCGCGTAGACGCTGAACAAGACGTTCTTGGCGTTGATGCCGGCGATCTCCGACGCGTTGCGGTTTCCGCCGACGGCGTACACGCGCATGCCATAGGTGGTCCGCTTCATCACGATTGCTAGCACGACGATGCCGAGGATCATCACGAGCACGGGGATCGTCAGGCCGAGGATCTTGGTGTTGGCGATGGACCCAAATTCGGCGGGCAGCCCGTTGATCGGCGCGCCGCCACCGATGACGTAGGCCAAACCCGAGCCAGCCGTCAACGTACCCAATGTTGCGATGAAGGGTGGAACGTTGATGCGCGACACCAGGATTCCGTTGATGGAGCCCACTATCAGGCCGACCGCCATCGCCACCAGCACGGTCATCCAGACCTGGCCGGGATTGGCCTTGGCCGTCGCCGCACCCGCCATCGCCGACACCGCGATCACGCTGCCCACCGAGAGGTCGATGCCGCCGGTGAGGACCACCAGCGTCTGGCCCAGGGCGATCAAGGCGAACGGAGCGGCCGCGACGAGGATGGTGACCAGGTTGTCGACCGTGCCGAATCGCGCACTGCGATAACTGAAGTACGCGATCACCATCAGCATGATGATGACCATCGAGTAGCGCAAGGCGATACCGCTGATCCACTCGCGGGAGAACAGCCGGACCGGCTCACCGGTCGTCGGTGACGTGACGACCGGCGCCTTGGACGGGCCTGCCGTGTCTTCGGTGTCGACTGGGGTGGTCATGATGCTGCCTCCGGATCTGGGTTCGAATCGTGCGTGGGTCCGTCGAGTGCGGTGGCCAGGCGGAATACCGACTCCTGCACGGAGGGGTGGTCGAGCGCGTCGCGGTCGAGTTCCCCGACGAACGCGCCGTCGCGCATGACGAACGCGCGATGCGACAGCCCGATGATCTCCGGCATGTCGGACGACGCCATCACCACGGCCATTCCCGCCTCGGCGAATTCGGTGATGATGCGGTAGATCTCACTGCGCGCACCGACGTCCACCCCGCGGGTGGGTTCGTCGAGCAGCAGCACGTTGACCTCACCGGTGAGCCAGCGGGCCAGCACCACCTTCTGCTGGTTGCCGCCCGAGAGCGTGCCCACCGGCTGGCTCAGGCCGCTGCTGCGCAACCGCACCGACTCCATCACGTCGGACACGGCCTTAGTACGCGCCTTGCCGCGCAGCCAACCCGCGACGCTGAACGAGGACAGCCGCGGAAGCGACCCGTTGTCCAGCACGCTCATCGACAGCACGACACCGGAGATCTTGCGGTCCTCGGGGACCATCGCCATGCCCTCGGTGATCGCGGCGGCGGGTGCGTTGCGCTTGACCTTCTTGCCGCGTACGACGATCTCGCCCGAACTTGTGTGCCTGGCGCCGAAGATGGCCTCCAGCAGTTCGGTTCGTCCTGCGCCGACCAAACCGGCCAGACCGAGGATCTCCCCGGAGTTGACCGAGAACGACACCGGCTTGGAGGCGCCGTCGACCACGAGGTCGCGAACCTCCAGCACGGGCTCGGACTTGGGCGGCACGCGCGGGGGGAACAGGGCATTCAACTCACGGCCGATCATCGCGGTGACGATGTCGTCGTCGGTCACCTCGGCGACCGTCTCGTCGAGGATCAACCCACCGTCCCGCAACACCACCACGCGATCGGCGATGGCACGGATCTCGGCCATCTTGTGGGTGGTGTACACCATCGCCACGCCGTGCTCGCGCAGTCGTCGCACGATGCCGTAGAGGCCTTCGACCTCGCGCTCGGAGATCGCGGAGGTCGGCTCGTCGAGCATCACGACCTGCGCACCGGTACGGGCGGCCTTGACGATCTCGACGATCTGCCGCAGGCCGACGGGCAGGCCGCCCATCCGCGCGGTCGGAGAGATGTCGACCCCGAAGACCGCCAGAGCTTCCTTCGCCTCGCCGATCATCGCCCGGCGGTTGAGGAAGGGTCCGGTCTTGATCTCCCGGCCCACGAACAGGTTCTCGTACACGGTCATGTCCTCGATGGAGGCCAGCTCCTGCGGGACGATGGCCACGCCGTGGCGAACCGCGTCGCGCGGGTTGCCCGGTGCCAGGTGGGCACCCGCCACGGTGACCGAACCGGAGTCCGCACTGTACTGGCCGCTGACGATCTTCATCAGCGTCGACTTGCCCGCGCCGTTCTCACCCGCCAGGGCCGTGACCGTCCCTGGTTGGAGGTTCAACGTGATGCTCTCGAGGACCGGGACACCACCGAAACTCTTGCTGATGTCGACGCATTCGAGGATGGCTGAGCTCATGGCAGACTCCCTGATGAACTGGCGGCGACGGCAACCGGAGCCTCGTCGCGACCGCCCATGGTGACGAGGACCTTGACGTTCTCCGGATCCGCCGAGGCGGTGAAGGCTTCGGCGGAGTCCTCGAACGCATAACGGGCGCTGATGATCTCGTCGATGGGTACGGCGCCGGCGGTGAGGAGGTCGATGGCCGCGGTGAAGTCCTCCCTGACGTACATCAGGTTGCCGATCAGTGACAGTTCGCGGTCCTGGACGAGGTCCAGACGGACGGGGGTGGCTCCGGCGGCCACGCCCACGATCATGATCGCGCCGCCCTTGTCGACCAGCTCGATGGCCTGGGCCACCGAACTCTCCCTGGCGACGCAGTCGATCACGACGGCAGCGGGCCCGCCCATGACGGCGAGTGCGGTGTCGACCGCATCGGGGGCGGTCGGGTCGAAAGTGCCTGCGGCACCAAGACGTTCGGCACGATCCCGCTTGGAGGCGAGCAGGTCCGCGACGATCACCTTGGCGCCCGCTTCGCGGGCGGCCAGCAGGACGAACAACCCGATGGGTCCCGCACCGATCACGACGACGGGGCGCCCGCGCAGATCACCAACCGCCTCGGCGGCACGGCGCACGGCGTGGATCGGGGTAGCCAGCGGCTCGACGAGGATGGCGTGGTCGTCGTCGAAGTCGGGGTTGAGCGCAATGACGCGGTCGACGGCGACGGTGAAGCTGTCGGCGAGGCCACCGGGTGTCTGGCAGCCAAGCACCAGGAGGTCGCGGCAGATGTTGTATCGCCCCGCCCGGCACTGGGTGCAGTGGCCGCAGGCCAGGTTGGGTTCCACGACGACGCGGGCGCCGATCCAGGAGTCGTCGACCCCGTCCCCCACGGCATCGACGACGCCGACGACCTCGTGCCCTGGCCGGTACGGCAGGTCGATGAACGGGTGGTGGCCACAGGCGGCGTGCAGGTCGGACCCGCAGATGCCGACGACGGTGCCGCGGATGCGGACTTCGCCGGCCACGGGTGCGGCCTCGGGCACGCTCTCGAAGACGACGTCCTCCAAGGAGTTGACGACGACGCGACGGTTCACCATGCGGTGTATCCCCCGTCGGCGACCAGCACGGAGCCGGTGATGAACGAGGCGGCATCGCTGGCGAGGAACACCACGCTCGGTGCGATCTCCTCCGGCATCGCGTACCGCTGCTGGGGCGCGTCGTCGATCCAGTACCGCTTGAGATCGGGCCGGTCCACCGGTGCCATCTCGGTCTTGCAGTAGCCCGGTGCGACGGCATTCACCCGGATGCCGAGCGGAGCCCATTCGGCGGCAAGGGATTTCGTGAGGTGGTGAACCGCCGCCTTGGAGGCGTTGTAGGCAGGCTGCATCTGGGGCCGGTTCACGATGAGGCCCGACATCGACCCGATGTTGACCACCGAGCCGCTACCGCGTTCCCGCATGTGGGCACCGACGGCCAGGGAACATGCCCACAGCGCCTTGACGTTCAGGTCGAACACGTCATCCCATTGCTGTTCGGTGACGTCCCACGATTCGGCGTGGTAGCAGGTGCCTGCGTTGTTCACCAGGATGTCGACCTGGCCCAGGGCGTCGACGGCCTCGGCGGTCATCCGCTCGACGTCGGCCTGGCTGGTGATGTCGGCGGTGATCGGATGCATCGTGTGCCCGGCGCTGGCGGCCTCCGCCACGACCTTCGCGTTGCGCTCGCCACTACGGCCGGAGATGGCCACGGTGGCACCCGCTTCGGCGAGGCCGAACGCGAAGGCCTTGCCCAGGCCCTGGTTTCCCCCGGTGACCAGCGCGGTGCGGCCGGTCAGGTCGAACGGCGAACGGGTATTCACGACTGTGCCTTCCTTCATTGCGGGCCGACCCTTCATGTCGGCACGACGATCGATTTGAGGCTGGCCGGATCGGTGTCGCTGTCCAGCGCCTGGCCCACGTGTTCGAGGTCGTATCTTCCGGTCACCATGCCATCCAGGTCGACGGCCCCGGAGGTGACCAGATGTATTGCCGCAGGCCAGGTGTCGGTATAGCGAAACACCCCCGTCACGGTGATCTCCATGTTCTGGACGTAGCCGACGGGTAGCGTCACGTCGCCAGAACCCATGCCGACGAGGACCACGTGGCCGGCCGGTCCGACCGCCTTGATGCCGCTGACCACCGCGGGTGCCGCGCCACTGGCGTCGACGAACGCGTCCACCTGAGGATCGAGCGCTGCGACGTCGTCGACCATCGGGTCGATCACCTCGGTGGCGCCGAAGCGTAGGGCGCTCTCCCGCCGTGACTCGAGAGGATCCGATACGACGACCCTGGCGGCGCCGAACGCGCGGGCGGCCTGGGCGCACATGACGCCGATCGGTCCGGCACCGGCAATGAGGATGGACGATCCGGGCGCCACGTGTGCCTTGCGCATGGTCGTGACCGCCACCGACAGCGGCTCGAGGAGGGCGGCAGCCTCATCGGACATGGAATCCGGTACCGGGTGGGCGAATTCGGCGTCGATCGTCACGTAGCGGCAGAACGCACCATCGATCGGCGGGGTGGCGTAGAACTCCATGTAGGGGCAGAGGTTGTAGCGCCCGGCCATGCACTGCTCGCACCGACGGCAGGGATGCTGCGGCTCGACGGCGACCCGCTGCCCGACGCGGGTCGGGTCGACGCGATCGCCCACGGCCGAAATGCGACCCGCCAGCTCGTGGCCGAGGACCATCGGCTGTTCGACGACGAAGTCGCCGATCCGTCCGTGGCGGTAGTAGTGCACGTCGGAGCCGCAGACCCCGACCGCGGCCACCTCGACCAGCACCTCGTGCGGGCCCGGCGTCGGGACGGCCCGGTCCTCGATCTCGAGTGTGCCGACCCCGGTCATCACGCTGGCCCGCATGGTCTCGGCCGGTGGCGAGGTGGGTGAAATCTCGTTGCTCATATCGCTTCCCTTCGTTCGGAGGTCAGTAGGGCCCGGCCGACGATCACCTGTCGTACGCCGGCTGCGGCGCAAAGGGGGGCGATCTCCTTCGTCACGCCGCCGTCGACCGCCACGGGTAGTCCAGTGAATTGCGTCGTGCACGCGGTGACCAGACCCAGCCGTTCCAGACGACAACTGTCCTTGGTGCCCGGCTCGATGAGCATCACCAGCACGCCGTCGGGATCGGTGGGCCACCGAGGATCCCCGAGGCCGTCCCATTCGCGCCATACGGCGATCCACGCCCGGCCGCCGTGCGCGCGGATCGCCTGCACCCGCTCGGCGGTGAACGCCGACCAGGGCAGGAACACGACACCTGGTTGCAGGGCCAGGATCTTGGGTAGCACGGCGTCGACGAAGTCGACGGATCCGATCAGGTGAACTCCGATCCTCTCCCGGTCGACGGCCGACGAGATCATTTGCAGCTCAGCCAGACTCACGCCCTGCGGCAGGCCTTCCGATACCGCCATCACGTCGACGTGGACGTCGAGTCCGCCGTCGGCCAGCGTCTGCGCGGCCGCAACCCTGGAGTCGGGCGCCGCGTACACGGACCCCGCCAGGAGACCGGGAAAGTCGTGGTGCCACGTCGCGAGCGCGGTCACGGCGCCCCTCCGCCTTCGAGCATCGGCGACGCCGCGAGGGCCGCCCACCGCTCCCGCAGCGCGCCGACGTTGCGGCCGTGCTGGCGGGGCTGCACACGGGCCCTGGCGTCGGGCAGCCATTGCTTGGCGAGGTCGACCAGCCCGGCGCGGTCGGAGCGCGAGGCGACGGCCGCCGCCTGGATGCAGGCGCCACGGGCGGTCGCCTCGTCGACGTCGGGCAGCGTGACCTCGTCGTCGATCAGGTCCGCCAGCAGTTGAAGGGTTGCCGGTGACCGGGCTCCTCCGCCGACAGCCGTTGCGGCGCCGCCGAGTTCGACACCGCACGCCAGGAGGCCGTCCCGTCCGGATAAGAGCGACAGCAGCGGACCCTCGACGAAGGAACGGGCCAGTTCCTCGCGGGTGGTCAGCGAGGTGACATCGGCCAAGACACCCCGCGCGTCCGGCCGGTCGGGTGTGCGCTCACCGTCGAGGAACGGCACCAACACCGGGCCCTGGGCGGGTCCGGCGGCCAGCGCGAGCGCGGAGATGCCAGCAAGGTCGGTGCCCAGCAGCACGGCTGCCCGGTCGACCACCCGCGCAGCGTTCAGCGTGCTCATCAAGGGGAGATACCCGCCCGTCATGTCGGCCACACCATCGACGGCGCCGGTCGTGTCGAACACTGGGCCCCGCGAGGACGTCGCGATCACACCGGAGGTGCCGATGCCGAAGTATTGGTCGCCGTCTGTGAGTCCCAGACCCAGGTACGCCGCGTGCTGGTCGCCGCCACCCGCGCCGACCGACACGTCCCGGCCGAGACCGAGTCGAGCGGCCTTCTCGGGCAGGACGGTGCCGGCCACTTCGGTGGGTCCGAGCACGGTCGGCAGTTTGGACGACCAGTTGCGGTCACCGGCGGCCAGCTCGAGGTAGGACGGAATCCATTGTCCTTCAACGGTATCGAAGTAGCCCGTACCGGATGCGTCGGAGCGGTCGGTCACCTTCTGCCCGGTGAGCCAGTAGGTCAGGTAGTCGTGTGGCAGCAACACCGTCGCCACGCGGTCGAGCAGGCCGGGCTCGTGTTCGGCGACCCATGCCAGCTTGGCGATCGTGAACGCGGCGGTCGGCAGCGTGCCGATGCGCATCACCCACCGGCGGGCGCCGATGCGCTCGACGAGGCGGGCCAGATGGGGTGCGCCGGTGGTGTCGTTCCACAGTTTGGCGGCGCGCAGCACCTCGCCGGCACCGTTGAGGAGGACCAGCCCGTGACACTGCGCCGCGACCGAGACCGCACGGACGTCGGGCCGCTCGTCGCACCGGCCCATGGCTTGGCTCGACGCCGCGACGAACGCGTCGATCCAGTCGCTCGGGTGCTGCTCGCTGCGAGGCGGGAACGCCGGAGGGTGCGGCGCCGCGCCCGAGCCCATGAGCCGCCCCGTCGCGAGGTCGCGGATCTCGACCTTGCACGACTGGGTCGACGAGTCGACGCCCATCACCGCGGAAACCGTCATGCGCCGCGCACCACCGGTGCAGCGTCGTCACCGGGGAGGTGTCCCCGGACGCCCACGCCGCCTGCGGGGTGGCTGTCGATGACGTCGCGGACGGTATGGCCACGCATCGACATCGTCACCACGGCGACCGCGTCACTCCACGCGCCAACGGCGAGAGTGCTTGCCATGGCGATCATGTCGCCCGGGTCGGCGTCGGCGGGGGTCGGGGGAAGTGCGGCCACGCTCGCGGCGGCGGCGGCGAACGGGGAGGTGGGACTCTCGGTCACGGCGACGACGTGGATGCCTCGTCGGCCGAGTCGTTCGACGAGATTGGTCAGCTCTTGGCTCTGCCCCGTCTTGGAGATCGCGACGACGAGGTCGGAGGTCGTGATCGCGCCCATGCCGCCGTGCAGGGCGTCCATCGAGGGTAGGTACACCGCGGGTGTCCCGCAGACCGACAGGAGGTGGGCCAGGCGCTCGGCCATGATGCCCGAGGTGCCGGACCCGGTGGTGACGACCTTGCCGGTGATGCCGATCATCTGGTGTGCCACGGCGACGACGCTGGACTCCACGGCCCCGACCAGCGCAGTCAATGTCGCTGCCTCACGGGATAACACGGCGCTGGCCACGGAGACTAGGCCAGTGTCGTCTTTGCTCATCTGCAAACCCCGAAGCTCGTGTGATTGCTTGTGATGTGGATCATGCAATGCATATGCTCACATGTCAACGCCGCTGCACATATGTGCAGAGGTGGGATGAGCGAGCGGCTCACGATTCACCGGAGGCGGCCGATGGGACCCGACGAGTTGTTCCAGCGCGCGGTGATCGCCCGTCGCTACTACCTGGAGGGACGCACCCGGATCCAGATCGCCGAGGAGTTCGGGCTGTCCCGGTTCAAGGTCGCCAGGATGCTCGACGAGGCCGTCGAGTCGGGCATGGTCGAGATCAAGATCCACAATCCGGGCGCCATCGACGTCGAGCTCTCCACCGCCCTGCAACGCGAGTACGGACTCGAGCATGCGTATGCCGTAGCGGCCGACTCGAGCAATGCCACCGACCACGTCGACGCGGTCGCGAAGGCGATGGCCGAACTGCTGCAATCGATTCTGCGCGCCGGTGACGTCGTCGGCGTCGACTGCGGCCGCACCCTGACCCACATCGCCCCGTACCTGACGTCGCTACCGCGCTGCGACGTCGTGCAACTCACGGGGATGGCGGGTCCGATCACGTCGAACGGCACCGACCTGGTGCGGCGGATCAGCGAAGTCAGCGGCGGCGAGTCCTGGCCGTTGTACGCGCCCCTCGTCGTCACCGACGCGCGGACCGCCAGCAGCCTGGGCGACAACCTTCAAATTCGCGAGGCGATCGACCGTCAATCGTCGGTCAGCTGCGCGATCGTGTCCGTGGGCGCGTGGAGCCCCGGTGCCTCGCAGGTGTACGAGTCGCTGTCGGCCGAGGAGACCCGATCGCTCGGGAAGGCGGGGGTGTGCGCGGAGACGTGCGCACTCCTGCTCGACGCCGATGGCCGACGGGTCCCCGGGCTGGACGAACGCAGAATGGGCGTTGCAGAACACGTGCTGCGGGGTATTCCGACGAGGATCGCCATCGCCGCAGGCAAGGAGAAGGCGGCCGCCACCAGAGCTGTACTCAAATCCGGGCTGGTGTCGTCGGTGGTGACCGACGTGGACATCGCCACCGCCGTCCTCGATTGAGTTGTCCACGAACCGAAGGAGAAGTTGACTGATGTCCCAAACGAGCCAACCCGTAGTGGATTTCGACTTCCGGTTGGATGGTTCGGTGGCTCTGGTGACCGGCGGTGCGTCGGGAATCGGTGCGGCGATCGCGGCCGCCCTGGCCGCCAAGGGTGCCCGGGTGGCCGTCGTCGACCTGAATGAGGCGGGTGCCACCGAGGTCGCCGCACGCCTCCCAGATAGCCGCGGATTCGGTTGCAATGTCGCCGAGTCCGATTCGGTGACCGCCGCGGTCGACGCCGTCATCGCGGAGTTCGGCCGGATCGATGTCCTGGTCAACAGTGCAGGTGTCGCGAGACTCGCACCGGCGGAGGACCTTTCGTTGGCGGACTGGGACTCCACGATGGCCATCAACCTCAAGGGCACCTTCCTGATGTGTCAGACGGCGGGCAGGCACATGCTGGCCGCGGGCCGTGGCGCCATCATCAACATGGCGTCACAGGCCGCCAGCGTGGCGATCGACGAACACGTCGCCTACTGCGCCTCGAAGTTCGGGGTCGTCGGGATCACGAAGGTGCTCGCCACCGAGTGGGCAGGTCGTGGTGTGCGGGTCAACAGCATCTCCCCCACCGTCGTGCTGACCGACCTTGGCATCAAGGCGTGGGACAACCCCAAGGGCGATGCGCTCAAGAAGCTGATTCCGACCGGTCGGTTCGCCTATCCCGATGAGATAGCCGCTGCGGCAGTCTTTCTCGCCTCGGGAGCCGCGGCCATGATCAACGGTGCCGACCTGGTGATCGACGGCGGCTACACGATCAAGTAGCAGTGGATGCGGGCCGCGTCAGAGTGCAGTCGATGCGCGGGTCACCAGTTCCGGGCTGAACACCACATGCTGAGGTTCGCCCGCCGGTGTCTCGGCGGCTGCAAGCAGCAGTTCGACAGCCGTCGACCCGATGTCCGCACTCGGCTGGCGGATCGACGACAACGCCACGGCCGCTGAGCGGGCGAAGTCGATGTCGTCGTAGCCGATCACCGCGACGTCGTCGGGTACGCGCAAGCCGCCGGTGGTCAACGCCTGCAGCATCCCGATCGCCAAGAGATCATTGGCGCAGAACACCGCATCGGGTCGCCGCTCGGCGGGCATGGCGCACAACCGCTCACCGGCCGCCCGTCCCGCCAGCACGCTGGGTTCCTCGGTGGGCATCACGTCCAACGTGGTGCCGGGGTGCTCTTCGGCGGCGGCCCTGGCGCCGGCGAGGCGGTCGGTGACCTGCCGCAGGGTCAGCGGTCCGCCGACGAACGCGATGTGCGATCGGCCCGTCTCACAGAGGTGCCCGATGGCAAGCCGACCGCCGGCGACG
Source organism: Mycolicibacterium sp. TUM20985 (assembly GCF_030295745.1). NCBI lineage: Bacteria > Bacillati > Actinomycetota > Actinomycetes > Mycobacteriales > Mycobacteriaceae > Mycobacterium > Mycobacterium antarcticum. The sequence continues at coordinate 2,701,620 of NZ_AP027291.1, forward strand.
TCGTCGACGGCCACCGACGCGAATTCGGTGCCCGCACCGTCGCGGTCGACGAGCACCACCGGCACACCGCGCCGGCGAAGCGCGCGGAGGCGATCGAGGTGCTCGCCGACCGGTGAGATCAACAACCCGAAGACGCGTTGCTCCTCGAAGGTGTCGAGATAGGCGCGCTCGCGCTGCGAATCGTCGTCGGACGTGCCCAGTAGCACCACCAGATCACTGCGGGCGGCCCGTCGTTCGGCAGCCCGGGCCACGTCGGTGAAGAACGGGTTGCCGACGTCGAGGACCAAGAGCCCGACGCAGCGCGACCGGCCCGCCCGCAGCTGTCGGGCGGCGTCGTTGCGAACGAAGCCCAACTCGTCGATCGCGGCGAGCACCCGCGCGACGGTCGCCGGTGCCACCCGTTCGGGGGCGTTGAGCACGTTGGACACCGTGCCGACGGACACCGACGCCGCTGCGGCGACGTCGCGAATCCCGGCGGGCACGAACGCTACTCGCCGGCCAGGGAACGAGGCGCCAACCGCACCAGCTGTGTGACGTGCCGGGGACCCAGCTCCTCCAGACGCGTCACGCCGAGCAGCCGCATGGTGCGCTCGACCTGGTCGGTGAGGATCTCGATGGCACGGTTCACTCCCGCCTCGCCGCCCGCCATCAACCCGTACAGGTACGCCCGGCCGATCAGCGTGAAGCGGGCGCCCATGGCCACGGCGGCCACGACGTCGGCACCGGACATGATGCCGGTGTCGAGGATGATCTCGACGTCGTCACCGACCTCGGCGACCACCTCGGGCAGCAGGTGGAACGGGATCGGAGCCCGATCCAATTGTCGTCCACCATGATTGGACAGGATGATGCCGTCGACGCCGAGATCGGTGACCGCCCGCGCATCATCGACCGTTTGTATGCCCTTGACCACGAACTTGCCGGGCCACTGGGACTTGATCCAGGCGAGGTCCTCGAACGTGACGGTGGGATCGAACATGGTGTCCAGCAGTTCGGCCACGGTGCCCGACCAACGGTCGAGCGAGGCGAACGCCAGCGGTTCGGTGGTCAGGAAGTCGAACCACCACTGCGGCCGCGGCAGCGCGTTGGCGATGGTGCGCAGCGTGAGCGCGGGCGGTATGGACATGCCGTTGCGCTTGTCGCGCAGGCGGGCGCCGGCGACGGGAACGTCGACGGTCACCAGCAGGGTGTCATAGCCCGCCGTCACCGCGCGTTCGACGAGCGCCATCGACCGGTCGCGGTCCTTCCACATGTAGAGCTGGAACCAGTTGCGGCCCAACGGGTTCGCCTTCTTGACGTCCTCGATGGCCGTGGTGCCCATCGTGGACAGCGAGAACGGGATGCCGGCCTTCGCCGCCGCGTGGGCGCCGGCGATCTCGCCCTCGGTGTGCATCATGCGGGTGAACCCGGTCGGTGCGATGCCGAACGGCAGGCTCACCGGCGCACCGAGGACGTCCCATCCGGTGCTGACCTTCGACACGTCGCGAAGGATGGCCGGATGGAACTCCACGTCGGAGAACGCTTGCCGCGCCCGCGCGATGGAGAGTTCGGCCTCCGCGGAGCCGTCGGTGTAGTCGAACGCCGCCCGCGGGGTGCGGCGCTTGGCGATGCGGCGGAGATCCTCGATCGTCAGCGCCTTGTCGAGCCGGCGCTTGGTGGCGTCGAACTCCGGTTTCTTGAACTGCATGAGCGGCGCGAGATCGTTCCAGTTGGGAATCCTTCTCTCCATGACGTCAAACCCTTCCAGCTGTCGTCCGTTGCGGGTCGAAACGTTCGCCCGCCAGCGCGGCGGCCATGCCGCCGCGGAGATCCTCGAGATCGCCGCGCAACAGGTCGTGCGCGCGGGCCTGAATCAACACGTTACCGATCGCGGTGGCCTCGACGGGGCCGGCGACCACCGGCCTGCCGACGCGGTCGGCGACCAGTTGGCAGAGCAGTCGGTTCCTCGCCCCGCCGCCCACCAGGTGAACCGTCTCGACGGGCACGCCCGTGAGGGCGGCCGACTGCTCGACGCCGCGGGCGAACCCGGCGGCTAGGCTCTCGACGATGGCCCGCGCCATCTCCGGTCGGTTCGCCGGTGCGGGCTCGCCACGTTCGGCGTACCACCCGAGGATGCGGCCGGGCATGTCGCCCGGCTCGACGAACCGCGGGTCGTCGGCGTCGAACACCGCCGGTGGTGTCGGGCAGGCGGCGGCCTGCTCCAGCAAGCGGGGCAGATCGACCCGCGAGCCGTCGCGCTCCCAGTGCCGCACGGTCTCACTGAGCAGCCAGAGTCCCATCACGTTGCGCAGGAAGCGGATTCGACCGTCAGCGCCCACCTCGTTGGTGAAGTTTGCGGCGCGGGCGTCGGCGGTGACCACCGGCGTGGCCAGCTCCACCCCGACGAGTGCCCACGTGCCACAGGAGATGTAGGCCGAGGACTCCGAGCGCATCGGGATGGCAACCACCGCCGAGGCCGTGTCGTGTGAGGCCACCGTGGTGACGCGCAGGCCCGCGGTCAACCCGGCCCGGTCGGCGAGATCGGGCAGCACGAAGCCGAGCTCCGCACCCGGTTCCGTGAGCGCGGGGAAGAGCCCGCCGGGCAGGCCCAGCCTCGACTCCAGCTCGTCGTCCCACCGCCCGTCGATGCCGAGCAATCCCGTCGTGGACGCATTGGTCCGCTCGGTCGCCATCGCGCCCGTCAGCCAGTAACCGATGAGGTCGGGCACCAGCAGCGCGGTGTCCGCGAGGTCGAGCAGACCCTCTTGCTGGTCGGCGGCGAGCTGGAACATGGTGTTGAAGGCCAGGAACTGCAATCCGTTGCGGGCGAAGATCTGTTCCTGTGGGAGTGCGGCGTGCACGATCTCGGCGCCGCGTGCGCAGCGGGAATCGCGGTAGTTGTACGGCAGCCCAAGGAGTTTCCCGTCGCGCAACAGTCCGTAGTCGACCGCCCAGGAGTCGACCCCGATGCTCATCAGATCCGGTGCCGCGCGCACCGCTTCGGCCAACCCGGCGCAGATTCCGGCGAACAGACCGGGTAGATCCCAGTGCATCGCGGTGCGCTCGCCGTTCCATAGATAGACCGGCTCATTGGCGAACCGGTTCATCTGGCGCATCTCGAGCGACCCCTGGCCCACCTCGGCCAACATCACCCGGCCGCTGGTGGCGCCGAGGTCGACTGCGACGAAAGAGGAACTCACCTGTGTCCTTTGCTCTTCGCGCAAGCGCTCATCGTAAGAACGCCGCCGCCACGCCGGCATCGACCGGCACGTGCAGTCCCGTCGTGTGCGAGAAGTCCGACGTACACAACGCGAACGCGGCGTTGGCGATGTTCTCCGGCAGGACTTCACGTTTCAGCAGGGTGCGCTGCGCGTAGTAGGCGCCGAGCTCCTCCTCCGGCACGCCGTACACCGCGGCTCGCTTGGCACCCCAGCCGCCGGCGAAGATGCCAGAGCCGCGCACCACCCCGTCGGGGTTGATGCCGTTGACCTTGACGCCGTGCTCCCCGAGTTCGGCCGCCAGTAGCCGCACTTGATGCGCCTGGTCGGCCTTGGTTGCCGAGTAGGCGATGTTGATGGGCCCGGCGAACACCGCGTTCTTCGACGAGATGTAGATGATGTCCCCGCCGAGGCCCTGGTCGATCAGCGCTCGCGCGGCGGCCTTGGACACTAGGAACGAGCCGCGGGCCATCACGTTGTGCTGCAGGTCCCAGTCCGCCGCCGTCGTCTCCAGGAGCGACTTGGACAGTGAGAGACCCGCGTTGTTGACCACGATGTCGATACCGCCGAACGCCAGGACGGTGGCGTCGATCGCGGCCTGTACGGCGGCCTCGTCGGTGACGTCGGCGGCGATGCCGATCGCGACGTCGGCCGAACCAATTGCTTCCGCTGCCGCACCGGCCTTCTCGGCATCGAGGTCGGCGATGACGACGCAGGCGCCCTCCGCCGCGAGGCGGGTCGCGATGGCCTTGCCGATACCCGACGCAGCGCCGGTGACCAGCGCGATGCGGGTGGCGAGCGCCTTCGGCTTGGGCATCCGCGCCAGCTTGGCCTCCTCGAGCGCCCAGTACTCGATGCGGAACTTCTCCGCTTCGTCGATCGGCGCGTAGGTGGAGATGGCCTCCGCCCCGCGCATCACGTTGATGGCGTTGAGGTAGAACTCGCCGGCCACCCGCGCCGTCTGCTTGTCCTTGCCGTAGCTGAACATCCCGACACCGGGGATCAGCACGATGGCCGGATCCGCCCCGCGCAGCGCGGGGCTGTCGGCGGAGGCGTGCCGGTCGTAGTACGCCTGGTAGTCCGCGCGGTAGGTCTGGTGCAAGTCGGCCAGCCTGGTCCGGCAGTCCTCGAGCGAGGCGTCGGCGGGCAGGTCGAGCACCATCGGCTTGACCTTGGTGCGCAGGAAGTGGTCGGGGCAGCTGGTGCCCAGTGCCGCGAGCCGCGGATGCGCACTGGTGGAAAGGAATTCGAGCACCCGAGGGTCGTCGGTGAAGTGGCCGACCTGAGGTTTGTCCGCCGATGCCAACCCGCGGACGAAGGGGGCCAGTGCGGCGGCCTTGGCCCGCCGCTGCTCGTCGGGCAGCGCGCCATAACCGTCCAGTGGCGCACCGAATGGCTGCGGTCGGCCGTTGGCCTCGATGTACTTCGCGACGGTGTCGATGATCTCCAGCGACCGTGCCTCGGCCTCGGTGGAGGTGTCTCCCCACGCGGTGATGCCGTGCCCGCCGAGGATGGTGCCGATGGCCTGCGGGTTGCGCTCCTTGATCTCGGCGATGTCGAGGCCCAGCTGAAAGCCGGGCCGGCGCCATGGAACCCACACCACGCGGTCACCGAAGATCTGCTTGGTCAACGCCTCACCGTCGGCGGCGGTCGCCAGCGCGATGCCCGAGTCGGGATGCAGGTGGTCGACGTGTGCCGCATCGACGAGACCGTGCATGGCGGTGTCGATGGACGGTGCCGCCCCGCCGCGGCCGTGCAGGCAGTAGTCGAAGGCGGCCACCATCTCGTCCTCGCGCTCGACGCCGGGGTAGACGTGGACCAGCGTACGCATCCGGTCCAGCCGAAGGACGGCCAGTCCGGTCTCGGTCAGTGTGCCGAGGTCTCCCCCGGAACCCTTGACCCACAACAGGTCTACCGGTTCTCCGGTGACGGGATCGACGTCGGAACCCTTGGTCGAGGTGTTGCCGCCCGCGTAGTTGGTGTTCTTGGGATCTGCCCCGAGTCGGTTGGAGCGGGCGATCAGATCGGCAACGCATGCGTTGGTCATTCATGCTCCCCAGGACGATTGGGTTCCGCCGACGCGGTCGGCGTCGACGGTCTTCTGATACCCGGACTCGGCGAACGCACGCATCGGGTGTGCGGGCAGGCCGCGTTCGGTGCGCCAGTGGGCCATCGCGGGACGGACGTCGGTGTAGAAGGCATCCATGAAGATCTCGTTGGCGCCCAGTACGTCACCGGCCTCCTGTGCCGACGCCAGCTCCTCGGTGTCCACCAGCAGCGCCCGTGCCGTCATCTCGGCCACGTTGAGCACTGAGCGGATCTGGCCCGGGATCTTGGCCTCCACGTTGTGACACTGGTCGAGCATCAACGCGAGGTCGGATCCCGTCTCCAGACCGCCGCCGCGGATCACCTCGAACATGATCCGGAACAGCTGGAACGGGTCGGCCGCGCCGACGATGAGGTCGTCGTCGGCGTAGAAGCGGGAGTTGAAGTCGAACGAACCGAGCTTCTGCAGCCGTAGCAGCTGCGCGACGATGAACTCGATGTTGGTTCCCGGTGCGTGGTGGCCGGTGTCGAGGCAGACCTTCGCGCGCTCGCCTAGCGCGCTGACCTGAGCGTAGGAGGTGCCCCAATCCGGCACGTCGGTCATGTACATCGCGGGTTCGAAGAACTTGTACTCCAACACCATTCGCTGATGGGGACCGATGTGCTGGTAGATCGACGCCAACGATTCCGCCAGCCGGTCCTGCCTGCCGCGGATGTCGCCCTGGCCTGGGTAGTTGGTGCCGTCGGCCAGCCAGATCTTGAGATCCCGTGAGCCCGTCTGGTCCATGATCTCGATACATGCCAGATGGTGGTCGATCGCCTTCTGCCGCACCATCTTGTCGATGTGCGTCAGGCTGCCGAACTTGTAGTCGTCGTCCTGGAAGGTGTTGGAGTTGATGGTGCCCAGTTGCACGCCGTGCTCGGCCGCGAAGGCGCCGAGCGCGGCGTAGTCGTCGACCCGGTCCCACGGGATGTGCAGTGCCACGGTCGGAGCCATGCCCGTGAACCGGTGCACCGTCGCGGCGTCGGCGATCTTCTCCTGGATGGTTCGCGGCGTGCCCGGCGTACCGAAGACCTTGAACCGCGTTCCCGAGTTTCCGAACGCCCACGACGGCAGTTCGATGGCGATGTTGTCGAGCAAGCTGTTGGTCATACCCCGCACCTCAGCGTTGTTGAAACGTTTCAATATGTGGTGCCGCTCACCCTAGGGAAGCCGCCCGGCGGAAGTCAACCGCCCCCCCGCGCGATATGTGCACCCGCACCCGCGCTTGCCACGGGCGCGGGTGCACAAATCGCGCGGGGCGCTACAGGAGGGTGGCGCTACCGTCGGCGAGCACGCGGACCTTGGCGCCCGCGAGGTCCTCGCGAGTACTCGCCTCGGCCTCGGTGGCGTCGGTGATCACCGCGAGGGCGCGGCTGTCGGTGGGCGTGCGGACCGCGAGGAACGCCTTCTCTGGAATGCCGTCGCGGCTGACCGGCGTGGTCCACGACTCGACGGTCCCGACACCCTCCCACTCGTCCTCGGCGATCCGCGTCGGCTGGGCGTCGACAGCAGATTGCACGTCCTCCCAACGGAATTCGTTCACTGGCGGCTCGGTCCCGTAGACGCCGAAGCTGTGCTTGGTCAGGTAACCGCCATTGGCCGTGACGAGGCCGACGGTCCCCGGCGACGAGGTCAGCCGCTCCGCCATGGTGGCGATGGAGTGCGTGACGTAGTTGTTCCACGGCCCGCCCGCAAAGGTCAGGCCGCCGGTCACCGTCAGCGGGTGAGGGCCGTCGAGCGCAAGACCGAGTTCGCGTGCGGCGACCTGGACCGCTGAGGGGAAGCAGGAGTACAGGTCGACGAAGTCCATGTCGTCGATGCCCCGACCCGCCAGCTCCAGCGCCCGGCCACCGGCGATCCGGATGGCGGGTGATCGGTCGAACGCGTCGCGCTCGCCGATCAGATAGGTGTCATGAGCGTCGGTGCCCGCATACGGGAACACCCAGCGATCGTTCGGAACCTGAAGGTATGTAGCTCTTTCCACCGACATCAGCACCAGGGCGGCTCCCTGGTCGACCATGTTGTTGGAGTTCATCAACTTGGTGTACGGCCAGCTGATCATCCGGTTGGTCGCACTGGGCTGCCAGACGTCCTCGGCGGTCACGACGCTCCGGTTCCAGGCGTGCGGGTTGCCCTGGGCGACGGTGCTGAATCCGGCCCACAGCTCGCCGATCCGGCGGCGGTGTTCGTCGGGCGTCTCCCCAGCCGTGATGCGCAACGCCTGCTCGAACATCGGGTAGACGAACGACGGCCGATCCAGATGAATGCGCAGTTCGACGGGCCCGGCCAGCGCGAACTCGTCCTCGGCGCCCTGCGGAACGGGCACCGAGTCGTCCTGCTTCGTGTAGTCCAGCTTGCCGCCCGCTGCCCGCACCTTGGTCCGGGTGCGCCACGTCTCGGCACCGGCGATGATCACGGCGTCCGCGGCGCCGCGTTGGATGTCGAGACACGCCTGGTTGACCAGCGATTGCGGGACGTTACCGCCGATGCTGGTGTACCGACCCTCGGCGTTGGTGGCTCGAATCCGTTCGGCGAGAAGCAGTCCGGGGTTGCGGTACCGCCAGGACAGCAGGTTGACGATGCGCACGGAGTCCACGGCTTCGAGCACCCGCGGATCGGCCGCGGCCCGAGCCGCCTGCTCCATCAGGTCGACGGGCTCCACCGTCGGATCACCGTCGCGTTGGTTGACCTGGCCGTAGCCGACGAGCACCGGTGTTCTGGCATCCAGCGGCATGGGTTGCCTTTCTGCTTCTCTGCTCGCGCTGGTGGGCTAGGAGGGGAAGGGTCCGACGCGGTAGATGGACTTCAGCGTCTGGTAGGCGGCCAGGCCCTCCGGGCCCAGTTCGCGACCCATGCCGCTGGCCTTGACGCCGCCGAACGGTGACTGCATGTCCAGCTGATAGTCGTTGACGCCGATGGTGCCCGTGTGGACGGCGCGGGCGACGTCGGTGGCGCGCTCGGTGTCGGTTGACCACACCGTGCCGCCGAGACCGAACTCGCTGTCGTTGGCGATCTCGATCGCCTCGCGGTCGGAGTCATACGGAATCACCGCGACCACCGGTCCGAAGATCTCCTCCTGCGCGATGCGGGCGGAGTTGTCGACGTCGGCGAAGACGGTCGGCGAGACGAACCAGCCTCGCGGCTGATCGGCCGGAACCGCGCCGCCCGCAACGACTTTGCCGCCTTCAGACTTGCCGACGTCGATGTAGTTCAGCACGCGTTCGCGCTGGCGGGCACTGACCAGCGGGCCGATGACGGTGCCCTTGTCCAGCGGGTCCCCGACGGTGAGACCGTCGGCGAGCGCCGCCACCGCGTCGACCACTTCGCCGTAACGCGACCGCGGGGCCAGGATCCGCGAGCTCAGATGACACGTCTGCCCGTTGTTGACGAACGAGGCCGACCGCAGACCCTTGATCGTCGCGTCGAGGTCGGCATCGTCGAGGATGATCGCCGCTGACTTGCCGCCCAGTTCCAGCGTGACCGGCCGCAGAAGTCGCCCGCACATCTCGGCGATGACGCGGCCCGCCGCGGTCGATCCCGTGAAGGCCACCTTGTCGATGCCGGGATGCTGCACCAGGTGCGCGCCTGCCACCGGTCCACCGGCCACGATGTTGAGAACGCCTGGCGGCAGGCCGGCCTCCTCCGCCGCCTCGCCGAATACCAATGCATCCAAGGCAGTTTCGGGAGCCGCCTTGAGCACCATCGTGCACCCCGCGGCCAGGGCGGGCGCGATCTTCATGGCCGCCAGCGCCTGCGGGTAGTTCCACGGCGTGATGGCGCCGACGACTCCGACGGGTTCGCGGCGCACGATGGTGTGCCCGATCATCGCGGGCCGGATCTCCTCATCGTCGGACTCGGCGATTAGCCCCGCGTAGTACCGCAGCAGCGCCGCGGGGAAGGCACCGTTCGAGCCCCGCGACAGCCGGATCGGCATGCCGTTCTCGCGGGTGCACAACTCGTTGGTGGTCGACGATCGCGCGGTCAGCGCGTCGGCTAAGCGGAGCAGAATGTCGGCGCGCTCGGCCGCGGGGGTGGCACGCCAGCCGTCCAGTGCCGCGCCCGCCGCTGCCACGGCGTCGTCGATCTCGGATTCGGTCGCCGAGGAGCCGTCGCCGAGCGGTTCCCCGGTCGCCGCCTCGATGACCGGTTCCACGTGAGTGGCCTTGCGAAACCGCCCGTCGATGAACAGCCTGCCGCCGTCGAAATCCGTAAGCGTCGTCATGAGGTGCTCCTGTCGTCGGGCCCGGACCATGCGAACAGCACGCCCTCGGTGATCAATCGGTCGATGTCGTCGGAGTCCAGATCCAGCACGGCACCCACGATCTCCCGAGTCTGCTCCCCCGGCATCGGGGCGGGCCGTTGGGGCGCGTCGGCGATCCGCCGGAACGGCGCCGGATGGGTTTCGGCGGTCAGCGGTGCAGCGAACAGCGGGTGGGCCATGTCGCCGTACAAATGGCGGAAGGTGAGTTGCGGATCGGCGAGGACGTCGACCGCACGATTCATCGGGCCCGCGGGCACCCCGGCGTCCTGGGCCGCCGCGGCGACCTCGGCCTTGTCGCGGGTCGACGTCCACTCCGCCAGCTGCTCCAGCAATGACGCTCTTTCACCGCGCAATTCGACGGCCCCCATGACCTTGGCCAGCGCCACGCGATCATCGTCGGAACGCACCGAGATCACGCACCATTCGTCGTCCCCAGCGCACGGGTAGACGGCGTGGACGGCGGCGTCGTCGGCGACGTCGAGGCCCGCGGCTCGTGCGGCGTCGGCGGCGTAGGTGGTGGCGAGCTGGTTGACCGCGGCCTCGGCCTGCGACACGTGCACGTGGGCACCCGCCCCGGAGGTGCTCCGGGCGATGAGTGCCGCAAGGGCACCGATCGCGGTGATCCTGGCGACGACGTGGTCCGGGAAGATCGTCGTGGCGTCGTAGAAGCCGACGTCGTTCGCGTCATCGGAGGTCCACAGCCGGCTGACACCGGTGGTGGCGCGCACCAGCGGTCCGTAACCCATCCGCCCGCTCCACGGACCGGTCGCGCCGAAGGCGCTGCTCTCGGCAAGGATGATCCCTGGGTTGAGAGCGCGCAGCTCACCAAAGGAGAAGCCAAGGGCAGCAAGGGTTCCCGGTTTGAAGTTGGCGAACACCGCATCGGACTCCGACACCAGCCGACTGAACATGGCGGCACCCTGCGGATGACGCAGATCAAGACCGAGGCTCGACTCGTTGCGATGGGTGAGCGCCCACGATCTGCTCATCGGCTGACCGGGCGGGGTCTGCCGTAACCCGTCGGGATACGTCGCACTCTCCACCTTGATCACCTCGGCACCGAGGTCGGCGAACAGTCGGCCGAGCTCGCCACCGGCGACGATGACGCCGAGATCCAGCACGCGCAATTCCTCGAACGGCTGCCCGCCCGGTGCATGGGCGGCCGGTGCGGACGGGCGCTCCACGTCGAGCCATCGGCCGTCGTCGGCACCGGGATCCGGGCAGGGACGCTCCAGACCCGCTCGGCGGCCGTCGATCACGAACGGACCGGCCAACATTTCGAGCGTCGCATCTGGCGACACTCGGGCCTCGGTCAGCGCGCCGACGTCGCGGAAGTGATCCGACGCGAGTGCCTGGGCGGGACTGAGCACGGCGGCGATGGGGACACCCCGGCGTTGACCCTCGGCGACGAGGGCGTCCATCGTCTGGTCCGCGAACAGGTCGGCGATGACGGCGTTGAGTTCACTCGAGGCGGCGTAGCGGGCGCCGATCGACTCGAACTTGGCGTCGGAGAACTGCTCCGGTTCGCCGAGCCAGGCCCGCATGCCCCGCCACTGTCGTGCCGACAGCAGGCAGATCCTGACGAACCCATCGCGGCACGGGAACGTGGGATAGATCTGCTGATTGCGCGGGCGTCCGCGCCACAATTCGCCGGACGACTTCTGCCCGACGGCGGCCTGACCCTCCGACCCGAAGGGTGGATCGAGGCACTGGACGACGGCTTCGAACCGGGAGAAGTCGATGTAATCACCACGGCCGCAGCGCAATCGGTGATAGTACGCGACCAGTGCGACCCAGGCGCCCTGAACTGCGGCGGTACCCGACGCGATGCCGTTCGGCGGCAGCACCGGACGCCCCGCGGTGGGTCCCGAGCGGGACAGTGCCGTCGACATCGCGTACAGCACGGCGTCTGTGGCCCGCCAGTCCGCGCGCGGACCCGACGTGCCGAAGTCGGTGATCTCGAGCGCGACGAGATGATCGAACCGGTCCGCCAGCTCGGCGGCGGACCTGCCGAACGAGACGGCGCCGACGGGTCCCCCACCGTCGACCAGGATGTCGGCGCGGGCGACCAGTTCGACGAAGCGGTCCCGGTCGCCGGCCTCGTGCGGATCGAGCACGGCACTTCGCTTGTTGGCGTTGTCGAGCGCGAAGGCCACCGACGCCCCCGCCACGGTGGGCCGGGCCGTGCGGTGGGCGGCACCGCCCGGTGCCTCGACCTTCAGCACGTCGGCGCCCAGATCGGCCAGGAGTCGGCTCACGCCGTCCGAATCCGGGCCCCCGGTGTCGAGCACCCGCACCGACGCCAGAAGCTGACACGTGTCAAGCATGCCGATCAGTATCGTTCAGCGACTGCGGACGGCGCGGGGCGGGGCCGAGCTACTCGTTGTCACCGCCCGTGGCCTCGGACGCCGAGATCGTCGATGCGGACGCGACGCCATGCGCGGCGGGCCACATCCAATCGCGGACCTCGGGGAGGTCGTCACCGTGCTCACGGGTGTATTCGCGCGCCGAGATCCGCCGGTCGACCATGTCCTGGCGCAGCGTGGCGTACTTCGTCTGCAGCGACGGCACGCGATCGATCACGTCGATCACCAGGTGGAACCGGTCGAGATCGTTGAGCATCACCATGTCGAACGGCGTGGTGGTGGTGCCCTCCTCCTTGTATCCCCTGACGTGGAAGGCATTGGCGTTGGTGCGGCGGTAGATCAGCCGGTGGATGAGCCACGGGTACCCGTGATAGGCGAAGACGACCGGCTTGTCGGGTGTGAAGACCATGTCGAAGGCCTTGCTGGACAAGCCGTGTGGATGTTCGGTGTCATCCTGCAGCCGCATCAGGTCCACGACGTTGACGAACCGGATCCGCAAACCCGGAATGTGCTGCTTCAGCAGGTCGACCGCCGCGAGTCCCTCCAGCGTCGGAACGTCACCGGCCGTGGCGATCACGACGTCGGGTTCCTCGCCGGGCTCCTCGCTGCCCGCCCACTCCCAGATGCCGAGCCCCCTGGTGCAGTGGGCGACCGCCTCCTCCATGGTCAGGAAGTTGGGCGCCGGCTGCTTGCCCGCGACCACCACGTTGACGTACTGGCGGGAGCGCAAGCAGTGGTCATACGTGGAGAGCAGGGTGTTCGCATCCGGTGGGAGATAGACCCTGACGACCTCGGCGCGCTTGTTGACGACGTGATCGATGAAGCCGGGGTCCTGGTGGCTGAACCCGTTGTGGTCCTGTCGCCAGACATGGCTCGACAGCAAGTAGTTCAAGCTTGCGATCGGTCGGCGCCACGGAATGTGGTTGGTGACCTTCAGCCACTTGGCGTGCTGGTTCATCATCGAGTCGATGATGTGGATGAACGCCTCGTAGCAGTTGAACAGACCGTGCCGCCCGGTCAGCAAGTATCCCTCGAGCCACCCCTGGCACTGGTGCTCGGACAGCATCTCTACGACCCGGCCGACGCGGGCGAGGTGATCGTCGACCTCGGCCGAGACGTACTCGGCGTTCCACTGCTTGTCGGTCGCGTCGAACACGCCCTGCAAGCGGTTCGAGGCTGTCTCGTCGGGCCCGAAGATGCGGAAGTTGTTCGGGTTCAACCGAATCACGTCGGTCAGCCAGCCGCCAAGGACCCTGGTGGCCTCCGCCAGGGTCGCCCCCGGGGCGGGAACGTCGACGCCGTATTCGCGGAAGTCGGGCAGCCGCAGATCCTTCAGGAGCTGTCCGCCGTTGGTGTGGGGGTTGTCGCTCATCCGCAACGTGCCCTCCGGCGCCAGTTCGGCGATGTCGGACTGCAGTCGGCCGTCCTCGTCGAACAGCTCGTCGGGTCGGTAGGAGGCCAGCCAGGTGGCGAGCACCTCGAGGTGTTCCGGTGTGTCGCGGGCGTTGGCGAGGGGCACCTGATGGGCACGCCAGGAACCGGTGGTCTTCTTGCCGTCGATGTAGGCGGGTCCGGTCCATCCCTTCGGGGTACGGAACACGATCATCGGCCAACGCGGCCGATCCTCGCCGCCGCCCTGCGCCGTGGCCTTGATCCGCGCGATCTCGTCGAGGACGGCGTCGAGCAAGGTGGCGAATCGACGATGGACGTCGGCGAAGTCCGTGTGCTCTGGATCGTCGGGGACCTCGAAGAAGTATGGCTCGTGCCCGTAGCCGACCATCAGACTGCGCAGTTCGTCTTCTGGAATGCGTGCCAGCACAGTCGGATTGGCGATCTTGAACCCGTTCAGGTGCAAGATGGGAAGCACCACGCCGTCCTTGGCGGGATTGGTGAACTTGTTCGAGTGCCAACTCGTCGCTAGCGCCCCAGTTTCCGCCTCGCCGTCACCGACGACGGCCGCGACGAGTAGGTCCGGGTTGTCGAAGGCCGCACCGTAGGCGTGCGAAAGGGCATAACCCAACTCGCCGCCCTCATGGATTGAACCCGGCGTCTCGGGAGCGACGTGGGAGGGGATGCCCCCGGGAAAGGAGAACTGCCGGAACAGTCGACGCAGCCCCTCGGCGTCCTGGGTGATGTCGGAGTACACCTCCGAATACGTCCCGTCGAGGTAGGCGTTGGCGACCAGGCCGGGACCGCCGTGCCCCGGGCCGGTGACGTAGATCGTCGACTGCGCGCGCGCCTTGATCGCGCGGTTGAGGTGGGCGTAGAGGAAGTTGAGTCCGGGTGTGGTCCCCCAGTGGCCCAGCAGCCGGGGCTTGACGTCGTCACGGGTCAGCGGGGTGCGCAGCAGCGGGTTGTCGAGCAGGTAGATCTGGCCCACGGAGAGGTAGTTCGCCGCCCGCCACCAGCGGTCGAGCCGGGCGATCGTCGCCTCGTCGGGTGGGGCGGCATGGTCAGTGGTCCAGGCGGTCATCGAAATACACTCCTACGGCGTCGGGTGACGCCCTGGGTGACATCCAACCGCCGGAGAAGCCCGGCCGCTGGGTCGGACTGAGGAATTCACCTGGAGGTTACCCGTGTGTTGGGTCACTCGACGGTCGGTTCTGACCTGGGCAAACTCATAGGCACGTAAGCTTGGCCGATCATGATCGACGTCGCCGAGGCGCAGCTGCCCCCTCACCCGCTGATCGGTCAGCTGTCGGCTCTGCACCACTTCCGCGTCTACGTCGACATCGGCGTCGTGGTCGTCGTGCTGGTCCTGACGAACCTGGTGGCGCACTTCACCACCCCGTGGGCCAACGTCGTCGTAGTACCCGCTGCGGCGATCGGTCTGGTGCTCCTGGTGCGGTCGCGCGGCCTGGGCTGGAACGAGCTGGGGCTCGGTCGCGAGCAGTGGCGTTCGGGGGCGTGGTACGCGCTGGGAGCCGTCGTGCTGGTCGGGACGGTCGTGGTCGCGGGTGCGCTGCTGCCGTGGACGCGGCCCATGTTCATGAACGACCACTACGCCACCATTTCGGGTGCGCTGCTCGCCTCGATGATCATCATCCCGTTGCAGACCGTGATCCCCGAGGAACTGGCCTTCCGCGGCGTCCTGCACGGCGCACTCGACCGCGCCTGGGGGTTCCGCGGGGTGGCGGCGGCGGGGTCCCTGCTGTTCGGCATGTGGCACATCGCCACGTCGTTCGGCCTGACCAGTAGCAACGTCGGCTTCACCGATCTGTTCGGTGCGGGCGTGGTCGGCATGGTCGCCGGTGTGGTGATGGCCGTGATCGCGACTGGTGCGGCCGGTTTCGTCTTCACCTGGCTGCGCAGGCGCAGCGGCAGCCTGATCGCTCCGATTGCCCTGCACTGGTCGCTGAACGGCTTGGGCGCGCTCGCCGCCGCCGTGGTCTGGCACCTCTCGACGTAACCCGTCGGTCAGCCCGGCTGACGCCGTCTGGCACGAAACTCGCGATTCTTCAGCTTGTTCCCGCACGTCGCCATGTCACACCACGTTCCGCCGTGGTTTCGGGAGCGGTCGTAGAACGCCCATCGGCAGCCGTCGTTCGCGCAGGCCTTCAGATGGGTCCAGGTGCCGTCGAGCTGAGCGTCCCTGACCGTCAGCAGAAGCGAGAGCAGTCGGGCTCGCAACGAATCGTCCTGGTCGATCAGCGAGACCCGACCGTTCTCGTCGAGGGCGGCACGGATGACGGCGGCGCCGGCGAGCCCGTGCAGCGGCCCCATCGCCGCGGGATCCGGCGCCGGTCCGCCCGAATTGTGAATCACCAGCGCGCGCAAGCTTTCTCGTACCTCGGCAACCATGCGTAGGTCGTCATGGCCCACGGTGCTCTCGGCGGCCAGCAGGCCGTTGCCGACGAGCCATGGGCGGGCGTCGTCGACCTTGGCCAACCGGTCCTGGCCGGATTCGAGGTCGACGGTGTTGATGAGGCTCTGGACCCGGCGCAAGGGGTTCGGCGCCGGTTTGCCCTCGTGGTCACCGGTCCACTGGGTAGACGTCACGCGGTCATCATAGGCCCGATCGTGACCGCCTTGAAGCCTTGACTGGTCATTAGTGACCGGTATAGCGTTTTAGAAGGTCACGATACGAGGAGTTGACGATGACGCCACGAAACGGCATACCGATCTACTACAGAGGCCCTGCGACCGTCGCCGACGGCCGTCAAAGCCCCCGCATCGCGTTGGCCGACGTGACATGCTCGAGACGCATGTGGGCACGCCTGTTCGCTACCCGCTACGACCTGCAGATCGAACGAGGGGTCACGGTCGCGGCGGGCACACCCCTGGCGGCGCACTACCTGAGGCTGGCCTCGCGCCGCGAGCGCGAGGACTTGGCCGCGGGGCTGAGGCGAATGTTGGAGGACGTCGGCCGGCTGCCCAGCCGACCTGGGGTTCGGTTGCGCGTGCCCCTCCACGCCGAGGCGGTCGAACGGTCGGCCGAGGTCGTGCAGGACGTGCTGGCACGACTGCTCGGACCGCTGCCGGTGCGGGCCCGCGGCATGGCGCGGCTGCGCATCCTTCTCAGCGACGGCCGCGGCCCGGTCTATGGCCCGGGCCGTGGCACGCTCGCCGCGTCGATGCGCGGTGTCCTTGCGGCGCTGTGACCGGCGCGACTACCTCTTGCGGACCGCGCCGACGATCGCGAGCAGGATCACCGCTCCGAGGATCGCGGTGAACAGGGTGAACCACCAGCCACCCGCCGCGGTGTCGACGAAGAAGCTCAGCAGGAAGCCGCCGATGAGTGCGCCCACGATCCCGATGACGATGTTCATCAGAATGCCCGAGCCACCACCCTTGACGATCTTGCCGGCGATCCAGCCCGCCAACGCTCCGATGATGATGTAACCGATCCACCCGACGCTGGTCAGCGTGGTGGATCGAGCCGCCAGAAACTCCGTTGCCGTGATCATGTCCATGACGAACTCCTGCGTGTAATCGGCCGAACCAACGCGCTCGCTGGTTCCTTTCTCGGTCTACCGGTCGCCGGTAACGATTGGGCACCCGATAGGTGCACGTTCGTCAGTCGATTTGCTCCGATCACCCCGGCGGCAGCATCTCCGGTGGCGCGTTGGTCACCGGCACGGGGACGCCGACGCCGGGTCGGGCCGGCGGTGCGTTCGGATCCGGTGGTGGTGCGTTCGGGTCGGGCTCGGGCGGCGGCGGAGGCGGAGGCGGAGTGAACGGCCGGATCGACTGCGTGAGCACGGTCGCGGCGGCCTTGTCCACGGGGTGATTCGCCGAGCCCAGCCACACCACGAACCAGCGCTGCGGGGTCCGCTGGCCACGCGGGGTGCCCGGGTCCGGCGTCTGGCCGACGACGCCTGCCCAGATTTGCCCGTTGGGCTTGGCGGCGTCGGTGAACTTGACTTCGTAGGACGAGAACGCCCCCGGCATTCCGGCCGCGTCGAGGGGCCCTGCCTCCTGGCCCTGGCGCGTACCCGCGAACGGCATGAAGAACTCGCCCATGTCGGAGGCCAGGCGCGTGGCGGCCTTCGCGTTGTCGGTCTCGGCGCCGGCGAACAGCTTCAGGTCGAGCCGACCGAGCAACACGCTGGTGTCGGACGGTGCCTCGGCCCCCTGCTCGGGGATCTTCGTCAGCAACGCCTGGCCGTAGGACAGCTGCGTGTTGTCCGACAGCTTCCAGCCGGCCGGCACCACATAGCTGAAGCCGCCTGCGGCATTGTCGACGCGGCCGGGTTCGGGTGGCGGCGGCGCGGGAGGCGCGTTGGGATCCGGCGGCGGGGCGTTCGGATCGGCCGGGGGCGGTGGTGGCGCGTTGGGATCGACCGGAGCCGGAGCCGGGGCCGGGGCGGGCGCAGGAGCTGGGGCAGGCCCCGGAGCGGGCGCGGGCGCCGGGGCGGGCGGGACGGGTTCGGCGAACGCGACGGGACCGGGGAGGGCGAGGGTGATCGCGGTCATGCCGGCGATGGCGGCCGTGGCGAGCGCCTTGGGGAAGCCCATGCGTCGTGAAGGGTGCTGCATGGGGAAGAAACTACCGTGTTACAGCCGTGACGCAAGTGTGAGTTGCTCTTAGAGTGTCAAACTTGGAGATTGCTGAGAGCTCGAAACGCGTGCAAGGGACATGCGTTGACAATTGCTGGCGGGAGCCGGACACGGCAAGGCACCCGCGCGGTGCGCGGGTGGTCGATGCTTGTTGATCGTGGGGGTCGCCACGGTCGTTACGGGGCCGGATGGATCGCGACTTCCTGCGACTTGACGGTGAAGAAGACGCGTTGCCCGGGACCGAGTCGCAGATCCGACGCGGACTCGGCGGTGATGTCGGCGGACAGCCCCGGCGAGCCGTCGGGTTGCTGGTCGGCTCGGACCCTGATGGCCGGGCCGCGGCTGTCGAGTTCGGCGATGACGACCTCGACGGTGTTACGGGGGCTGCCGTGCGGCTCGTCGCGGTAGACCGCCACGGCCGAGGGGTGGAAGGTGGCGGTGACGGGTTCACCCTCGCGGACGGCGCCGTCGTCGGGGCGGCCGTGCCACACCTGCTGCCAGCTGGTCACCAGCGTGGGGCCGGCCCCGGCTCGGCCGTTCACCAGGTTGATTCCGGCGAACCGTGCCCCGAAACTGCTGCGCGGCGCCGCCACGACGTCGGCGGTTCGGCCGGCTTCCGCGATGCGGCCCGACTCCAGCACCATGACGCGGTCGGCGAGGGTCACGACGTCGAGGAGATCGTGGGTGACCAGAACCGACGACCGGCCGTCGCGGGTCAGGACGCGGCGCAACACCGCGCGCATCGCCGCCGCTGTCCCGACGTCCAGTCCGGCCAGGGGTTCGTCGAGCAGCAGGACGTCGGGGTCTGCGGCCAGCGCCCGGGCCAGGGCGACGCGCTGCGCCTGGCCGCCGGACAGTCGACGCGGCCTACGGTGGGCCAGGTCCGCCGCCTCGACTTCGGCCAACCAATGTCCGGCGGCGTCATGAGACACCTTGCGCGACAGTCGATTCCCGCTACGGGCGCCGAACGCCACGTTGGCCGAAACCGACAGGTGGGGAAACAGCAGGGGGTCCTGCATGAGAAGGCCGATGCGACGGTCGTACGTCTCGACCCGCGTGCCGGTGGAACTGTCGGTGAGCACCCGGTCCCCCACGCGCACCGACCCGGGATCGGGTCGGACCAGACCGGCGATGACGTGCAGGACGGTGGACTTGCCCGCCCCGTTGGGGCCGAGGATCGCCAGCACCTCCCCTGGCGGAACCGCGAATTCAACGTCCAGGCCCCGGCTCTCGACGACGGCCCGCACCTCGCAGCCGCTCATGGTTCACCGCCAGCCACTCGCTGCACCGGCCTTGATCCTGTGGCTGCCGAGACCGATGACGACGACGGCTGCCACCGCGACGAGCAGCACCGACAAGGCCACCGCCGCCTGCGCGTCGACCTCCCGTTGCAGGTAGATCTCCAGCGGAAGCGTGCGGGTCACCCCTTCGCGCGACCCCGCAAACGTCAACGTCGCACCGAATTCGCCGAGTGACCGGGCGAAGGCGAGCACCGCCCCCGACGCCAGCCCTGGCGCCAGCAGCGGCAACGTCACCCGCCACCACACCGCGGACGGTCGTGCCCCGAGGGTGGCGGCCACCACCTCGTACTCGGACCCGCCGGTGCGCGCGGCACCCTCCAGGGCAATGACGAGGAAGGGCAGCGAGACGAACGTCTGCGCGAGCACCACCGCGGTGGTGGTGAAGGCGATCTGAATGCCCGCCGCGTCGAGATATCTACCGAGCAGTCCGAGACGTCCGAACGCGTAGAGCAGGGCGATGCCACCCACCACCGGCGGCAGGACCAACGGCAGCAGGATCAACGGGCGCACCCATCGGACTGCACGGGAATCGTTGCGCGCCAACACCATTGCCATCGGCACGCCGAAGACGATGCACAGCGTCGTGCTCGCTGCCGAGGTCTTGAAGCTGAGCTCGAGCGCAGTCAGTGAGGAACTGCTGGTGATCAACGTCCAAAACTGGGACCAGTCGACCCTCGCCGCGATGGCGATCAACGGCAGGATGACGAAGGTCGCGCCGATGGCGGCGGGCAGGTAGATCCAGCGCGGCAGACCGCCAGGAGTGCTCAAGGCTTGGCGAAGCCCGCCTGCTCGAGGATCTTCTGGCCCTCGTCGCTCGTCACCAGGTCCACGAACCGCTGCGCTGCGGCGGCGTCGGTCGCTTCCTTCAACACGGCGATCGGATAGATGTTGACCGCCGCGGCCGCCTCGGGGAACTCGACCGTCGTCACGTCCTCGCCCGCGCCGAGCGCATCGCTGACGTACACGACGCCGGCGTCGGCTTGCCCGCTGGTCACCTTGGTCAGCACGTCGGTGACGGAGGACTCCTCGCTGACGGGGTCGAGGGTCACCACCGCCGCTCGCTCCACCTTCTCCGTGGCCGAGCCGCACGGGACCTGCGGCGCGCAGGCGACGACGGCCAACCCGGGCCGGGTCAGATCCCCGAAGGTGGCCACCTTCTTCGGGTTCCCCGGCGCGGTCACGATGACGAGCGTGTTGGACGCGAAGTCCACCGCATCACCCGACAGCAGGCCCGCCGCCGCGGCCTCGTCCATGTTCTTGGTATCCGCGGAGGCGAACACGTCGGCCGTCGCGCCCTGCGTCAATTGCGTGACGAGGTCCGACGAACCGGCGAAGGTGAAGTCGACGGACCAGCCGGGGTCGTCGGTGGTGAACCGGTCGCCGATGGCGGTGAACGGCTTCTTCAACGAGGCGGCCGCGTAGACGGCGAGCGAGCCACCGGCCGGGGTATCGCCACCGGTGCGCGTTCCGCATGCGGTCGCCACCAGGAGTAGTGCCGATACGGCCGCGATGGCGCGGCGGGCGCTGGTCACGGTGTAACCCTAGGTGACCTCCATGCGACCGTCCTTCGTTCACCGCGTGGCGCGTTTCGCCGGGTAGCTACTGTCCAGTAACATCATGGGCGACTCGCTGGGTTCAGCGTCGAACACGAGGAGGTCGTAGTGATGGATGTGCTGCTCACCGGCGGTGACACCGAACTAGGACGCATCATCGCGGAGGGCTTCCGCGACGCCGGACACCAGGTCGTCATCGCGGGCGCGCGCCGCGACGATCTCGAGGTCGCGGCGAAGGAGCTCGACGTCGACTCGATCGTCTTCGACAACACCGACCCGGCCAGTCTCGAGGAAGCCCGTTCGCAGTTCCCCCACCACCTCGACACGATCATCAACGTCCCCGCGCACCGTGGGGACGGCGGGGATCCCCGCACCTACACGCTCACCGAGCGTGCCGCCGCATGGCGTACGGCGCTCGATGCGACCGTGCTCTCGGCCGTGCTCACCATCCAGATCCTCGGCGATCACCTGCGTTCCGGCGGATCGATCGTCAACGTCGTCGGCGACAACGCCAGCGAGGGCAGTGCCGAAGCGGCGATCAAGGCCGCGCTGTCGAACTGGACGGCGGGACAAGCGACTCACTTCGGAATTCGCGGGATCACCCTCAATGCGGTGGCATCGGGACGTGGCGCCGAGCCCGGCTACGACGGCATCGCCAGGACCTCACCATCGGTCGCCGCCGAGATCACCCGGCTGGCATTGTTCCTGACGACCCCCGCCGCCAGGCACATCACCGGTCAGACGCTGCACGTCTCGCACGGCGCGTTGGCCAGCTTCGCCTGAGTCCCCAGTTATTCCCTCTTCGCGGACAGCGAAACGGGGTACCGGTTCCGTTTACCCGTGGCTAGTGTCACCTGAGTGACGATCCGACTCGGACTACAGATTCCCAACTTCTCCTACGGCACCGGGGTCGAGGCACTCTTCCCCACCGTCATCGCCCAGGCGCAGGAAGCCGAAGCCGCCGGGTATGACTCCGTCTTCGTGATGGATCACTTCTACCAGCTACCCGGGCTCGGTACCCCCGACCAGCCGATGCTCGAGGCCTACACCGCACTCGGCGCGCTCGCGGCGGTCACCGACAGCGTCCAACTCGGCACGCTCGTCACGGGTAACACCTACCGCAACCCCACGTTGCTCGCCAAGGCCATCACCACCCTGGACGTGATCAGTCAGGGCCGGGCGATCCTGGGCATCGGGACGGGCTGGTACGAGTTGGAGCACGATTCGCTGGGTTATGACTTCGGCACGTTCACCGACCGGTTCAACCGGCTCCATGAGTCGCTGGAGATCATCTTGCCGATGCTCGCCGGTGAGCGGCCGACGTTCTCCGGGAAGTACTACCGCACCCAGGAGGCGATGGCCGAACCGCGCTTCCGCGACCACATTCCGCTGATGATCGGCGGCAGCGGCGAGAAGAAGACGATTCCGTTGGCCGCCAAGCACTTCGACCACCTCAACATCATCGCCGGCTTCGACGAGTTGCCCCGCAAGCTTGCGGTGCTCAAGGAGAACTGCGAGAAGATCGACCGCGATCCCGCCACTCTCGAGACCAGCATGCTGGTGGTCGCGATCGTTGGCGAAGGCATCACCGCCGACTTCATTCCCGAGGACTTCCGGCAGCAGGCGGTGTTCGGTAGCCCCGAACAGGTGGCCGATCAGATCAAGACGAAGGTCCTCGATGCAGGGGTGGACGGTGTCATCCTCAGCCCCGTCACGAGCCTCGACGGGTATCACCCCGGGCCGGTCACGGAGGTCGCCGAGAAGCTGAAGCCCCTGCTGGCGGGGTAAACATTTGGGTGCGGTGGGTTATCTCACCGCGCTCCGGGGAACGCGTCCGACTAACCTATCGGTTGTACTGAGTAGGTTTTCGCACGCGAGGAGCAGCAATGAGCCACCCCGGAGCTACGGCATCGGATCGGCATAAGGTCGTCATCATCGGTTCCGGGTTCGGTGGGTTGAA